>JBHIEI010000063.1:0-7100 GCA_046760555.1 Bathyarchaeia archaeon
GTCTTGGGTAAGGACGGCTCAGTCACGGCCATAGAGTGTACTCGAATGAAACTAGGACCGCCTGATGAGACTGGGAGGAGAAGACCCGTACCGATTGAGGGTTCAGAGTTCGTCACAGAATTTGATACAATAGTGATAGCTATTGGTGAAAAACCCGATCTCTTCACTCTACCTGAGGGAGTCGAGGTTCTAAAGGGGGACACCATCTCGGTCGATGCAGTTACTCTACAAACGAGTCTGCCTCACATTTTCGCTGGTGGGGACGTGGTATCAGGACCAGCGAACGTTATTGAAGCGATCGGGTCGGGTAAGAGAGCTGCAGTCTCCATAGATCGATATCTGAGGGGGGAAGATCTCAGGATGGAAAGAGGGGAAGAAGATAAGCAAGTTAAAGAGGTGTCTAGGGAGGACGTAGTGAAAAGGGCGAGGCAACCAATGCCCCTTCTCCCACTCGATCAAAGAGTCTGTAACTTCAAGCAGGTCGAACTTGGATTCACGGAGGAGATGGCCATGGAAGAAGCCGGAAGATGCATATTTTGTGGAGAATGTCCCGAATGTCTCGGATGCGACAAACTATGCAGGGAATCTTGCCCCATGGGTCTAATCCCCATTGATCGAGGGGCCATCGACGAATGCAGCAACTGTGGTCTTTGTAGAGAAATCAACATATGTGAAAAGGCGTCGCCGAGATTCTTGCATCCCAAACGCTGGAAGGACGCTTTGATGCACATTTTTAGAATCTAATCTACAGAATCTATTTAACAACAGGAGATCCCAGGATAATGGAGATAAAACCAGCAATTGTTATCGGGATTGCCGCCATAGCCGTTGGCGCCATCGCCTTAATTCTCGTTTTGTTCCCCATTGGCGTGGTCGGCGGTCTACGATCTGAAACTCTTGACGTCAAAGTCGCGGATTATCCCACAGCCAGTGAGGTTGTTTTTCTGATAGAGTTAGGTGCCGTTGATCTGGACATTCAGCAGATCGATGACGCCACTTCAATACTTCATGCCGAAGCAAGATACAACGTTCGTCAGTCTCGGCCTATGATAAAGTCCGCACAGGTGGGCGACACCCTCACCATAACCATAAAAGCTAAAACCCGCATACCGTGGTTCTTCCCACCAACGGGGAGGATAATAAATGAGTACACCCTGACTCTTGGCAAGTACGACAAGACGACCTCGTTTAACATGGATCTAGGAGCCTTCTCAGGGTCGATGAAACTGAAAAGACTGCCATTGAAGGAGCTTGATATAGATTCAGGGGCAGGGACACTTACTCTCGATTTCTCTGAGTTTACGAATCTCGAGAAGGCCGATGTCAACCTCGAGGTCGGCGCTGCTACTGTCACCATTCTCTCCTTGGCGAATACGGATTTCGAGAGTTTCGAAATGGATCTCGGAGCAGCCACTGCCACTGTGGACTTCTCGGGAGATCACAGTCCGGGGGTCGCCGAGGCTCAGATAGATTCTGGTGCAGTTACCTTGGATCTGATCTTGCCCAAGGAGTCAGGTTGTCGTTTAACGGCGAGGGTCTTAGGTTCGCTAGACTTCCCAAGTGGCTGGACGTTTGTAGGGGAAGTTGGTGAAAAGAAAGAGTACAGGTCCCCTAATTACGATGTGACCCCATTCAAGCTAGAACTAGATATAGATGCCGGACTGGCTACCGTCAACGTAAAAGCCAGCGAGCCCTAATGTCCCAAATGAGGGGAGGTGTAATCTCGAATCCATGAGGTAACGAGTAACATCGGGAATTGGAGATGTCACGGAGAAAATCACTTCCGAGTTTGGCAGGCACAAGCCCAGGGTTGTACGATATTGGTAATACCGATTGGTAGACAGATGACGGATCTCCTAGATATCCCCGCCGGATTTGACTTCGCTGCGTAGAATCCCTAGGGTTGCATCTCGTCTGGCTAGAAAATCATGTCTATGAATGCTCTCGAGGCTCTTGACGCTGAAAGAGACTCTCGACTGATCCGGCAGGTCCGAAAAACTATCGATGAGACCCTTCGCCATCACCCGCAGGCAATCCTCCGCGAACCTCGGTCTCCTTTCCGCTTTTTTCACCAAGGCGATCTCGTCCTCCCTCTTAAGAACCTCGTAGGCTGGCGCGCTCATGGCCTCCTCGGCGATCTTGATGAGCGTCAGCGCATTAAGCCCATAGCTTTCGGGCACCTCAATGGCGATCGAGGAGTGACTCCTTTGCATGTGAGAAGCGCAAGGGCATACCGTCATGCCGACGATCTCTACGCCAACCATCTTACTTGTCCGTATCGTCCTCCCTTCTCTCCACGCTCTGGCGCTCCCTTGAAGCACATAAGGTTCGAAGGTCCGAACCTTCGTCACAGGCGTCTTCTCAGCCATCACCGCCTCACCATTTGCGGAGACCTTGGCACTTCGGGCGTAGGGATGTTTTTGCAACAATTTCCCGGCTATCTTTACGCACAGCTCCTCGATCCTGACCTGTTTCCCCGCCTCCTCGCTGACAGCTTCGGCTATGGCTTCCGAGCTTCGGGAGGCGTGTATTCCCTTTTGTCTGGCTGGCAGGTCGATGAAGGCGCTCACCTTGGGAACCATGATGCTGGATCTTCTCCCCAGCGAAACCCGAATGGGAATGCGTATCCCAGTGACTCCTACTTCCTGCAGGTGGATAGGGACCTCGGGTCTTCGTTCATGAACGTCGGATGGGAGCATTAAACCAACGTAATTAGCAATATAATATAGGTTCTCCATTCTATGAACATGCCCATCATCTCAACGGATGTTTCCCGACTACTCGATGAATTGGGTTTCTCGTATAAGGGCGTAGTCGAAACAATTGTTACGACTTATGGAATGGGAAAGGAGCCCAATGCTGCTCCCATGGGCGTGGTTAGGACGGGGAGCAAAGAGCTAGAGATTAGACCTTACAGGGGGTCTCAGACTTTCCTTAATCTGGAAGCCAAAAGAGCCGCCGTCATCAATCTAACCCACGACGCTGAGATCTTCTACGTTACCGCGTTCAAAGACGAGGAAGGTAGAAGGATCAGGGAGGATTGGTTCGAGAAAGCCGAGATCGTTAACGCGCCTCGTCTGAGGCAAACCGACGCGAGTATCGAGGTAAGCGCTGTTAGAGTCAGGAGCCTTTCAAATGAAAGAGTAGCCTTTCCGTGCGAGGCGAAACTGGTGGAGGTCAGGAAGCTCACTCCCCGAGCCTTCAGTCGGGGGACATCCGCAGCTCTAGAGGCGATCATCCACGCAACCCGAATAAGGAGATTTTTTCAGACGGGCAGGGCCAAGGATGCGGAAAGATTAGCCGTGAAGGTTGATGACCTGAAAGACGTTGTCCAGAGAGTTTGCCCTGACGACTCCACTCAGATGAAAATCATGAACGGATTGGCCCAAAAGATCGAGACATGGAGAAAGAAATGGTCGAAGAAATTGTCGTGAAATCCCCCTCCCGCCTGCATTTCGGGCTCATCGATCTTAGGGGAGATCTTGGGAGAATCTACTGCAGTGTTGGGGTGGCAATAGAGCATCCGAATGTTGTGCTCAAAGCCTACCCCAATGAAGAGTTGGTTGTGGAGGGAGAAAGGAGGGATGAGGCGATCCATTATGCCAAAGCCTTTTTCAAGAAATTCAGAGTCGAGGATGGGGTGAGAATATGCATTCAGCAGACCATCCCCGAGCATGTGGGTTTAGGATCAGGCACCCAACTGGCACTGTCCATAGGATCTTCATTGGCGAAACTCTTCGAGATCGATACCACGGTTGAAGAAATTTCGAGGGTCCTACACCGAGGAGAGGTATCGGGTGTTGGCACGTACGCATTCAAGCTCGGCGGATTCATCCTCGACGGGGGTCAAAGAGTTGCTGGCCCGAGGGCCCTTCCTCCGCTGCTGCTCAGACATGAATTCCCGAGCGATTGGTACTTCGTAGTTGGGGTCCCCAAAACAAAACCGGGTCTGAGCGGAAGGAAGGAAATGGAGCATTTCAGCAAGCTTCCTCTCATGACCAAGGAAGCCACCAGCGAGATCGCTAGGCTGGTTTTGGTCAAGATGATCCCCTCCCTGATTGAGAGGGACATAGTCGGTTTTGGGCAAGCCCTCACAGACCTAGACTTCAAGACAGGTGACTACTGGAGCTCTATACAGGGGGGAAGGTTCAGCGATCCTGTGGTGGAAGAGGGGGTGGGCTTCATGCTTGATCAAGGGGCTTATGGAGCAGGTCAGAGCTCTTGGGGTCCTGCTTTCTACGGTTTGGTGGAGGGAGAGAAAGGGGCCATTGATCTCGAGAAAGCTCTGGATGACTTTTTGGCGGAAAAAATCGGTGGGACAACGTTTTATACCAAGCCTAACAACTCTGGGGTATGGTTAAGGCGGTCGGTGTAGACCCAGGCACCCATAGCTTCGACTTCTTCGGATTTGATGATCAGTCGGGAGACGTGATCATCGATTCAACGCTACTATCGTCTGAAATCGCCGAGAAACCCGAATCTCTCGTCGATATGTTGACCAGCGTCGGGCCGGTTGACTTCATAGCAGGGCCCTCAGGCTACGGTCTTCCCCTTGTTAAGCTAGACGAGGCATCCGATTGGGACCTGTTCCAAACAACACTGGTGAGATCCGAAGATCTTCCGAAAGTCCCGGTTCTGCTTGGCATGCAAAGGGCATTTAGATTATTGAAAAAGCGGAAGCTTCCAATCTGGTTTATCCCAGGGGTCATTCATCTGCCAACCATCCCGGTCCACAGAAAGGCGAACAGGATCGACATGGGTACGGCCGATAAGCTATGTTGCGCCGTCTTGGCAGTGAAGGATCAGACTGAACACTTCAATCTGCGTTACGCAGAGACGTCATTCATCCTGGCTGAGGTTGGTTACGGTTATACGGCGGTACTTGGCGTCGCCGATGGAAAAATTGTGGATGGGATTGGAGGAAGTATGGGTGGTCCAGGTTTCCTGACTCTAGGGTCACTAGACGGCGAACTAGCCTATTTGTTGGGGGGCTTCGAAAAGACACTACTCTTCCGTGGTGGAGCGGCCTCAATGACAGGCAGGGATAGCATGACACCCCAACAACTCATGAGACTGGCGAAAGAGAAGGATCCCTTGGCCACACAGGCTTGGGAGGCACTGATTGAAAGCGTTGTCAAAGGCGTGGCAGCGATGACGGTATCGGTAAAGAAACCTCGCGAGATACTGCTCTCGGGAAGACTCTCGAGGGAAAGAAGGCTGAGAGAGACCCTGGAAGAGAGGCTTTCAGGATTTGCTCCTGTAAGGGTTGTGAGGAGAAGCGCCAAGGTCGCAAAGGAAGCTGCCGAAGGAGGGGCGATACTAGCAAACGGACTCGCTGGCGGGAAGTTCACCGAGCTTGTTGATGTTATGGAAATACGCGATGCGAAAGGGTCGGTGATCGACCACATTTTCCTTAGGGAAGTCGAAGAGCTAAAGAGAAGATACGGGGCCTCTAGGAGCTGAGCTGCTGGTCACGAATATACTCCGCGAGTCTTGTGGCTTCGATCGTTGGTTTTACATCGTGCGTTCGGATGGCGTGCGCTCCGTTCAGAACGCTGATGGCCGTCGCGGATAACGACCCGAATAATCTCTCAGACGGATCGCTTTGGCTGAGAATTTCACCGATAAACGATTTTCTCGAAACTCCGAGGCATATCGGCCTATCCAGAACCCTGAGACGAGATAAGTTCCTGATAACAAAGCAGTCCCAGTCGTACCACTTCCAACTGGTTTCTCTGTGAAAACCTATCCCTGGATCGATTACCGTCTTGCCCACATCGATCCCGGCCGTTTCGCAAATTTCCATACTCTCCCTCAGCGCGACAACTGTGCGATCGATCGGATCCCCTTCGCTAGGAAGATTTGAGGCTACAAGGATCACGGGAGCGTCGTGATTCGCAACCATCTCTGGCATATTGTGATCAAACTTTAGACCGCTTACATCGTTGACGATGTCAGCTCCGGCCTCTATCGCCGCTTCGACCGGCTTGCATCGTTTTGAGTCGATGGAAACGGGCACATTCACGGCGCCTTTAACCGCTTCGATCGCCCTTACAACCCGCTTCACCTCCTCCTCCACCGATATCTCCGTTTCTAGATAGGGTGCCGTTGACATGGCTCCTATGTCGATGATGTCTGCTCCCCCTTCCACCATACTCCTCGCTCTTTCGGCGATCTCCTCCGCTAAGATGCGTACTGACCCCTTGTAGAAAGACTCGGGGCTCACGTTGATCGCGCCAACGATTCTAACTGGGAGACCGTCCCCGACCTCTAGGCCAGCAAGATCCGCATGGAGCTTCCGCATCTCAGTTACATTCGTCGTCAAGAATTTAGGTTTGAACTCCAGTTTCTATGCAGTTGCCACACAGGGCTCGTGAAGGGGACTTCCTTGAAACGCCAGAGCGTTTTATCTTCTATGTCAGAGGGCATGTCCATCCACCCGACAGAGTTGTATGTTTCGTAAGGTACCTACCGGATCCCCTAGGCGATAGGAGGCGTGGAATAACGAATTTCACAAAAATCCCTCCATTTTCCGATCATGATCAGATTGCGAGGGATCGCTTCCCGCAGTACATAGTGTATGACCCCATACTGGATTTGCATCTAGTCGAGGTTCAGGTGAGGAAGGCAACTCGGTGGTATAAACCTCAACAGAAGCTCGAAGAGCTGGGATCGACGGGCAACCTGGACAGGGTGGAGAGATGCGCGGTTGATCTGGCTGAGCTTATACAGAAGACCTCTGGAGTGCCTTGGAACAAAATGGGGGTAACGGGATCCGTATTGGTTGGGCTTCACACCGATTCATCCGATGTCGATTTGGTGATCTATGGGAAGAAAAATTGTCTATTGGCACATGAAGCCCTTCAAGGACTGGCCGAAGATGGGCGTCTGAAAGCCTACGATCGAGAGGATCTTCTACACATCTATAGGGAGTGGCACAAAGTCCTACCCTTTAATAACTTCATGGAACTCGAAAGGAGGAAACCTTTCAAGGGAAGGTTCAAAGGAAGGCGATTTTACATCCGATTCGTTAGGGACTGGGGCGAGGTCAGGGAAAAATATGGCGATGTGAACCTCAAGTCAGTTGGTCTGGCAAAGAT
>JBHIEI010000064.1:0-6858 GCA_046760555.1 Bathyarchaeia archaeon
GCTTCCGAATGCCCTGCGGTACGTGTTATACAGAGCCAGGGAGCGTTACGCTGAGGGCGCATCCACCGAGCGCATCAAGGAATCGGTTGCCTCGGCTGTCGGCGATTTCATCGAGTCTTCTCTCATCGCGGTGAAGAAAATCGGCGAAATAGGAGCGGGTCGCATAGTAGATGACGATGTCATTCTTACTCATTGTAATAGCCAAGCCGCCATCGCCATCCTCCGCCATGCGCACAGGGGGGGCAAGTCGATAAGCGTGTTCGTGTCCGAGACCAGACCCCGTTATCAGGGTCGGTACACCGCAGAAGTTTTGTCTAAGGACGGCATTCCCGTTTCCCTCATCGTGGATTCGGCGGCAAGATACTTCATGCCCAAAGTCGACAAGGTGGTGATTGGTGCGGATGCCGTGGCTGCTAACGGGGCTGTCGTGAATAAGGTCGGCACATCGATGATCGCCTTGGCGGCGCATGAGACCAGGGTTAACGTGATGGTTGGGGCGGAGACGTATAAGTTCAGTCCAAGGACGTTTCTCGGGGAACTGATAGAGATCGAGGAAAGACCTACGCAAGAGGTGGCTCCTGCGGAATGGCTGTCTAAGAACCCAGGTGTATCCATTCGCAACCCAGCCTTCGATGTTACTCCCCCCGAGTACATTGATTCCATAGTAACGGAGGCTGGAGTGGTTTCTCCTCACTCTATTCTATTCCTAGTTAAGGATCGCTTTGGCTGGGCCTACGGTAAAGAGGAACCGTGGGCCTAGAGGATCGACGGATCTACGAGGTTGTGTTGAGGGACGTCTTAATACTCGCTAAAACATCACTTCCAAGTATCCAACGCCTCTCTCAGTTCCCGGTAGGAATTAGCATACTCTTCGAGAGAATGACCTTGCATCACAGCATCCACAGCCTGTCTCATAGCCTTCGCACCGCTGACAGTTCCGTTTGGGTGTCCGTGTATTCCCCCGCCAGCCTGAATAACAAAGTCGTTTCCGAATATCTCCATCAGCGCTGGGACCAGAACAGGATGGATCCCCCCAGAAGCAACGGGGAGAACGGGTCTGAGACCATACATGTCCTTCCTTAGGGCGTCACGATTATCAACAACCTCTTCCCTAGTTTCAGACATCTTTCCGACAGCCGTTCCAACGTGCAACTGATCACAACCGATCATTCTGACCAGCTTGGCGATAACCTTCATGCTTACGCCGTGCCTTGGATTTCTGGTAAAGGCGGCGTGACCAGCCCTATGAGCGTGAATAACCAGGTCAAACTCACGATTTCGTAGAGTCTGGAGAGCCGAGAATCCGCAGGTCAGGATGTCCACCATGATGTATTCTCCACCTTGATCTGCAACAAATTGAGCCCGTCTTAGCATTTCCTGGGTTTCCGCTGTCACATTAACCATGTAGACCTTCCTTTCGCCCGTTACCTCCTCCGCCTCATCCCGCCTTTTCAGTGTTTCTACAACGCGATTTTCAAATGGGTTAAAGCTTTGGCTACTGAGGTTTTCATCATCCTTCACTATGTCGCATCCCCCGATCCAAGCATCGTACGCCACCCTCGCATGATCCCTTGTTCCTAACCCAAGCTTCGGTTTGATGATGGTCCCAACTAGAGGTCGCTTCGGAACCTTCAGAATTCTCCTGATGCCAGGGATACCGAATCTCGGACCCCTGAAGCTCTTTACTAGTTCCTCTGGAAAATGTATGTCATTCAGTCTCAGGTTCCTTAGGCTTCCTAGGCCGAAGACATTACCGGCTAGGCTGCTGAGGATGTTGGGCATGTTTCCGGGTTCGAAGAGCTCGATGGGGTAGGCTATACGTACCTCACTTCCTTTCATGCTGAAAACGGATGCGCGGAGTCCTTTCACGTATTTTCGTAGGGTCGTTAGTTTCGTCCAGGTTCCTATCGAACTCTCGGCAGCCACTCCGCCAGCCGCCTCATCCAAATCCATGTCCGAAGGTTCTACGAGGAAGTCACAAACGATATCACTTTCAGATGGCCTGTAGCTCAGATCGACAAAATCCCGATACTTCATCTACTCACGCACATGCCAGAGGACTATTTTGAACCTGGATAAAACGTCGTGAAAATTTCCCTTTCGGGAATCACCTTTAGCAGCATCCCTTCAACGACTATCGGCGGCTCCTTGTTGAGCGTTCTCACAGCATCCTGGAGTTTAGTGCTCCTCTCGGCAAATATCTCTAGGATCCGCTGTCCCTTTTTAACCTTGTGCCCCCGCTTCACGTGAATCATTAGACCAGCTCCCTTCTCCTCGGGTGCCCCAGCGGCTCTGGCGATTGCTGTGATCGCCCTATTCGAAACCGAGGTAACGTATCCGTTTGCGGGAGCGTGAATAGCGTGTTTGTACCTTCCTATAGGAATGTCCCTCGGTTTCAGATCGGGATCCCCGCCTTGGGCCTCGATGATTTCCAGCATCTTTTTGTGAGCTTTACCTCTCCTTAACAGATCTTTCGCTGCTCCGTATCCCCCTCCTAAAGCTACCCTGCCGCCCATTTCGAGTAGCAGCCCGGCCAGGGATACGGATTTCTCGGTCAGACTCGTCGGACCCTTGCCTAGTAGAGCCCTCAGCGCCTCTCTCGCCTCCAGTGCCGGACCTACCGCGTGACCGATCGGTTGCTCTCCATAAGTAATACCGCATCGGATCTGCACGCCGAGCCTATTCCCAAGCTCTATGAACTTTCTAGAGAGCGAGCCTGCCTCCTCCAGGGTCTGAACCTTTGCACCCTTTCCCGTGGGCACGTCGAGGACCAGATACTTCACCCCTGCAGCCAGCTTCTTTGCCAAAATACTCGCCATCATCTGCGATTCAGGGTCAATCCCCACTACGTGCTCTACTCTGATGATGGCGTCATCTCCCGGTGCGAGATTCAGCATACCACCCCATACGATCGATGCGTTGACCCTGCTGACTATTTCCATAAGCTCCGAGGCGTCGAATTCAACATTGGCGAGTACCTCCATCGTATCGGCGGTCCCTGATGGGCTCGTGATGGATCTGCTCGAGGTCTTGGGAATGAGCAAACCCCCTGACGCGACTATGGGAACGATGAGGAGGCTAACCTTGTTACCTGGGACACCACCTATGCTATGCTTGTCATAGGCCGGAGAATCGAAGCGTAAGACCTCTCCCGTCTCCACCAAGGACTCGGTGAGGTATTGAACCTCCTCCATTGACATACCTACGTATTCTTCAGCCATGGCGAAGGCGAGGGTTTCTAGGGGACCCAAGCGTCCGGAAACCAGATCACCAATTATGGCTTTCATCTCCTCCTTTGACAAGCTCTCTCCACGCATCTTCTTCTTCACGTACGAGAAGGATCCCGGTAGGCGAGCCAGTCGAAGGCTTATCTCATCTCCATCTTTCAACCTCAAGACCTCAGCTAGGTCCCTCGTCACTCCGGCAACTCCGGGCTCCACAAGCTCATCGCTGAAGTAAATGGTTGCGGTGGACGCGTTCTCATCGGTTCCAACCTCAACCCTGTCATGTGTTTTGAGATCGGCCTTTTTCCCGTCTTTCCGGCTCAGGATAACAACCCTTCCCTCAGCCCGAAGATCGATCACCTTAGCGGCTAGTCTGGTCTTCAAGTTCCTTGAGTAACGGTACGGTTCCTAAAAAGGCGTGGTGATTTAGTTGGGTTCTGTTACGAAATGGATGCAATAATAGTTGACCATCCTCTAAAGGTCTTGAGAAGGCTATTATCTCTCTGAGGGCTTATATGGTATCTGCACCGTTTAACCGCTCGTGTATCATACCGAATAGAAGGTTGTTTCATTTGAGCCTAATCAACCGAAAAGTGAACAGAACTTTGATTGAAAAGCTTTCGAGTCGATATAAAAGGTGAGACACATTGGTGGCGACTATCTTGGATGGTAGAGAGTTCTCAAGGATATGGGAGAACAAGGTGAAAGAAAGGGCCGATCGCTTGAAGGCGCAGGGTGTAATTCCCGGCCTAGCAATGATACTCGTTGGCGAGGATCCGAGTTCCAAGATCTATATCAAAACCAAAAAGGCCGCGTGCAAGCGAGTTGGAATACGATCCGATAGCTACACGTTTCCGGAAGAGACAAGTGAGAACGAATTAGTAGAGCTCATCAATAAGCTAAACCGGGCGGGATATGTGCACGGGATTATCGTGGAGCTACCACTTCCTGGTCACATAGACGAGCTCAGAATAGCACGTAGCATCCTACCGGAAAAGGATGTCGACGGACTTAATCCGATCAACATAGGGCTGGTTCCCTACGGGAGACCCCTCCTCGCTCCGTGCACGGCAAACGGGATCATTACGTTCCTCGAACACTACGGGATTAGTGTGGCGGGTAAGCATGCCGTTATAGTGAATCGGAGTAACCTGGTGGGGAGACCTCTGGCTCAGATGCTCCTCAATAGGGATGCTACGGTCACGATCTGTCACTCCAAAACACCCGACGTTCAAAGTCACACTAGGCTCGCTGATATACTCGTTACAGCAGTGGGTCGTAGGCCCAAGTTTGTCCTGGTCAAGGAAATGGTTAAGGAAGGAGTAGTTGCCGTCGATGTGGGACTGAGTAGGGTAAAAGGCAAGCTCTACGGAGACCTCGACTTTGATGAGGTGAAAAAAGTGGCTTCTTTCATCACCCCCGTGCCAGGAGGGGTAGGTCCGGTTACGGTTGCTTCGCTATTACACAATACAACACTAGCGGCTGAGCTATCGCTACCCAAGTAGATCCAAGATCGTTGCGAGGTAAACCTTACAGGCTGTGATCACTTCTTTCGCCTCCACCGCCTCGTTATAGCTATGAGCGTACTCGATCGAACCTGGTCCATAGTGAATCGCGGGAATTCCCCTTAACCTGAAGAATCTAGCATCGCTCGCCCCGGTAAGGAATATCGGATCCGGATACAGACCAACAATCTCCCTTACGTTTTTGCTGACCACCTTATACAAAGTGGTCTCCTGGGATGTGTAGTTCGGCTCCGATCTACTCATGATCTCACAGCTAACCCCGTAGGGCTCAAGCAATTTTTCGGATTCCCTAAAAACCTGCTCCGATGAGACACCCACGGGAATCCTGATGTCCACCTCGCTCTCGCAGTGTTCCGGAACGACGTTTACCTTTGTTCCCCCACTAACGGTTCCCACATTAATGGTCACATGATCCAAAGCCTCCGCCACCCTCCCGACTTTACCCCGTCCCACACGAGTCGCCCTCGCCCCTCTCTTCTTGATGACAGCCTTAGCACGTTCTATGGTCTCCTCAAAATTCCTTGGGACCCTGACGGCTATCTTGGTTAACTCCTGAAGGGCAGAGAATGAATTTGTGATCTTCAGTATCGCGTTCTCCCCGAGCATCGGCAGGCTGCCGTGTGCAGGTATTCCACTAGCGCTAAGTTTGAGCTGTACTAGTCCTTTTTCTCCTAGAACACAACCTGAATTTGTCGAGGGCTCTCCCACTATACATCCATCGCCATCTATCTTCCCCTGTTCGATGAGCCACTTTGTTCCGAATCTGCTCCCGGTCTCCTCATCAGGGACTAGGGCTAAGATTAATGGCTTAGCAAGATCAGCCTCTATGCCCACCGTGGTCACCAGAGCCCAAATCAGTCCCGCGAGACCCCCCTTCATATCCGATGCCCCACGGCCAAAGACCCGTCCGCCTCGAATTTCGCCACAGTATGGATCGAAGTCCCACCGTCTACGGTCACCCGCGGGGACCACATCCATGTGTCCGTTAAGTATCAACCCGCCTTTACCGCTACCAACCCTCGAAACGAGATTGGGCCTAGCCTTCTCGGGCCTATACACTCGACTCTCGATTCCCCAGTTCCCTAGGACCTCTCGAGTCATCGATACTACCCCCTCCACATCGCCTGGAGGATTTTCGCTCGACGTCTGAATGAGCCTACGGCACAGGTCGAGTAGCTCTCCCTTACTCCTCTCGATAAGCCTGATTCCTCTTTCTTTCAGCCTCTCCAATGCTTAACCACCTCAAGAAGGTCCAATACCGAGCTTACTATGTAATCGGGTTGATGGGTCAACTCCTCCCCCTTGTTGACAATCCAAACCACTCCCATTCCCACCCCTTTTGCCCCGGCAACGTCGTACATCATCGAGTTTCCCACATGCAGGGCCTCGCTAGGATCAACCTCCAACTTTTCGAGCGTATACAAAAAGATCCTTGGGTCCGGTTTTCTTATGCCTATGTCACACGATAAGACCACAAGATCAAAGTAGTTAGACAACCCACTTTTATCCAGAAAATTTCTCGATACCCCGCTCATCGTGTTGGAAATTACGGCCAATTTATATCGTTCATGAAGTTTCTCTAGGACCCCCCTCGTTCCCTTGATCTCGTGTTGGGGGAAGTTTTCGAAATGCAGCCTACGGATATCCTCAATCAGCTTCGGCTCGGGCTCGATTCCGAAACCGACCAGTAGATCAGAGTACAGGTCAACAAAATCTCCCTCCCGATTTCTTTTCCTGATCCTACCTAACCTTCCAAGCATCCCTCCGATACCCTTATCGAAATCTCGCTCGGTTAGATCTCTCGCACGCCCCCTCAAAAATTGGAATAATCGTTTCCGATAGCCCTCACGATCTAACCTCCCCTCCGCGAGTGTTCCTCCCACGTCAACGGTTACAGCCTTGATTTCCACGAATTACCTTATTCTTGGCTTATTTAGTTCAAACGAATTTCAAAACGTTATGTATAAAGGGTAATAACGGCGATATATACTGAGAAACATAACGGCAACGGAAAGGTTTACGGTTTGGCTGTTAGCATCTATACTTATCGTAGCTCTCTCGGTCGGTGGAACCACGTACTACCTCAAAACGTCTACGAGGGAAAAATT
>JBHIEI010000065.1:0-6835 GCA_046760555.1 Bathyarchaeia archaeon
AACTCGCGCTCGGGTGGTTGCCTTGGTCATCGACTCTAGGTAAACCACGTTCCTAGACAGGCGCCTCGACAGGGCGAACGCGTACTTGAATATCTCGTCCCATCCGGCGGGCGTGCACGCGAACACCAGGCACAGGTTCGTGGGGTTCTCATCCACCAGGTGTCTCAACGCGTCGAACATCGCCTGCCTCTTCAGCACGTGCAGCTGGTTGATCATCTCCATCTCGTCGATCAGCAGGCACACGATCGAGTACCCATCGGCGCTCAGCATGGACTGGACCTGCTGAAAGATCGTTAGGGCGAACTGCACGTCGACGTTCTGACTTAACCCCATCTTCTGAAGGCTCCTCGGGTAGATCCGCTCCCCGAGCATCCATCGCCACGCCTCCATGCTCGTCTTCGGGTCCTGCAGCACCTCCAACGCCTGGCGAAGATCGGACGAGTACACCTTGTCCATCTGCCTCCTGGCGAGATCCGCCACGGTCTCGAGCCCGAGCTCCCGCAGGAACGATCGGTGTATGTGGAGGTAGTCCGTCCCAGGTCGGGAGATGTAGCAGGCGAACGCGCGCCCACCCGAACTCGCGAACTGCCTGGTCACGATGTCCCTGACATACAGGAGGGTGTGGCTCTTCCCCGACCCGTAGGGCCCGACTAGAATGGCGTGGCTCGAACGCCCCGTCGTTATCGTCGATGAGAGCACATCCGAAAGCCTCCTCGCCGCTCTCTCTTGGTCCACGTACAGTACAGGCCTCTCCTCGGGCACCGAGGTGTATGGGAACGGGTTCTTTGTGAGGAAGTACCGGGAGTAGTCCCTAACCCTAAGCTTGAACAAGCCCTCCGATCCGGTGCCGGGGGGCACACCTGCCGCCTCGGCGACGCCTGGTCCTAGGTAAGGGGTCGGGTGTAGCACCTCACGCCGCCTCCCTCGCTTCCGGGACGCCGCCACCATGACCAGTGATGTCACAACAGCGATGCCGACTGCGATCGGAATCAGGTACCAAACCGCCACCTTTCACGTCTCCTCGACCGTTCCTCTCTCAGTCCCCCTTCGGCTCCTTTCTGATCCGGATGTAGAAGTATGGACGACCGTCGAACTCCAATATATCGCCCGATCGTTCTCTCATAACCGAGTAGGGCGCGCTCGACAGCTCGAAGAGGTCCGGATGATCCCTGATGACCCTCGTGAGCTGATCGTCGAAATCCTCCTCGCTGATGTTCGCCTCCCTGCAAACCTGCTTCCTGAGCTCTGAGATCTCCACGTGGCGCCTCCGCAGACCGAACACCGATGGGGTCGACAGCTGGCGGTAGATCTCGCTGACCATCTCGAAGAACTCCTCCTTAGGAGGAGCAACCCTCCGCTCAACCTTTGCCGGGGGCGGGACTTCGACCTCAACTTTGGGTTCCTTAGGCGGCTTCGGCTTCGCCACAGGTGGCTTGACCTCAGGCCTAGCCTCGGGGGGTTTCACCTCGGGGATCTCCAGCCTCTCCTCGAGTGCTTCGAGGCTCAATGGTCTGGCCTCAGCGGGGCCTGCCACCTCGACCGTGCTCGCCACGATCCGACCCCTCTGCTTCACGTACTCCTCTGGTTCCATCTTCCCACTAAGGAAGAGCCTGTCGACAATCCTCGCCTCCCTCACCGCCTCGGACACGGGTGGGCCCCGTGCAGGTGCCACTGGACCGATCGGGGCTCCCAGCTCCTCCGTGGGTAACGCGGGAGGGATCCTCGGTAACTCGATGGGCATCACTGGCTTGGGGATCTCCAGCGTCTCTATGGACACGCCGGCCTGGGTCCTGCCCCTCACCGTCACGTCGCTCCCCAGCTTTACGGTTCTGCCCGCCGAGGCAGAGCCCACCTTGGCACCCTCATGGAGGATCAGGTCGTCGTTGGCGTCGACCACCCCCTTCACCTCGACGGAAGGACCAATGATCGCGTTCCGTCCGGATAGGACGTTGCCGTACACGATGGTCCTCTCGCCGATCTCGACCCCCTTCTTCGCCTTTATGCTTCCAGCGAGACGGCAGTTTCTTCCCACCTTCAGGCTTCCATCCACCACGACGTGCTCCCTGACCCTGGTCTCGGATGGGATGGTGACGTCGCCGACGACCCTGATGATCTGCCCCACCCTCTCCGCCCGCTTGGGTTTCTCGGCGAAGAGGAACTTCTCAACGGGCTTCGGCTTGGCCCTCTTGGATGGCTCGGGGATCTCGGGTTTCTCGGGGACCACCGTGGTCTCGGGGAAGACCCTCGGACCCCTCTCCCTTCTCTTTCTGAACTCGGCCAACGCCGGCAGAGCGATGACCAGCACGAATACCGCGGCGAAGGCGATGACCAGCACGATCGGCGTTATCGTCATTCCCTCACCTCCCCGTAGCGCCTCGCCACGTAGTGGTGGCCATTGTTACCGTTGATGCCGTTGACCCCGTTGTACCAGTAGCCGTTGCGGTGGTTGTGGTTGCGCCTATTTAGATGGTTGTTGTTACGCCTCCCATGGTTGTTGTGGTTGTTATTGTGGCTATTGTTCCAGTTGTTGAAGTGGTTCCTGTAGTTGTTGAAGTTGTTGCCCCTGTGGGTCGTTTTCACCCAGCGGTACTCGAGCCTCCTGCCGATCCTGGTGACAGCAAGATCGGCGAGCGCCTTGGCGCAGCAGAACACGTTGACCCCGAAGGCGATGATCACGGCGGGTAAGAGCCAGGCTAGCCGAGGCCTCTCGTCGAGGTAGGTCCCCATTCCTATCTCGAAGAAAGGTGCGAAGTTCCCGATCGAGGTGTACGTGGCAGCCCCAAGGAGCGCGAAGTAGTAGGGGAGTACGCCCGGTGCTCCGAGGATGTACACACCGACCCCGGTGATCCAGCCCAAGAGCGTGATAACCGGGACGAAGTAAACGCCCAAAAGCAGGGTCATCTCGATCTTGCCCCAGAAGCCGATTCGGTCGCTCCTGAGGAACCGGCCCAGGTAGCTGATGGCGCACTGCATGTGGCCCCTCGCCCAGCGGTACCGCTGGTTCCAGTACTCTCTCCAACCCGAGACCGCCTCCTCATAGCACTCGGCATCGTTCATGTAGCGGACCTTATAGCCTTGCAGCGCTGCCCTGCACGTAAGATCAGTGTCCTCGGCTAGGGGGGAGTTGCTGTTCCCCCATCCACCAACCTCCTGAAGGACGGCCCTGCGGAAGCCACCCACCGTGCCCCCATACTGGGGTAGCAGCGCTAGGTCGTCCCTCGCCAGCTGGTCCACCCTGTAGCCCCCTATCCTCTCCAGGGCGACTATCTTCGATACTATGGAGTCCTCCTCGTTGACCACGGTTACCCTCCCCTGCACGGCGCCGACCTCGGGATCGGCGAAGGGGGCGACGAGCTTCTCGACGATGTCGCGCTGGGGGAAGTAGTCGGCGTCGAAGGTCAGGACGATCTCGCCGTTGGAGAAGTTATAGCCGCAGTTCAGTGCCTCAACCTTTCCGAACCCACCGTTCTCCGCCCTGTGGATCGCCTTGATGTATGGGTACCGCACCGCGTACCCATCCGCGATCTCCCCTGTACGATCGGTGGAGGCGTCGTCGATGGCAACCACCTCGAGCAGCTCCTTGGGATAGGTCAGCTCGGTCATGCGCTGGAGGAGGTTGCCGATCACGTTCTCCTCATTGTGAGCGGGGATGAGGATCGAGACCTTGGGTAGGTATGCGCCGGCGATCTGCAGATAGGACAGCTGTCTGGGCTTCCCGAATATCGCCTGGAAGGTGAAGAAGTAGTGCCGCACCAGGTAGCCCACCATGACTATGACGATCGGGGCCAATATCCACTCGATCATAGTTGAGCACCTAAACCCCGGAGCTTCGATATGCCTAGCGCCCAGATGGACAGCATCCACAGGAAGTCGATGAAGGGCGCGAGCACGTAGTGGGCCACAGAGAAGGCTCCCATCCCGAAGTAGGCTGCTATGGAGAGAACGATCGTCAGGCGCCCGATGTTCCAGAAGAGCCCGACTCCGGTGCCGAAGAGGAGCCAGGACGCCTTGAACCAGAAGGGACCCCTCAGCAGACCGATCGTTGGGATCGTGATCGCGGCGAAGACCGCTGTGGCGAAGAG
Source organism: Bathyarchaeia archaeon (assembly GCA_046760555.1). Lineage (GTDB taxonomy): Archaea > Thermoproteota > Bathyarchaeia > JBHIEI01 > JBHIEI01 > JBHIEI01. The sequence goes on from JBHIEI010000065.1 coordinate 4,083, forward strand.
CCCCGAGCACTCGGTGAGGATGGCGAAGCCCGTGATCTTGCCGGGACCCACCGGGATGAATATGGTCGGCGAGCGGAACATTATGTTCGCATATCCGTTGCCTATGCCCACCCAGTTGAGAAGCCACGACACCGTCTCGGCCGTTGCCTCCCAGCTTACTGGGCTCAGCAAAAAGAGCATGATGGGGATGGCGACCGCTGCCTGCCCGATGGCGTGGAGCACCTGGGGCTTCTCCTTCCATGTCAGCGAGAACGCCATCTAGATCCACTCACCCTCCGGGACTTCCGTGTGCACTCCCACTGGAAGGAAATCGATGGTGAAGCCGCGCTCCAGTTCCTCCACCATGATCTTGGCTATGTGTTCTCCCGCCTTACCGTCCCCGAATGGGGACAAAACAGACGGCAGAGGCACGTCCAGATGGGACTTCGCCTCCCTCACGATCCTCTCCGGATTCGTGCCGACAACCTTGGCGAACCCGGCCTCTACGGCCTCCGGGCGTTCCGTCGCCTTTCTAACGACGAGCACGAACTTTCGAATCGAGGGAGCGGTGGCCTCCTCCTGAATCCCCCCAGAGTCCGTGATCACGAGGGACGACTCCTTCATCAACTTGAGAAAGTCGACGTAGCCGAGGGGCTCTATCAGCTGGACGCTTCTCGACTTCGCCAGCTTCTCGTAGAGCCCGAAGTATTTCAGCATCTTCACCGTGCGAGGGTGAATGGGGAATACCACGGGTTCGGGCGCGGAAACCAGGGCTGTCACGATGTCGCTCAGCGTATTCTTGTAATCGACGTTCTCCGGTCGATGGATCGTTGCCAGTATGAACTCGTCGAACTTCACCTCGTCCATGATGGTCGATTTCCTGTCGGCGACCCTCGCGAACCGGTTGCAGGCGTCGATTACGGGGTTCCCTGACAGGTAGATCCTGCCGCGGACGCCCTCCTTCATCAGGTTGGCCTCCGCGACCCATGTGGGCGCGAAGAGCATGGATGATAGGTGGTCCGCGATCTTCCTGTTGTGCTCCTCGGGCATCCTCATGTCGTAGGAGCGCAGCCCCGCCTCTATATGGGCGAGGGGGACTCTCCCCTTAACAGCGGTCAGCGAGGCGGCCACGACGCTGTTGGTGTCGCCTTCAACCGCCATAAGTGTTGGGCCGTTTTCTTCCAACACCCTCTCCAAGCCGATCATTATAGACGAGGTCTGAACCGCATGAGACGCCTCCTTCGGAACGTCTAGGACCACATCGGGTTTAGGGAGCCTCAGCCCCTTGAAGAACGTCCCGTTCATATTCTGATCGTAGTGCTGGTAGGTGTGAACCAAGAGGAAGTCCGCCTTGACCCTGCGGAGGGCGTAGACCACGGGAGCCATCTTTATTATTTCGGGCCTCGTCCCGACAGCGATCACTATGGTCATATCTGGAATTACCTCAGCTCGAGCTACGATATTCGTGGGAATGAAAGGGTAATATAGGCATTCAGATGACTGTTGTTTACCACTTGTAAACAAAAAGTATACCTAAGTTCACACTGGTATACGAGTATCATTTTTATCACAATTTTGATAGGCTACCACTGCTGTTTTACCGACGGATATGGATGGATTTTACGTCCATATCAAATATTAATCTAGTGGACCATTTTAGTTCAGTAGAATGCCAAAGAGATCGAGACTGGAGATCTACATCGACATCCTGCAGATCATAGCGGAGGGTACGGGAAGGCCGACCAACGTGATGTACAAGGCAAATCTGTCTTGGCGCCCCCTACAGGAGTGCCTGTCCTCCCTTCTCGATCAAAACCTGATAAGGAGAACCAGCGTCGGAAAGAGGAGCGAATACACGATAACGGAGAGCGGCCTTCAGGTCCTTAGATACTTTGACAGAGTGAAGAAGGCGATCATTCTACAGCTCTAGGCCCGATCCAACCCATTACGATATTCTTACTAGGTACTCCTAGCGCATCGGAGAGCCACTGCCTGATCTTATCCGGCTCGGACTCAAAGCTCAGGGTCACGGTTCCGTCCTTGGATGCGAACGGGACCAGGTTTCTGATGGAGACCTCCAACCCACAGCCGAGCATCTTCCTGACCCCTATGCTGTATCTGGGAAGCGACTCGGCATACCGGTAGATCATCTTTCCCTCGGAGACAGAGTTGATCTGTAGCGTCTCATTGTCAACGCCGAAAATGACCAGGCTCGCCCCCTTACTTTTCTCTCTAAACTCTGTCCATTTTTCACACTGTACGACGGGGATCCCACGACCCACATCCAATCTCCCAACCTCCTCCACCGTTTTACCAGCTGCCTCCTTGACGCTGATGGCATCGACGACATCCTTGAGCTTTTTGGATATCTCGTCTAGGTGTTTTTCATGCTCCCGAAGAACGGAGATAACAAGATCCAGAGCACTGAGCTTCTCCGATTCCTTTTTAGACAAGAGGTCTGAATACATCCTCACGCCCCGTAATAATAATTATCGATGTCGCATCCACATTTCGGAGTCCCCTAACACAGCGGCTGCTTTGCGAGTGAGGACACACAGGCAGAATAGCTGGCTTATAGGCTCAGGATGATGAGGGCCAAAATGAAGAAAACAAAGAGTGGGAAAAGCCTCTTCTCCAGTTTTCGGCAGAGGTCGGGATTGTCGTAGGCGTTGAGGAATGAGCGCAGACCGACAACTATTGCAGCACATACCAAACTCATCACCGCTGGTCCAGCCATGTTAATGGTGCCCAATGTGAAATAGGCAAGATAGGAG
>JBHIEI010000066.1:0-6588 GCA_046760555.1 Bathyarchaeia archaeon
CCCAGGCTCCCTTGAAAAGATCATCGGTAACGTTGATGACCCTCACCCTCGGTGATCGGAGGATCGCCTCCCCCAGCTCTATGGCTAGCTCGGCTTTACCGGTTCGGTAGAGCGTTAGGGTCACGGCCTCATCAAAAACGTAATCGGTTGTGTAGGCTATTCCATACTTCCCGGTTAGGGCGTCTCCTAGAAGCTTGCCCGCCCGTTCGTGATACTTATCCCGCAGATTATAAGCCCCAGAGAAGATGCCAGTGTCAACAAACACCGCCATCTAGCGCCCCTCGAGGCCATAGAGCTCCTCATCCACACGGGAGGCATCGGTCTCCACTCCCCAGTCAGCGGGATGCCGAAGGAGCTTCCAGAGCGGATCCTGCTCGAGGGGGAGCTCCTGCGTCTCCTCTCTTTGCTTCCGGACCCAGAGCTGGAGCGCCTCCGCGATCGCCTCGCCCATGCTCAACCCCCTTCTCACAGCCTCGGCCTTGAAGTCCTGGTAGGTTTCCTTCCCGACTCCACGGATGGTCACGTTGATTTTCGTCCTACTTCTCATCATTGTTTGATTTGTCAAAACAACTATTAAAGCGCCTCTCAAACACATCGATACAGCCTGCAAGTCCCGAAAGGACTGGCTCGGGCACAGGACTCTCAGAGGCTCTTCGGCGTGCTCAGCCCACGCCCAAGGCTTCCCATTGGAAGGTGGCGCTTTGGCGAGGTCCTCCTCGAAGCTCGTGTGAGGCTCGAGACTCCTCGCCCGAGGATCGATCCAGCCCACCCGTTTGTTTCGACCCCCAAGAGCGGGATCAACCCTCAGTTGTGCCTAAATAGATCGACCCGATTTAGTGGGACGGTTGGTGGGAATGCCCGGGGAAGTGACGGTTGACAGGAAAGGTAGGGTTGTCATTCCGAGAGAGCTACGTGAAGAATTAGGATTACATGAGGGATCCAAGGTTAGGCTGGCTCTCGAGGAGAAGCGTATCGTCATGACGACTCCCGTATCTCCAGAGGAGTTTATAGGCGAGATGGAAGGCTGCGTCAAAGAAGGATCGCCGATTCCGAAAATGGATCTCCTAGAGTTGAAAGGAATCTGGGAACAGCCTTGATCTACGTGGATGCCAACTACTGGATCTACTGGTGGAAATGACACATTACTTTCGTCGCTTGCCGCCGAAAGAGTTCCAGGAGAAAATGGAGAGGGTGCGGAACCTGTCGACCCTGACTCTGGTCGACCTAGATGTGGTGTTAGCTGAGCTTGCATTTAAGCATATGAAGAGATACGCACAAATCGGAGTCGGGGGAGGGATAGCGTGATCCTAGCAACCATGGACACGGCCAAGGTCAGGAAGATAGCCACCCACGATGAAACATTCAAGCCTGTTGAGGGATTGGAGGTCATCGATACCATTCCGAAGGAACTAGAAAGAACATAGCCGCCCTCGCCCCACGAAGTAGGCTACATTAGATCAGAAATAGTTCGCAGTCAATTTGCGGGTCTAGTGGTTTCCAGAAGCTTTTCCGCCCTTTCGACAAATCTCTTGGCGTTACCCAATGTCTTCCTCGCCCCCTCCCTGCTGTAGAGGTATTTGTAGTTCGCTCTAAGCCTGTCCTGCAGTGCGGTCGCGAGAGCCTTCCCATGTTTCCTCTCGATCTTGCCCGTCTCCACGAAGCATTCTCCGAACTGGGTAACGGCACCCTCGTGCGTTCTCGGAAATACCCCTGCCTTCGCTAGGCAAGCCCTCGCTGCGTGGTACATCGCGTAGTATGCGTGGCTGATGGCTGAACCGTAAGAGCCAGCTTCAAAATCCCTCTCCGCATCTTCGAGCTTCTGTGCGGCCTCTTTAACGCTGACCTGAATGAACCTGCCGGCATCCCTCTTCATAGTTTGATCCCCTCTCTCAGGATGTTCCACACGGTGGGGTTCCACGACCTGGCATCCTCGAACTCGCTCTTCCTGTAGATGAGGAGCTGAACAAATCTGCCCGTCGCCAGCATCATGTCATACGTCAGGTCCCCCAGCTCCCTCTCTATCTCGCTCTCGTTTACGTTGTCGTTAATAACGACGAGCAGGTCCACATCGCTTCCCTCTTCTGCCTCCCCTCTAGCGGCACTTCCGAACAGCATGACATCAACAACAGCGTCTCGAAATCTGCTCTTAAGCATCCACGACACTATCCTGGCGATCGTCCTCAGCTCGGTTTGGATCTCGGGGTTGCGCCCACCTTTCAGCCTCCTGACCTCGACCTCTGGTATCATCCACCGACCGCTCGGCATTCTGATGGCCTTAAGCTTCCCGGAGTACACCCAGCGCTTGACCGTGAGAAAGCTGACGCCCAGCCGTTTACTCGCCTCGCCCGTCGTGTACATCTCAGTATAGAATGTTACAGAATGATATAGTTTGACCTCCTCGGCCACCCTCCCGCTCCAAAGCGTCGTAGTCGACATAAGGGTGGTAGGATGGCTGCCGAGCTCGTCGCCGAGGGCCGGGAGCGGTGACTACGTCCACGTAGACGCGAACGTGATCGTTTCCCGCTACAAGCCCGGGGAACCCTACCACGAGGGCTCGGAGAGGATACTGACTTCCGGGGAAGTCAGAAGGGTCTCATCGGACTTGACCCTGGTCGAATTGGCGTCCGTGGTGAGCAGGCTGTACCCAGCCAGGGGCATCGTCCTGAGCCCTGAGGCAGAAGGAGCCATCAAGGGTCTGAGCCTCACCGAGAGGAACCTCGCGGTCGTGGCTACGTTGTCCACCAGAACCCCATCGAGTACTACTCCTTCCCCAGCACGGAGCCCCTCAGCTTGGATGGTGTGGCGCTAGTGCCACCGACACGATGATCCCAGTCCGAAGTTTCTACGAGCTATCGCCTCCAGGACTCGAGCCCCCTCAGACGGGCGAGATAGACAACCTACAGAAAATCAGATGCCACCGATGGGATCGACAAATTTGATTGACTTCCCCCTCCAGTCGATCTGACCAAGCCCCTTCAGCTCATCGTCGTGTGTCTGTAGGACGGGTACATCGTTCAGAAGGTAGTTGGCGATGATCAGAGAATCCCTACCTCCTAGGTTGTGGGCAACGGCTAGGTGGAGGGCGGTCGTACAGATTCTCTTGGTCTGGCTACAGAAGACCACATAGGGATGGCGAAGGAGAGCCAGAAGCCGTTCCAGGGCATCATCCACGACCCACTTCTGCCTGTAAACGAGCGTATGGTACGTCTCGTGCACAACGGTCGGGTTCACAGCCACCTTCCGGTCTGCCCTAAGATCCTGTAAAAAACCGACACACTCCCTGTGTTCGGGGAATGCTGGATCTAGGGCATAACACAGAACGTTCGTGTCCAGACCTACGGTCAAGTCTGTCCCAACCAGATCCCCTTCATCTCCTCCGGCGAGGGGTTCTCCGGGCGCCCTCTTCGCCTCGGTGGCTCGTCGAGCATCTTGCGGAACCTCGACTGAGGGTCCAGCTTCTCACCGGGCTTGATGAGGAATCCCTCACTGGTCTCCTCAAGGAGAACCGCGTCCCCGGGCTTCAGACCCAGCTTTTGCCTCACCCACACGGGAAGGGTCAGCCTATGCTTCGAATCCAGGGTTGGCATCCCACAAATATTGGTGGGAATTTTTAAGCGTACCTATTCGCTCTGTTCGTACACCTTTGCGAATTCCGGTACCCTATCGAAGTCTTCGTCGAAGCTCATGATGAGCCCTATCTCATGGGCTCGCATGGCCTCGATCGTGGTGGCGTCGGTAAAGCTCATCGGGATCTCCGAATGCCTCTTGAAAGCCTCCCAGGCTCCCTTGAAAAGATCATCGGTAACGTTGATGACCCTCACCCTCGGTGAGCGGAGGATCGCCTCCCCCATGTTCAAACACAACTATTAAAGCGCCTCTCAAACACGTTGATACCAATTGAAGGAAGACGTTGATTTTCTTACCAGAGCAATCCTTTACGATTTTCTCCCTGCATAAGTAGGAAATGCGCACTGGTTGACGCGCACGGCTTCAACTAGGTATCGAATAAGCTTTATAGCCTCCAGGGCTCCAGCCGCCTCAGACGAGCCAGGTCCAGGTCCGACTCGGACATCTCGCCCGCCTTCACCTTGTCCATCACCCGGGAGATGAACCGGTTGTACGTCAGGTCGGTGACCGGGATGTTGATGCGAGTGAGGATGTCCGCACGGAGTATGTGGAACGGCACGCCGGTGAGGGGATCGGCGGTGGAGTAGATGGCCGAGGCGATGTCCCCGATCTTGTCGGCGAGCCAGCCGGGTATCTCCACGCGGATGGGGCTGAAGCGAGACGCCTTGAGGAAGAACTGCTTGACCGCCCGGTGGGCCTCCGGGAAGAGGTTCAGCATCCGGCTGGGAGGGGCATCGATGGGCTCGGTCCGCTGGCCAGGCGCCAGTATGGGGTTCAGCAGTGCCGAGTCCCTGATCTCCTTCTCCAGCTCCAGGATCTTCGAGTACCGGGTCGAGCGCACACGCTTCACCACGCCGGCGATCAGCATACCCCGCTCGTCGAACTCTTTTTGGCTCAGATTGAGCAGCGCCGTCAGGGCATCCATCATCGCTCGGAAGTCCTTCTTGTAGTCGACCGAGTCGTACGTGTCGGGCAAGTATCGGAAGTTGGGGATGAGCGGCCCGTCGATGAGCAACAGGTCCGGGCGTCTGCCCTCCACCGCTCGCTTGGCCACCTGGTACATGATCCTGTCCCGGATGACCGCGGCCCTCTTGCCGGCCTCGAACTCCTCGTCCCAAATCAAGAGATCGCTACTGGCGATGGGTGTCTTGTCCTCCTCCTGGGGTCCCCTCGATGTGTAGGCTATGGCGCTGACGATGCCGAAGAAGGACCCCTCCAGCTCCTTGCTGTCGCCGCCTCCGTCCGTGCCGGTTATCGTGAGGTTGGCGACCGCCCCACCGTCGAGCTTCTTCACGTCTACGGCCCTTATCTTCCCGCCGATCCTCTTGACCAGTTCCCGCCGATCCTTCGCGAGGTCAAGGAATGCGTCGAGCGCCTCGGGTATCTGCTCCACGATCAGCTGGTGTATCTGGGTGTGGAGCGTGTCGATCTCCGGTTCCTTTGAGCGATATGCCTTTGAGCGCAACCTAGAACAAAGTGCCCAGGAGCCTTTTAGCGTTACATCCCATCGCGGCGGGCTACGGCGTGCCTTTACGTCGTCCGTACGGCGCCCGATGACAGGACCCTACTGGAGGAACTCGACGGCAACAAAGACTACGCTTGCAAGGGTTTGCCACCGTCTGCTACCCGGCGAGTGGTAAGCGTTTTTTTTAATAACAACACGCTCGTAATACTAGCCGAATAGGCATCATGGTTTTTCCCAAGGATTTCCTGTGGGGCGTGTCATCAAGCGGTTTCCAATTCGAGATGGGCGATCGGGACGGAAGGAACGTCGATCCAAACACAGACTGGTACGCCTGGGTGCACGACCCGGTTAACGTTCGTAAGGGCACCGTGAGCGGTGACCTGCCGGAGAACGGCGTAGACTACTGGAGCCGGTACAGGTGGGATCATGAGATCGCCGAGAGGCTGGGTCTAAACGCCTACAGAATAGGGATCGAGTGGAGCAGGATCTTTCCGAGGAGCACGACCGCGATCGAGGTCGGGATGGAGAGAGCATCCGACGGGAGCATCGCCGCGATCGAGGTGGATGACTCCGCCCTGGAGGGTCTGGACGGAGCCGCGAACAAGGACGCGCTCGACCACTACAGAGCCGTGATAGAGGATCTGCGGGCCAGGGGCTTTACGGTCTTTGTGTGCCTGAACCACTTCACCCTGCCGCTATGGATCCACGACCCCATAACCGTTCGAAACACGGGGCTGCGTATGGGTCCGAGGGGATGGGTCGATGAGCGCTCGATCGTCGAGTTCACCAAATACGCGGCGTATGCGGCGTGGAGGTTAGGCGACGTTGTCGATAGGTGGGCTACCTTCAACGAGCCCATGGTGGTGTCCGAGGCGGGCTACATGGGACCTCAGTATGGTTTCCCGCCAGGGCTGAGCGACTTTAAAGCCTTCAAGGAGGCAGCCGCGCATATGGCCATCGCGCACGCGCGCGCCTACGACGCCGTAAAAGGGGCGGACGCGGTCAAGGCGGATGAGGACAGCCGCGGCCCAGCTGATGTGGGACTGATACAGAATATCATCCCGGCGAGGCCCCTGGTGGCGGAAAGTGAACTCGACATCAAAGCAGCCGAGTTCCTGGATCACATGCACAATCACTTCTTCCTGCAAGCCGCCTGCGATGGGTGGTTGGATGAGAACCTAAACGGGGTGAGGGATAGGGGGGAGGTGAAGGGCTACATCGGACAGCGCCTCGACTGGCTTGGCGTGAACTACTACACCAGAACGGTGGTGAAGGGGAGGAAATCCATCCTAGCCAGAATGTTTGCCGGGATGCCCGTGATCCCGGAGATGGCGCAGAACTACGGCCTCCAGTGCAAGCCCCGCAGCGCATCCGCCGATGGAAGGCCGACATCGGATCTAGGGTGGGAGATCTACCCAGAGGGGATGCTCGAGGCCCTGAAGGCGGTGGAGGGGTACGGGAGGCCGCTGTACATAACAGAGAACGGGATCGCAGAC
>JBHIEI010000067.1:0-6571 GCA_046760555.1 Bathyarchaeia archaeon
GATCTGTCCGTTGAAGCCACCACAACAGCGGAGGAGCCGTACAGGCTGGAGATCCCAAACCACAGCTCGTATGTGAGTTATGATCTCTTTCGTGTGGCCGGCGAAGTTGAGAATATGGGGGCTTATAACATCGAATCAGTGAAGATTCTCGTTACGTTCTATGATGAAGGGGGGACCGTAATCGGGGCGGACTTTTCCTACGCTGAAATGGACATCCTCGTTCCAGGGCAAAAATCACCGTTCAGCCTGTCCAATTATCCTCGCAAGGAAATAACCGAGAACATCAGGAGCTACGTACTATGCACCCAGTGCGAGATAACTGCCAAAGCACCGTATAGAGAATTCGAAATTCTGAGTCATAAACCCGAGATCAGTGTCCTAGGCTACTACGAGGTTACAGGTGAGATAAAGAATGTGGGGAAAACAAACACGACATTCGTTAAGGTGATTGCTACCTTTTACGATTCCGACGGCAGAATAGTAGAGACTGATTTTACCTATGCTGACCCAAGAGACCTAACCCCCGGCCAAACCGGGTCCTTTAAGATCTCATTAGGCAACAAAGAACTATCTGCAAAGGTGGCTAGTTATGCTTTACAAGTCCAATGCTTTGAATACGTTTTGGAAGAGAAGCCCACTCCGACCCCAACGCCCACACCCACTCCTACACCTACACCAACGCCCACACCCACCCCACCTCCCACACCTACGCCTACACCAACCCCGACACCTACGCCCACGGGTCCTTGCATCATCGCCACCGCCACCTACGGCTCCGAGCTCGCCCCCGAGGTTCAGTTCCTGAGGAACTTTAGAGATCAGACAGTTCTATCCACGTTCGCCGGCAGCCAGTTCATGGCGGTGTTCAACGCCTGGTACTACTCCTTCAGCCCAGCGGTGGCCGCGTACCTATCGAGTCACGAGTTGGCTAGAGGGATAATGAAGGCGGCACTCTATCCGCTCATCGGGATCCTGCGCCTATCCGCGTCCGCGTACTCAGCGCTCAGCCTCAGCCCCGAATTGGGCGTAGTGATGGCCGGGCTCGTGGCAAGCTCCCTTATCGGAGTGGTCTATTTCTCTCCCCCGATCATCGTTCTCCAGATCTCCGTCAGGCGTCTCCGACTAGCGCCCGGTCAGCTAAGACGGCTCATTCCCGCTTGGCTGGTCAGCGTTATGCTGATCTTAGCAGCCGAAACCGTCACATCGCCGCCCATCATGATGATTGGGGCCGTATCGTTCGTGCTGCTAAACCTCGCTCTCTCGGCCTTGGTGGTCAGCAACCAGATCGTTCAGCGAATCGTCAGATTCTAGATAATGCTATACGTCCAAACGACCTACGATCCTTGACAATTACCCCGGATATTTGATGTTAAAGCGGCTGAGCTCAGTGTATCAATTCTAATAGAAGTCCACATAGTTCTGAGAAGATGCAACATACTGATCAACAAAAAGGGACGTAGCGATGAAGGATAGCGAACCAATCATCAAGTCCGTATTTCTGCTGGTCGCTGTCGTAGTCGCAATAGGTGGGCTTGCCCTAAATCTCTGGATACAATCACCCGACCTTCAAGCGGAGTACGATGAGCTAAAGCGGGAATACACACAGCTGGAGAGCAAGGTCTCAGATCTCAAAGAGCGGATCTCTGAGCTTGAGCGGGAACTGGCGGCTTTGAGAGAACCCGGTTTCGCGAACGTGGGGGTGTGGATCTTGACCACGAGTCATAGGAGCAGCCTGGACACGGTCTACGTGGACGCGCACGAAGGGCTCGGCTGCAACTGGGTGTACCTCACGTTCATTCACGAGTGGGGCTCCTCCCAGCCGCTGGAGTTGGTCCCGATGGCGGACATGGGTCAGGCTCGCCAGCAGGGCTTCGACCTCGTGTTCTGGGTGGGGACGATCGAGCAGTGGCACGGCATGGAGGAGGGGCAGCCTACTTGGGCGCAGGACTACTACTTCCCCGGGCTAGTCAAGACGCTGGACGAGCCGCGCACCATGTTCGACTACAGCGAGGACCAGGTGGTGGAATGGGCCATGCGGTTCCTCGGGAAGGGGCAGGTGATCGGCTTGGAGTTTGACGTTAGCTTGGACGAGGACAGCCCGCTGTCGCGCACTGACTTCCCCAAGATCGAGTACGCGTATGCCAGCCGCATCCTCGCCAAGATGAGGGTGCAGGGAGCGGATTTCAGCCGGGTCTGGATCGGCGGACACTACTACCCCTTCCGGCAGTGGACCTCGGCGAACGTGGAGGCGTTCGGGCCCATCATGCGCAAATGGAGGGGCTTGGCGGATCAGTACGGCGCCAAGTTCTTCTGGGACTTCCAATGCTTCGGGAACCCGCCCTTCTGGGGCTTCAAGCGCTTGGTCGAGCTGGCTGAGGGAACCGCCGACACCATAGTGTTCCACGCCTACGGCGACCTGAAAGGGCTGGGCGGCGAGCACTGGGATTACGTGAGGAGCCTGACCTCGACGCCCACACCAACTCCAACCTCAACTCCCACGCCCACACTGACGTCGGTCGATTCCGACGAGGACATCTGGGGCGACTCGGCGAGCGCCCCGTGTCCCGTTTAACCTGCGTTCCCTCCTAGAGAACGTCATGGCGGTTCAACGGCGGCTGTGCCGCTAGTCGGCTTATGATACAGTTAACAAATGAACGGTTGGTCTTACCCAACCATTTGGACCGAGCAGACCACCTCTGGATCAATGATTTAGCTGAGAAGAAGGTATACGAGATGGACACCAGCGAAGGAGTTATCTTCTCCTTCTCCATTCCCGACCCAACCGGTGGTGCCAAGGGGATAACCTGGGACGGAGAGTACCTCTACCTGAAGGGGTGGGCATCGCCAACCATACAAGGTGGATAAAACTGGGAAGCTGATCAAGAAAATCCAGGTGAGGGACACGCTGGAGGCGGCTTAACCTGGGACGGCGAATATTTCAGGGCTCCTGGTGGCAAGGGTATATGTGAGATCGATCCTAGCGGGAGAATAGTCGGGGGAATATATGCGGCCAGTGAGGGGACCTGGGACCTCACCTTGGACGGACGCCATCTTTGAGCAACACAAAGAACCAATGAGAACTGGCCAGATGCGAAATCTATCAGATCGAAATACTCGATGATTCACGCGCTCTATGATTACCGTATCTCCCGGCGCTTGAAGAAAAGAAGTAGCAGAAGTAGGCTCATTTCTGTTTCACCACTCTTTTAGCCTAGGACCCCAACGATCTGCTTTCCTACGCACCATTTAAATTCTCGAGATTTACCAGATAGCCATGCTAAATGTCCTGATTGCCGGGTGTGGGGTCGGCGGTTTGTCTACGGCTCTATACCTCAGTCGGGATGTGAAGGGTAAGTTGGGAAGAGAGGTTGAGATCCTAGCAATCGATAGGGATAGCTCTCACTGTGATCTCTCACATCTGGCAAAGGTGATCTCTGGATTACCGCCAGATAAAATCTGCGTACCATACGAAAGATTTCGCAGAAAGGGATTGGATTTTGTTAGGGGCGAAATCACCGCCATAGATCCAGGAGGAAGAAGTCTGACGGTTGTAACAGGAGATGGAAGGAAAGAATATGATGGCGATATTTTGGTACTCGCATTGGGATCCGAGCCGGACTACCATGGTATCCGGGGGGCGAAAGAACACACGTACCCGGTATACAATTTACACGGCGCTCTTGGGATAAGGGAAGCTCTGAGAGGCATTCCTAGACAGGAGGCCCACGATGGCTTTGATTGTGTCTTTGTGGGTGGTGGTGATTGTGGTGTAGAATTTGCCATGGAAGCACACAAAGCTGCCCCCGACGCAAAGATCGGTCTCATAGGAACCAGAGCCCAGATCCCAGTCTATCATAAGAGAAAAACCTCCAATTTCGTCAAAAGGTACCTCGAAAAGAACGGGATGGAGCTAATTCTCAACTCTCGTGTGAGCGAGGTCGGGGATGGCTATTTGATTTTGGAGAGAGGGGGAGGTGAAAATGTGATGTTAAAATCCAGGATGACAGGGTGGGCAGCTGGAACTAAACCACCCCGATTAATAGAGGAATGCGCTCTTCCAGCGGATGAAAACGGTCTTAAGGTTAATGCGTATCTGCAGTCTGTTGCAGACGAAGCTATCTTTGGTGTAGGAGACATCAACTCTTTACCCACCAGAAAGTTGGCCATCAGTGCGCAACAACAAGCAGATGTGGTAGCCAGAAACATCGTCAACCATCTAAGAGGTAAAGATCTTGTGGAATTTGTGCCAAGAGAGAATCCTATGCTCATAACCCTAGGAAAGGGTATGGCCGTGTGTGAATGGGGAGATTTCACGACGTGGGGTCGACCTTTGGATTGGCTGAAGAAGTACGTTAGATTTCTCTATAGATTGGATCCAGGCAACGGCCTTTACAGGGGGATACATAGGGTTATTTGACCCGAACAGTTCTCCGATCCCTTAACAGGCGTAGCCGTCTGTTGGAGATCCAGAGAAAGGTGGGGATGATCATGAGGATCAGGAACAGAAAGAGCCCAAATCCGAACGCGATCAGGACATGTGCCACGCCGACCGTGTACTCAAACCCCTCGAATACGAGGTAGATGGGCCCTAGAAAGGGAAAATGGATCATCTCTCCTTGGAGGATCATCTCTCCCTGGTAAGCCTTTTGCCCCAGCATGAGGTACCAACGCAGCGTGGGGTAGGGCACGCACAACAGGAAGAGAAGTGCGCCGATTATCAGAAACCTCTTGGTGGTCATCCACCCCGTCGCCCGACTCTCGAACCGGGTAATCTCCCCGGCCTTCCTACAGCAGCGACCATCGCGGATCCCGTGGATCGGGCACTTATACAAGACCATCTTCTAATGCAGTCTTAGACGCCGGCGAGCTTTCTCCACCCACACGCCTCCAAAGTTCGGTGAATGTGTCCACCCAAAACGCGGTTATGCCCTCTTAATCCGCCTCCCAATCCTAGTACGATGTTGATCCTAGGGACTTCCTTCATGTACTGCCTGTACTCGTCTCCCACTTCTTTACGTTGGCCTCGTCCTCCTCCATTAGCCCCAACGGTAAGAAAATTATCGCCGCAATTTGACCAATAGCCGTTAGAACCGTGTAAGAAATAAGCCCACTGATTACTATAGGGGGGAGGACCAACAAGCTGAAAATACCGAAGGCTATAGGGTGTCTGATTACCCTGTAAGGCCCCTCTTTGATTAACACCACGGTTTCATCGCCTTCTCCGAGTCCCCCCTTCGTAGAGAGCAAATGACTCGCGTAGGCCGTCATGAAGAGTCCGACAGCTATGAAGATGGATGTTAGTATCTTCACGATCAATGGGAAGTCTATCGTGGGCAGTTGGGCGAAGAAGGCCAGAGCATCTAATTTTGAGTGCTTGGCGATGGTAGATATGTAGATCGGGATCAACATCGCGAAACCAACAAGACTGGTCAGGATGTGTCTTAAGGACATGTGGTGAAGCCCCATCTTCTTCAGCTCCCTTTTTACCTCCCTTCGTGTGAGCTCTCCCTTCTTCAGCTTCTCTGCCAGATCTCTTACGAGCCCTTCGTCCTTTTCAGCCGCCTCAACCACCTCAAGACATCCTCTTGGTCCCCAATTAATTTCTAGAAAGAGCGCAAAGGCGGATGTTGCAAAAGAATTATCGGTTCGGGTCGTTTATAGCTTACTCACGGTCTCACTAACTTTTACACCGTCCTGTTGAAGTCCTATAATGATCTCCTCGTCCATCCCCAGTTTTCAGGAGGATAACCCCCTTCCCTTTAATTTCTCCATTAGCCAACAATTGAATTGTGACTGAAGCTGTATACCCGTAGTTCTTCCATGGGTGTCACCCCCCTCTTCGTCAATACTCCAAAAGATGGTAATCATAACGAGTTTCTACACCTTCCTCAGCACCGATAACATCTATGTTCATCACCACCAAGTCTTTGACTTCGGACGTGCCCTACGCGCATTACCTTCGCTATTCTATTCTGCTCAGTTTTTCTTAGGAAGAGACATCGGGTCATACACCTATTGCGGTTGGGGTTCTGACTATCCTTTGGATAATTAGCCCGTAAAGCTAGATGAAGTTGAGGGGTGTGGATATGGTATCGTGTAGTAAATGCGGATTCGAGTTGCCTAAGGGCGCCAAGTATTGTTCTAATTGTGGAGAGCCCACTGGAAGGATCAGAGTGGAGGAGGTTGAGGTAAAATCCGACCAGCTCAAACAGAAGGTAAAGGAGATCCTCCACGAGGGAAACGTGACCCAGGTGATCATTGAGAATAGGAAGGGAGAGACCCTCCTCGTGGTCCCCGCAACGGTAGGCGCTGTGGGGGTGATCATCGCTCCTTGGCTCGCGGCGTTAGGAGCAATCGCCGCCCTCGCTACCAGATGTAAGATCAAGATCGAAAGAAGAGAATAAAAACGTGATTGAGCTAGCTTGGAAACTCACTGATCGGGTTAGCGCTCTACTCACACACCCTTACGAGGTCAGGGATCTTGTCGAAGTCTTCGTCGAAGCTCATGATGAGGCTTATCTCATGGGCTCGCATGGCCTCGATCGTGGTGGCGTCGGTAAAGCTCATCGGG
>JBHIEI010000068.1:0-6365 GCA_046760555.1 Bathyarchaeia archaeon
TCTTCACTCTCCGATGACCGTTGAGATGGATGCCCTGAAGAAACTTGCAAACGCGCTTGGCATCACCACGGCAGAGCTTATGGAGGCTGAGCCCACACCAACGACTCTGGCCTACACCCGGTACATCCTAGGGGTGGCGTATTCCGGATCGTTTGGGGAGTATGTCGCGTGCATTCTCCCCTGCATGTGGAGCTACCAAGTGATAGGCGAGAAGCTGCGGGAGTCCGACAGGCTACGAAGCCACCCCACCTATTCGAGGTGGGCTAGCACCTACCACTCAACCGAGTACAGGGAACTCGTCGACCTTCTCAAAGGACAGCTCGATAGATTGGCCGATACCTCGGGGGAGGCAGAGCGCTCAAGGATGAGGGGGCACTTTCTGACGTGCAGTCGATACGAGTTTATGTTTTGGGATATGGCGTATAAGCTCGAAGAGTGGCCTGTATAATACATTGCAGAATCGGTTCTAGGGAGAAATTGATGATCAAGGCCGTACTTCTAGATTTTGATGGCACCATCCTCGACTCCATGGGAACGATTCACGAGACGCTCAACATCCTGCTGAAACGTCACGGACTCCCGGAGGTAGACGCTGAAGCACTGGGAGGAATGGCGGGTTTGCCGCTGATCGAGATTCTGCCGGGATTGATTCCTGGCATCGACGCCGAGGTGATAGATGAGATCTCGAGGGAGTTTTTTAGCGTATACGTCAAGATCAGCCTCCAACGGGTGAAACCCGTCCCCAGGGTCGAGGAGGCGCTCCAATCCCTTCGACGAAGGGGCACAAGGCTTGCGATCGTGACAACGACTCCGAGGATGGTCGTCGAGAGGGAATTGGATCGTTTCAAACTGGGCAAGTACTTCGACCAGGTCCTGACGAGGGAGGACGCCCCCAGTCACAAACCAGCCCCGGACGTGATCCTGAAGGCCCTGCGTCGTCTGAGGATACGGGCGGAAGAGGCGGCCGTGGTCGGAGACAGCCCCGTGGACATCAGGGCAGGTAAGGCGGCGGGGGTCAGGACGATAGGCGTCTTGACAGGGCTGTGTGGGTTGAAGAGGCTGGTGCGAGAGGGGCCCGACCTAATCATCGATAGCATAGCCGACCTGCCGAACGCTTCCTTGCATGACCCGTAGATGAGTTGATCATGGATAGGGGTAGAACTTGAAGGAAACCAGGATCGTCCCCTATGCCGGCGTGGGAGAGATCGGAGGTAATAAGATCCTCGTTGTGGATAAGGGTGCAAAGATACTCCTTGACTTCGGGAAACCGTTCTCTCGCTGGAACCGATTCTACGATTTTCCCTTCACGGTCCCGGGCAAGGAGAGAGAAGACTTTTTGGAGCTACTAAGCCTTGGCCTCATCCCTGAACCGAAGGGAGATCTGATCGGGCTTTACACAGAGAGAGTCCCTGACAGGGCCACCGATCTATCGAAGGAACCTCCGACCGACATTGCAGCGTGCCTACTGTCTCACGTGCACGGCGATCATATGGGGTATCTGTCACTACTTAACCGCAGAATAAGATCTTACGCGAGCGAGGCCTCTTGGAGGATAACCCGTACCTACTACGAGCACTCTAGCTTCAAGACCGTGGAGGGTGACATAGGTGGCTTTGAGAGGGGGGTCAACGTCGAGGCCTTTCGAGGAAGCGTAACGGAGTTGAAGGGACTCGACCTGCCTGCGAAGGCCGTAGCGATTGACCACAGCGTACCGGGCGCGTACGCCTTTCTAATCGAAGCCGAGGCCGGGCTCATCGCCTATACTGGTGATATACGCTGGCACGGCCCCTATGCCGAGGGGACGGACAGATTCGTAAGGAGGGCGAGGGGGGCTGATTATCTTCTGTGTGACTCCACCAATGTCGATTTGGGCGACGTAACGGATGAGGAGGACGTGGAGGAGCTCCTTCTGCGGGCCCTGAATACCTACAGAGGAGTCATCGTAAACATATCCTCTATAGACACGGACAGAATCAACACGATCTATAGAGCCGCTGTCAGGGCTGGGCGTAAGGTCGTCCTGAACATGAGAGTCGCCACTGCCCTAGCGAGGTTGGATGGGCTCCGCATAAAGAACTTTCCCAGATTGAGCGATATGTTTGTTTACCAGCGGGAGAAGCCACCGTACTATGCCTGGGAGATCGGGTTTCTCGGTAGGCCCCCAAAGAAGCTCGCGAGCTATGAGGAATACACTCGCAAGCTCAGGCAGAGGGGGGAACCATACAGGGAAAGGCTTAAGATCATCCAAACGGAGCGCAAATACGGCGAGAAATATGCCGGGAGCATCATCGCTACCGAGATGCTTGAGCGCCCTCTCGATCACGTGCTCGTCACCTCCTTCGGTTCGACGGCCGAGCTCCGGGATATCTTCAGGCTCTGTGGCGCAGGCTGCCTGCTAGGGGGCGTGTACATACAGAGTTCATCCGAGCCCTTTAACGAGGAGATGGAGGTCAAGCATGAGAAGCTCCGAAGCTGGGTCACGGAGCTGGGGATGCCATATTGCCACATCCACTCCTCGGGTCATGCCTATCAGCCATCGCTTCGTAGGATGGTTGAAGAGATGGAGCCAGAGCACGTGGTGCCGATCCACTGCGAGCACCCTGAGGTGTTCGAAAAGCTAATTGAGGCCAGGGACGTCATCATACCCACCATGGGAAGGGACCTGCTCCAGTAGAGGACGGAGTTGTTCCGATTAAACCCTCCAACCATATTTTCCGAAAAGGGGAACGTATAGCACCTCCTCCACGAGCTTGACCTCCGCCCGTGAGTCCTCCCCCTTTTCCAGGAGCAGGAGCTTCTGCACACTTTTGGGTGAACCGACTGGAATAGCCAGTCTACCTGGAGTGCCCAGCTGATCGATCAGCGGAGGGGGGAACTCGGGGCAGGCGGCCGTCACGCAGATCTTGTCGTAAGGGGACTCGGGCTCGTAGCCCTCCGAACCATCTCCCTCAACGACGACGATGTCTTGGTAACCAAGACTGCTCAGGTTCTTCCTTGCAAAATCACATGTGGTGGAGTTTATCTCGATGGTCACGACCCTTCCCTTAGCCCCCACCACCTCCCTAGCCAAAGCGGCACCGTATCCTGAACCAGCACCGACTTCGAGGAACCTATCGCCCTCCGACAATCCCAACGCCTCATAAAAGAGCGGATAGCTGTGAGGGCAGGAAATCGTCTGATTCTCCCCGTCACCAGGAATCGGCAGCGGTATCTCGAGATACGAGTAGTCCCTATACTCCGGGGGAACGAAGCACTCCCGAGGAACCCTTTTCATCGCCTCCACCATCCTTCGGGATCTCAGAAGCCCAGAGAGGATCAAACGCCCGACCACCTCCTCCCGCTCCTTCGAGAATTGCTCAGCGGACTTGGTGACCCTGTCTAAAGGAGGGGGTATGATCCAACCCAGGCTCAATTCTCGCACGCTCTATTGGAGTCTACTACCATTGTAGAATCGATGGTTAACTATCATATTATTTCGTCCAATCTATAAGCAAATCCGATTACGTCCTTGATGGATAGGTGCAGGTATTGAACGGACAGATTCTAGGTCTCTTAGCGGCGATCTGCTGGGCGTCGGCAGCCACAGCGTACAAGCTGGGGTTAAGGGAGATGGACCTTCTCACGGCCGTTCTGGTCCGCTCCATCTTTGCCGCGGCGTTCGCGATAGTAGCCGCGACCTTCATTCAGGGGTTCAGGTGGCTGGGCGTGCTGAGCTATCCCGTCGTCGTGTATGCCGCCAGCAGCGTCATCCTCATCCTCGCATTCGGTGATCTGCTATATTTTGCCGGACTGAAGCGGATAGGCGCCGCCAGAGCCGTGGCCCTCTCATACTCCTATCCCGTATTCCTGCTCCCCATCTCGGTGCTGTTGCTCGGCGAGACGGTCAGCACCCTCACCGTATTGGGGACTCTGTCCGTTGTCTCCGGGGTCTACTTCATAGGCGTCTCGACCAAAACGGAGGACGTTACACTCGTTGGGGTGTGGAAGGCGGGCATACTGTTCTCCCTGGCCGCGGCTGTCTCGTGGGCCGTCGGCATCGGCCTGTATAGGATGGCTTTAGACTACGTGGATGCCCTCGCTCTCAGCGCCGGTCGGATGCTGTTCCTCATCCCCTTTCTCACGATCGCCCGAGTGGTGACAAACGGACGATCGCATTTATCACTAGGCACGAAGAGGGCCTGGGCCCTTTTCGCCGTAGGCGGTATACTGGCGGTTGGCGTGGGCGACCTGATGATGCTACTGGGTCTCAGCCTGACCGAGGCAGCAGTCGTGGCACCCTTCCTCGCGGCAACGCCGCTATTTTCTTCTCTGTTAGCCGTGGCACTCCTCAAAGAGAGGGTTCGATCGGTTTTCCTGCTGGGCGTGTTGCTCGTGGCGATTGGTTTCGCCTTGCTTATTTAACTGGCAGTGGTTGAGGCACTGGTGGTTGTCACTCGAAGGGGTGACGATATCGTTGGACTCCGAGTTCATCACGTGCCATCACGTGGTGTTCCTGAATATTGGTTATTAGTTTCATAGCGTTACCTAGGGTAGTTGAGCCTGTGCGTCAAAACGAGACTTTCTATGACCGAGGCGATCAGGAGGGCCAGACGCCACTTGGAACTCTCGGGTTACACGACAACCTACACCCGTGACACCCTAACGGGCGAGGTGCCCAATTGGTGGCCGGTTACTCTGATACTGGGAGTAATGATCCCCTTCACGTTCCTATCGCTCTTCGCGTTCTCGATAGGGATGGAGAAACCCCTCTACAACGTGGTGGGCGCGATATGCCTGTTCGTTGCGTTTTCTCCCCTGGTTTACCTGATTCGCTTGAGGCCCAACAAGGTCGAACTTAGGATCCACGATGGGGGAGACGTTGCCATTCGCTACGAGAGTGAGAGAGCGCAGGAAATGGCCCTCAAACTGGCTTCCATGCTGAAGGGGAAAAAAAGGTAATCGAGTCCTTCTAACTACCGAGCTAGACGTCTATTGGTGCGCGTGCTCCTCCTCAGCCTTGTGCTCCTCACAAGAATGACTTTGCCTTCCTCGATCTTGATCTTGACGGAGGCCCCACACGTTGAGCACTTCACGACGCCATCAAAATCCCAGTATTCGGAATTACAGAGGTGGATCACCCTTCTGCATTTCGGGTCCAAACACGCGATGTGAACCATGCCTATACCCTACCTCTTGTTACCTCTCATTTTATCCCTTCTCGAGAAACCTCTCAACGCGTAGCGCCGCTCTGCATCCATCCGCGGCAGCTGTTACGGCCTGCCTATACTCGCGATCCCTGACATCCCCAGCGACGAAGACCCCCTCAACGCCGGTTTTGGTGTCATCGTGTGCAACGATGTACCCCCCATCGTCCATCTCGAGCTTGCCCTGAAACAGGTCGGTATTGGGTTTATGTCCGATGGCTATGAACACCGCGTCGCAATCTATCCGTCTCTTCTCCCCTGTCTTTGCGTTCCTTAGCTGGACCCCTCAACCCTATTCTCACCCAGAATATCGTCGACCACGCTATCCCAGATGAAGCTAATCTTCCTATTCTTGAAGGCCCTCTCCTGGAGTATCTTGGAGGCCCTGAGCTTATCGCGTCTGTGAACGACGGTGACCTCCTTCGCGAACTTGGCCAACGCTATCGTCTCCTCCATGGCCGTATCGCCTCCCCCAACGACCACCGCTCTCTTGTCTCTGTAAAATGGGGCGTCGCATATCGCACACGTGGATACCCCCCTACCTTGAAGTCGCCTCTCGGACTCGAGACCCAGCCACCTAGGGGATGCTCCGGTGGCGACGATCACCGACCTCGTCGCCAACACCTTATCACCGACGCCGATCTTGAGCGGTCTCGACGAGAAATCGACTCCTGTGGCGTCCTCAAAGAGGAACTCTACACCGAATCGCTCCGCCTGTTCTCGCATACCCGCCATCAGGTCCGGACCCATTACCCCCTTGGGAAAGCCTGGGAAGTTCTCGACCTCGGTGGTCAGCATCAATTGCCCACCGTAGAGGGAACCCGCGACAACGGCGGTACTGAGCTTCGCTCGGCTAGCGTATATGGCGGCGGTCATCCCGGCGGGCCCTGATCCTATAACCACCACATCGTACAATTCCACCGATCCCAAGTTATTCATCCGGGGCAAACGTCATAAAAATTCCGAGGCCCTAGATCCGTAGAGAAATATATACCTCGTTACCTTTAGCAAGAGCAACGTGTCTGGGGTGTTCTTCTTCGACTACCTCTCGGGCGAGTCTGCTCTGAAGGGTATCGAGATGGTCTTCGCCGCGGCGAAATTGGGCGAGGTCATACCCAAGGGTGGTTCGGTAGCCGTTAAGGTTCACATGGGTGAGTACGGAAACGTCAACTACCTCCGACC
>JBHIEI010000069.1:0-6364 GCA_046760555.1 Bathyarchaeia archaeon
GAGGCGAAGTACATCGTCAGGGCCCTGACCATGGCCCACGAGATTAGACCCGAGAGGTATACGATCCTAGGAAGGGAAGGGCTCACGAAGGAGGCCGCGAGGGAGCTGTCCGAACGAACGGGAGTGATCAGCTAGCTCCTCTGATGTAGCTCTCCACGAAATCTACGCGGTCGATTTCCGGGAACAGCTTCTCGATGTCCTTGAAAATCCCCCTCTTGACCACCTGAATGCCCTCCAAGTAGAAGGCGTCCTTGGGAAGGGCTATTCGCAGTGTTTTTCCCTCGAACTCGACCATAAACTTGTCCGCCTCGATCGTTGGAAGCCACCTGTGGGCCAGTTCGGTCACCTTCTCCTCGTCTCCTTTAACAATCCTCTTGATGGTGAGCTCGTACACAAGCGTCCTACCCGCCAACGGTGGGTTGTAGTCAAGGCTCACCCTGCCGCCGCTCACGCTCCTTATGGTCGCCTCCCTTCCCTTATACCGTATGGACAGACCCGGGCGGGGGACTATCTTCTCGGCCCTCAGTGACCTGTAGGGCACGATCTCGATTTTCGTCGGATCCCTCTCCCCGAAGGCTTCGGCAGGCTTGAGCTCAACCCTGTGCTTTTTCAGCACCTCGAGCCCGACAAGTTTCTTATCCAAGCCCCTGAGAACCCAACCCTCACCAACGGCCACCAATTTCGGTTTGTATGTCGCCTTCTCGTCGAAGATGCCCGCCTTCCTCGCCTCGTCCTCCATCGTGGTGTCGAAAATCTCGTCGGTCTCCTTGACGGTTCCGGTGTAGTCCATGAGGATGATGTCGCCCTTCCTGACGGTTTGGATCCTCCTCGATGGCTTCCTGGGAACCTTCCTCTCTCCCCTTGGGGGCGCTTTCTTCCTTTTTGCTCTAGTCCTCGAGGCCACTTTTCAATCTGATAGATTTAGGACATATAATTTGCAGCTCCCTGTAAGATGCCGATCATGTCTCTCCGGAATTGGCACCGGTTTCTTCTCGCAGGAAATCGCTCAACACGTTCTTTGAGATAAACTTATCCCAGAGGTCGCCGAAAAACTGAGTCCGAGTCTCGTCCTCCCCAACCCAGTGAGTTAACTCGTGCAAAAGGGCACAGCTTATCCCGAGACTTATCAGTTTCTCCATTCTATGCCCCGTCTCGGCAGCCACTTGGTCCACACCCATGAGAATCGGTAGCAGGAATATCACGATCCTATTGGTTCCCTTGAGATAGCCACCAATTGACGACGGGTCCCCCTTCCTACAGGACCAGAAGATATCCACCTCGTCCAAGTGACCGCCTAGACATAAGGGGGCTAATGGTAAAAAACTGTTCCAAGGATCCCGCCCAAGATCGGTTGAGCAGGATAGTCTACCGCTTGATTCCGAATTCGTGAGCACCTAGCCAGTCCCAGTGGACCGAACTCGAAACGGTGGAGTCGCTATCCCACTGCAAACGAAACCTGCAGTGTGACGCTCTAACTCTCCGGGCTCGATTGGTACGGGGGTTACGGCGGCTTCCCTTGCCAATGTGATGGGCGTGGGATAGGAAACGCTCTCGCTGATGCCAACGATTTTTCCCAACGTGACACCCAGGGCATCGGCCACTGCATTCGCCTTATCCTGTGCATCCTCGGCAGCCTTGGTCATGGCATCTCCCACGATCTTTTTAGCCTTCTCATCGCTGAGGCGGAAGGAAAGACCATCGATCCTGTTGGCCCCAGCTCCGATGGATCTATCGATGATAGCGCCCAGTTTATCCAGCTCCAGGGTTGTGACCCTGACCTGACTGTTGGCTCGATAGCCCACTATTTCCGGGCTCTCAGCCTTGTTGGACTCGTATATGGGCCAGAGGCTCACCCTCGTTGTCCTTATGTGTTCCTCGGGTACGCCCAACTCCTTCAGGCTCTCGATGACGGTGGACACCTCTGCGCGTTTGCGTTCATGGCTTCCTCGGCAGTATCGGCCTCCTCCTCAACCCCGATCAAAATAACGGCTTGATCGGGTCTGGCAAAAACCGATCCCGTGCCTGTGACTCTGATAACGTTGTCCTCTCGGCTAACAGGGGATCGCTGAAACGATAGGGAGAGGGCAGAGCCCCCTACGATCACCGAAACGATCAAGGCGATCACGGCGATGGTTTTAGAGCTCATACTTTCTGACATCAGAATAGATAATGTAGGGTGCCTTTTACCTAAAGAGTAGCCGCTTGATGCAGATTGATAACGATCGATGATGCCGGTTGGGGTTGCCCGGTCTTGGGAGTGTGTATCGCCGTAGCCCGGGAGGAAACTGGGGAACACTACGTTGGGCGCATCCCCACCGAACTATTTCAGAGGAAGTTCGCCGATAGGGAATACCTAGAAAGGGCCTGGCAGATCGTGAAGGAGGGGCTCGGTTCCATCAAGGTCAAGGAGGAGGAGCGGATAATCATCTGCAGCGGCTACATCCTATCCTTTGCCGCTGAGGAGCTGGCACGAGAGGGTCGAAGTGTGGAGATCCGAAGTGGAATCGATTTTAAGTCGCACGAGTTCGCGGAGAAGGCGTTTCTCGACTGGCTTAGGGAGGTGGGCGCACCCAGAGCGGATCTAGACAGGCGCGGGGCAAGCTTCCATGAGCTAACGAAATGGGTCTTCGAAGACAGGGAGAGGGAGAAGAGATTTGGAAAGACGGGATGGAAGGCGTGGAGAAAATGGAGAGACTATTGGCGAAGGCGTCACTGATCCCCGTCCCGGGGTTTACCGTGGCCGATCTTAGCTCAGCGGCTTAGGATGGTGGAGATAAGGGAGATCGAATCCAAATCCCTTCTTAGCAGGAGCAGGATCCACGGTGTCGATTACTCCGTTAATCCCTATCTGGGATGCGAACACGGCTGCGTGTATTGTTACGCACGTTTCATGCTCAACTGCGCTCGATCCGGGGCGGACTGGGGAGAGTTCGCTTACCCGAAGACCAACGCGCCCGAGGTCTTAGCCAGGGAGCCCCCGAGGGCAAAAAGGGGGCTCGTTTCGTTGAGCAGGTTACCGACCCTATCAGCCCATCGAGGAGAGATACGAGCTGACGAGAAGGGTGCTGATAGAGCTGCTGGAGTATACTTTCCAGTTTCCATTTTGACGAAATCGTCGCTGGTTAGGCGGGATATTGATCTTTTGCAGCAGTTTGATGAGTGTGAGGTGGGTCTAACGGTCACCACTTTGGATGAGAGGGTTAGGAGGGTCCTTGAACCTAGATCCGTTCCGGTGAATGAGCGTCTGGTCACATTGGATACGCTCCGTAAGAGTGGCATCAGGACCTATGGCTTTGTGGGACCCCTACTCCCCTTTTTGACGGGAGAAACGTTGGAGCCACTTATCGACAAGCTTACCATAGTTGGAGTAGAGTACATCTTTGTAGACAGATTAAACATCAAGTATGGCAATTGGCGAACTATCAGGGAAGTGCTGATACAGCATTATCCACAGTTGCTTCCGAAGTATGAGAGAGTACTATTCTCGACTAGTGATTACTTCAATGGACTCAAACTGAAGATTTCAGAGCTTTGCGAAAAAAGCGGGCTTAAACACAGGTTCTGCTATTAGGGCTTCAACCAGTTAGAAATTCTCCGGGATTTCTGAGACTCTACCGTTAGGGCATAAACAGTTGCGAGACAGGGAGGAGGTCTCGGTTGACAATCTAGACTTTGATTTTTAATTTGGCGTTTGGTAGTAGTTAGTGTCACCGATGTCAGAGGATTGGTCTAAGAGGGGCAGCCGTAATGTCTTGAAGGTGGTGGCTTATGCCATTGCCCTCGCCTTTGCATTATCGGCCGCGAGCTTGGCTTTCGAGATGGTGCCTTTGATCAAGCCGTACGGGGTTTATCTTCCATATATTCAGGCGGCACTGGTCTTCCTCTTGGGTTACAAGGTTGTGGTGAGCCTAAGCCAAGCCATCTATTATAGCATGAGAAAGATCTCGGATCATCCAACTGCAGCCACGACCAGGACCATCACTAAGATCGCAGGAATCGCGGTTCTTCTCTCTTTCCTGGCCTCCATATTCGGGGTAAGCGCCTCGGCAGCTCTAACCGTTGGTTCGTTCTCGGGTTTGGTGGTGGGCTTCGCAACCCAGACCGTCCTCAAACACGCGATCGCAGGAATATTCATAGCCCTCTCCAGACCGTTTAAGCACGGCGATCTGATAACGGTGGCAGGCCAAACAGGCACAGTCAAGGGCATCAGTCTGATGCACACCACCCTCGAATCCCAACAGGGTGATAAGGAGATACTGATACCCAGTGGCAAGATCATCGGCGAGATAATTGCAAGATCGTCAGGAGCCGAGAAGAAGAGCGACAGCTAAGGGGGTGATCGCCTGGTACGGGATCCCATCCAGCTCTTTTTAGGATGCTGCAGGAAGCGCCGATAGTATCCAAGATGCACACCATATCTCTCGAGTCGAGAAACAGCACTATCGAAGCGCTTGACGCTATCTGACTAGTATCCTCGGCGCTTTTGATAGCATTCCTTGCAGTACACCGGCCTGCCCTCGGTTGGCTTGAACGGAACCTCTGCCTCTTTGCCACAGTCGGAACACGTTATCTTGTACATCTTTCTCGGAGGGCGACCGTATCCACTTCTTTCATAACTCACTTCGTTTACCTCCTAGTTAGCACATCATCATCGTGAGCTTAAAAACAATCCCCTTGCCATGAGACACGTGGAGGGGTTCTTCATCGTCCCCTTTTCCATCTCCGGCGGTTGGTAGCTTGGGGAGATTCGAACATGGATGTGTGGGCGTAGCTTTTGACGAGCGCGAGGTGGATAGAAAGGAAGAGGGGTTGCAAGTATTTCGGCAGATGAGATCCTGAATGCCGACGAAGGCAACTTCGAGATATCCTACTCCGACGTTCAGGGGTTGAGATGAAGAAGGGAGCTTATGTCACTCCCCAAGATTGATTCGGACAAGCGCTCGGCCCTCCCCGGTACTTGCTACATAGAAGCGAAGGGCTAGTCAAACCCACAGTGGCGTCGACCTCATCACCGATCGGGTTTGAGACGCAGTAACACCTGCTATTTAAAACCCTTCGCTTATTCACTAAAGTGCTGAAGCCGGCCGGGCAGTCGCTGACAATAGAGGTTCATGTATGAGAATTCTATTCGTAGAACCGCCCAAGAATTGCTGGTTTGTCATGGGAGAATATCTCCCACCCCCTTACGGGATCCTTCAACTCGCATCATTTCTTGAGAACAACGCCGAAAACGTGGAGATTGAGGTTTTGGACTGCCAAGCCAAGAAAGTTGACTGGAAGGGGTTAGAGAAACGCATCGGATCCTTTGACCCTGACATAGTAGCTTCGAGTGCACTCGCCACATGCAACACGTACATCACCGTTCGAGCCTTGGAAACAGCGAAGAAAGTGAAACCAGACGTTTTAACCATCGCGGGGGGTCAACACTTCACGGTGACGGCCCGTGAGAGCTTGGAAACGTACCCAGAGATCGATGTGATCGTCCGTGGAGAGGGGGAGCTAACCCTTCTGGAGTTGGTTCAAGCTTGTGCCGAAAAGAGGTCTTTTGCGCGGATAAAGGGCATCTCTTTCAGGCAAAACGGAAAAATCAGGCATGGCCCCCCACGCCCCCTGATTGAGAACCTAGACGACCTGCCCTTTCCTGGGTATCATTTCGTCGAGGATGTCCTCCATGAGTACCATTTCACCGCAATGGCGGGTCCCAGAGTCAGGTACGCATTGGTCGAGGGGTCGAGGGGTTGCCAACATCGCTGCACGTTTTGCACCCAATGGAGGCACTGGGGAAGTAGGTTGAGGTGTAAGTCGCCGAAACGGATCGTAGACGAGATGGAATTCTGCTACGAAAACTATGGGAGTAGATTTCTCTGGTTAACGGATGATGATTTTGTATAGCAAGAATAAGCTCTTTTTAATATCGGATCTTTGCCAAAAATAAGCTCAGATTGCCTATTTCACAAAAAATAGTAGTGCCGAGGATGGGATTTGAACCCATGATAACCCGGTCTTCAGCCGGGCGCCTTCCCGGGCTTGGCGACCTCGGCACTCGCATAGCAATACCGGAATCAGATTTTTGAAGTTTTTCAATGGTTAGCCAAACGCGAAACCCAACAAACCGAAGAGCATCCAAACTAAAACGAGGCCCTTAACACGCCTAGCGTTTTCCCGAGAGCTGTCGCGCAGAATCGAGATGGATGAGTAGATGAAACCCGTATCGGCTAGAATGACGAAGGGTAGATACCACACAGAGACGAGCCCTAGTACCCATGGGATTGCACTGAGACCGACGGCGAGGACGTATAAAAGGGCTGATATAAGAGCCGCCGTTCGCTCACCCATCGTGAATGCCAACGTCTTGACCCCTCTC
>JBHIEI010000070.1:0-6331 GCA_046760555.1 Bathyarchaeia archaeon
AACGAGATGACCTTCCTCGCTTTGTCCTCTCCGTACCTTCCCCTTCCGGTTTTGATGTCGTACACTATGGCCCAAGATCTATTATGATGGGCACCGATGTCAGCGGTGGCGTAGGAAAGGGCCATGGCTGGGGCAGCCCTGTGCTCATAACCCGATATCTCCAGCCCCTTTACATGCATGGCGAAGCCCTCGGATCCCTTCCCGATCGTTTTGGAAGCGGTCTTAACGCCCTCCGCGAAGAGGTCGCCTATCCCTTTGCGGTAGGCAACCATCTCTAGAAATCTAAAGAGTGCCTCGCTGTTACCAAACCGCAGATCAATCCCTCCAAGAACTTCCCTTGTGATGATCCCTCTCTCAAGACACTCCATAGCGAAGGCGGCTACGTTGCCCGCCGAAATCGTGTCGATTCCCAACTCATCACAGAGATAATTCGCCTGAACAAGCTCTTCTATACTCGAAAGCCCACAATTCGAACCCAGTAAAGCAGCTGTCTCGTATTCGGGTCCCACCACGGTAGCATTAGAACCGAAACCATCGACGCGGCACCGATTCCCGCAGCTTATGGGGCACTCGAAACAGGAAACGTCACCGATCTTGATTCTTTTCTCCATGGCATCTCCGCAAATACCATCACTCCGATCGTAGACGGCTCCGATAAAGTTGCGAGTGGGCAAGCACGCATTGGCGTTAGCCCAATCGACCACCTGCATCGTCCCTTGACGACGCCAAAGATCCAACAATGGATGCCTTAACACGTATTCCTTAGCCTCTCGATACAACTGATCGAGCTTTTCAGGGTCGGCGATCGGAATGTCGTAAGCTCCTCGCAAAGCGATGAGTTTCAGGTTTTTGGACCCCATCACGGCTCCCATACCGCAACGGCCAGCCTGTCTACCGTGCTTCTCAGTTATACAGGCGAATTTGACCAGATTCTCTCCAGCTGGACCAATTGATATGGCGTGGAAAAAATTATTACCATTGTCAGCCCTGACTGCCCTCTCGGCATTAAGGGGGGTCATTCCCCAGTAATCGCTCGCATCCCTGATCTGAACCTCACCATCCTCTACCCAGATATAGCTGGGTTTCTTCGCTCTGCCCTCAATGATGATTCCGTCGAATCCAGCTCGCTTGAGCATTGGGCCGAAAAACCCTCCAACGTTGCTATCGCCGTAGTACCCCGTGGCCGGGCTTATCGCCGATAAACTGGTTTTGGTGGAGCACAAAGCATGAGTTCCGGTGAGCGGACCGGTCATGATGTATAATTTGTTCTTGGGACCCAAGGGGTCTACCTTCGGGGGGATTTCCTCCCAAACAAATCCGGCTCCCCACCCTCGTCCTCCAACATATTTCAAAACGAAGCCCGGTCTTATCGGGATCGAGTGGGACACGTTCTTTGAGAGATCTACCCTTAGTATTCGACCGATGTATCCCCCCAGAAACCTGCTCTCGCTGGCCATCGTCACTCTCCTATCCTTTTGGATCCTATAGAATCGGGAAGTGTCAGTGGGACGGCCACCTTCGGAGAATCTGTGGGCTAAGGGTCTTGCGGTTTTCTGTGAAGGGTTTCTTAGATCGGTTCCATCAGACCACCTTTCGGAGTCGAATAAACGATTGACACATCCTCTTATAATGTTTCCTATAATCCGATTAACCTAAAAGCGTGATTTGCCAGTCCTCCAACCAAGAGGGCCACCAACATGGTCAGGAGGGTCATTAATAGCATTTTCTTGGCTCCAAATTCCCTCCATAGGGCCGCGCATGTAGCCACGCAAGGCATGTAAAGTGCTGTAATGAGCGAGAAAATCAGCATCTGATGCTGGGTAAAGATTGATGAGAAGGATGTCGTTCCGAACAGTACGACTATCATCTCCAGGCTCATCTCTTTTCTAAAAATTCCGTAAACGAGAGGTATCACCGTTAGTGGAGGAAGTCCCAACCACTCCGACATGAAGGAACCCGCCACGGCTGCCAGAGGATCAAATAATCCCATCTCTTTGAGCAACACAAGGAAGATACTTCCGATGATCATAAGAGGCAAAGCGATGTAGAAGAAGCTCTTGATCCTCAGATAGGTTTTCATCAGTATGGGCTTCGGGTAAGGTATCCTATAAGGAGGCATCTCCATCACAAATCCCAGGTCCTCGCCAGGAAGGACCATGAACAGAACTCTCCCAACGATCAGCAGGATACTCAGTAGAATCGCATAGAGCGCTACCATTCGCAACACGCCCGCGTATCTAACCTAGTAGACCCAAGATGACAGCTGTTTGAGCTGAGCAGGGCACAGCTAAGCTTATTAAAACAGCTGTGAGCAGTCTAGCCTTTCCCGATCCCAATGTTC
Source organism: Bathyarchaeia archaeon (assembly GCA_046760555.1). Taxonomy (GTDB): domain Archaea; phylum Thermoproteota; class Bathyarchaeia; order JBHIEI01; family JBHIEI01; genus JBHIEI01. The sequence continues at coordinate 2,342 of JBHIEI010000070.1, forward strand.
TTGTGGAAAGTATGGCTGGAACGTTGCAGCCACATCCGAGAAGCATCGGGATTATTGCTCTTCCATGCAATCCGATATTATGCATAACTCCATCTAAGAGAAAGGCTAGCCTCGCTAGAAGCCCGGTGTCCTCTAAAAGTCCAATCACGAGGTAGAACGTTAGGATGTATGGAACGATGATCGCGAGTGCGGATAGAATTCCCGTATTTATCCCTTCAAGCAAAATCGACTCTATAAGACCGGACAGTCCGTAGTGGCTAACGAGGTTAACCAACGTTGGGGTCACGTAGGTCTGATAACCCGTTGTTATGAGACCCTCTAACAGACCGCCGAGGATAAAGACGGCGAAATATATGATAGCCAAAACCAAGAATACTGAAAGTAGGCCGATGACTGGTTGGGACGTTATTTCGCCAAGCCTCTCTAGCAAGGGAACCTTTACCGCTTTCTCGGTGGTTACCCCCTTTGATATAATGCCCGCCTGTCCATACCTGTCACGAGCGACTCCATCCTCACACTTCTCCGCGATCACTCTGTTATTACCGAGGAGTTGAACAGCGATAGTTCTCAGGGGTATCGGTGGCCTCTTCCTAGATCCCTTTAGACGTTCCGTTAATTTCGAAATTCTATCCTCGATATGAGAATCATACCTTACCTTGAACTCGGTTCTCTCACTTCTGACCGCTTTCAACGCCATTTCTGCTACCTTTCCTATTCCGATACCTTTTGTAGCCACGGTTGGAACAACGGGGACACCAAGCTTTCGCTCCAAAAGCTCCACGTTGATTTCGATGCCGAGCTTTCTTGCCCTGTCCATCTGATTGAGGGCAATTACCGCAGGTATGCCAAGTTCGAGGATCTGAAGTGTGAGATACAGATTCCGCTCAAGATTCGTCGCATCAACGATGTTGATAATGACATCGGGTTTTTCCTCCAAGAGAACCCTTATGGCGACCTCTTGATCAATTGACGTTGCCTCGAGCGAGTAGGTTCCCGGGAGGTCAATGATCTCGACCCTTTGCCCCCGAAAGTGCGTCACGCCCCTGGTGATATCAACCGTCGTTCCCGGATAATTCGAGATAATGACTCCTAGTCCAGTGAGCCTGTGGAAGATTACCGACTTGCCCACATTGGGCTGGCCCGCCAGTGCCAGCTTCATCCGCTAGCCCTCTCTCCTTACAGGAGTAACGTAGATTCTTGCGGCCATACCCCGTCCAATGGCGACCTCTGATGTGTTAACCTTAAGGATTATGGGTCCACCCACTGGGCCCCTTCTTACCACTTTGACTTTTACACCAGGTACGATTCCTAGAGAGATCAGCCTCATCGTCAGCCCACGACCCCCTGCTACGTATTCAACAACACCCTCCTCAGATTCAGAAAGGTCGATGAGGCTCATACGTGACAATTTAGGATATCCTAAAACTTTTAGGGAATTAAAACTTTTAGTTTCAGTTACCATGGCAATGGCCACGAGAAGTGTCGAGGACTGTCTGGAGGCCATCTACAACCTCATTAGGGATAAGGGATACGCACGAATTTGCGACATCTCGACGGTTCTTGGCATTCGTCCACCGAGCGTAACTGAAATGGTTCAAAGGTTAGAGAAGGAGAGTCTGATTAGATACGAGCGATATCGGCAAGTCGAATTGACATCGAAGGGTAAGAGACTCGCCAGGTCTGTCACGCATCGGCATAGGATTCTTACCGAATTCCTGAAAATGCTAGGTGTAAGCAGCAGGATAGCGGAGATCGATGCGTGTAAGATGGAGCACTGTTTACACCCAGAAACTATGGGGAAGCTGTCAAAACTAGTCGAATATTACTGTAAGACCGGGAAACTACACGATGCATTAAAGAAATCCTAAACCATGGAGAGTATCGGTTAAATTGAACCAGATCTCTGAAGTGGTTCTTCTAAGCTTGATTGCTGGATCTGCAACTGGCATTGGAGGAGTTATCATTATCGGAGTCAAGAAAGCAAGCGAAAGGCTCGTCGGCTTTTCTATGGGCTTTGCATCGGGAGTTATGCTGCTTGTATCCTTTATCAGTTTGCTCACAGAGTCCCTTAAGATAGTTATATTCATCGATGTGGCTATCTCATTTTCCGCTGGCGCAGTGCTTATTTTGATCCTGGATCTATTGCTGCCTCATATGGAATTCTTCGTTAAGGAGAAGGGTTTCTTGGAATCGAAGCTGTTCCCCTCGATAAGGTGGGGCAGAGAAGAGCTACGAGACCGATCGAGATGGGTTAGGACAGGCTTGCTTATCATGATCGGTATCTCGTTGCATAATCTCCCAGAAGGAATCGTGGTTAGTGCAGGTTACGCCCATCTGCCGAGATTGGGCCTGCTGATGGCGATCGCAGTCGGCTTTCATAATATCCCCGAAGGGGTGGCAACAGCGATCCCATTGGTAACGGCGAGGATGAGTAAACGCGGTGTAGCTGGTCTGACGTTGCTCTCAGGACTAGCCGAACCCTTGGGCGCACTAATTGGTGCCACCTTACTTCTAGGCACATCCCCTCAAGTGATAGGATCGGCCCTGGCCTTCGCGGCGGGAGTGATGACCTACATTACTGCGGACGAACTGATCCCAATAGCACACGAATACGGGCATAAACATTCGGTTTCTGTTGGTTTACTCCTTGGCATCATTTTCACAATGTTTTTGACGAACGCGATTGGGTTGTGAGTGCCATCATGGTATCCAAATTGAGCCCGACCGACACAGTCAACCGAGTTGAGTTGTTGTGTCTGGTGGACAATCAGGTTAGAAGAAGGGGACTGTTGGCAGAGCACGGATTGTCCATTCTGATTGAGACGGAGAAAGCCAAAGTTTTACTGGATGCTGGTCAGACGCCAAAAACGCTTTTCCATAATGCCAGGCTTTTGAAAATTGATATGGATGGAATTCATACCGCTATCATGACACACGGTCACTACGATCACACCGGCTCTATACCAAAGCTATCATCTAGAGCGGGAAGGTCTCTAAACATTGTAGCCCATCCAGAAATCTTCAGACCAAAATTCACAGTTAAACGGGGTGAGACCACGGTTCGCTGGCGTTCCTTTTAAGAGAGACCAAGTTAAGGGCCATCTAACCCTCACCAGAGAGCCTACCGTTGTAGCAAAAGGTATCATCACTACTGGTGAGATAGAAAGGACGACTGATTTTGAGTCCGTGGGGAGAGAGTACTACGTAGTTGATGGGCGTGGTCGTTACCAAGACAGCATGATCGACGAACAAGCGCTTATCATCAACGTACATGGACGTGGATTACTTATCGTAACGGGATGTAGTCACGTGGGCATCATTAACATTGCGAGGCATGCACAACGGATTGCGGGAGTAAAACGAGTATATGGAATCGTGGGGGGGTCTTCACCTCCGGAGGGCTGATAGGCGACGCATCGAAAGCACGATTTTGGAGCTCAAAGACATCGGAATCAGCCTCCTTGCAGCATCCCACTGCACCGGCATTCGTGCTCTTTTCACACTCCATAAGGAGCTCGAAGAGGAAACGAAGGTCTTCACCGTAGGTGACTCGATCAGGATAGGATCTGTTATCTAGTATCCATCTCACACGCGTTTCAATTGAGCTTCGATTTTGTCCACAGACTCCATGAAACTCTTAGCCGCTTCCGAATCAGGGTGAGCGACGATGAAGGGTCTCCCTCTGTCAGCTTCCTCTCTTATCCTAACATCGATAGGAAGGCTGCCCAGAAAGGAGATCTTCAGCTCTTTAGCCGCTCTCTCTCCCCCTCCTTTACCGAAGATGTGCACTCGATCTCCACACTTTGGGCAGGTATATCCCGACATGTTTTCCACAATACCCAAAACCGGTATATCGAGTTTCTTAGCCATGGAGACGGCTTTCCTTGAATCTAGTAGGGCCACAGATTGAGGAGTCGTCACTATAATTGCCCCATCGAGCCCAGGGATTAGCTGCATGACGCTAAGCGGCTCGTCTCCCGTACCTGGGGG
>JBHIEI010000071.1:0-6147 GCA_046760555.1 Bathyarchaeia archaeon
CGATCGAATATGCCTCTTTGGTTCACCTTTACGATCCCTTCCTTTGGAAACGTATAACGGCTTTCAAAATCCCTTTCGTACGATCTTGTAGACCATCCAAAGAGATATAGCCGAAAAGAAGCTGCGTGCGATGTTTATCACGTACCAAGGATCGTAGAAGGGCCAAATGACCTCCCTTGGGCTGGGCCAGCTCAGGAAGAGTGTCGACGCGGGGGCAAACAACCACATCGCCGCGGCTCGACCGAAATTGAACGTATAGAAGAACCAGCCAATGATTTGGATGACGTGAAGCTTCAATAGGCTCCGGTCATGAGCCACGAGCATGACGATGAATGGACTTGCCCATAAAAAGTACTGGGGATGGAAGAAGCTGAGTGCAAGAGCCGAGATGAGTATGGCGGCGTCTGTTCTCCAGATCCTGGTAGGAACACCCTCATCAGGTGGAGTGCCTCGCTCATCGAGCTCCGACGACGATTTCAGGATTAAAAGGCAGTAAACGACCACGTATGGCATGATCCAGAATTCCATCTGCATTGGGTTGGTTACCAGCAACCTCAGACTCGTGAAGTACTCAAATGTGGGTGGTCCGGTAACCGTGGCTCTCACTAGGGCATTTGGATCACCGGTTAGGATGAAGGGCACCGTTGTCAGAGCGTATGGAGCTAACCCCAGAAACACCAGCGTCAGAAAACGGCGCGTTTCCCCCACTTTGCCTCTTGTTAGCAATATGGCGTGAGGTATGGTGAGCAGAAATGGAAAGATCTTCAAGGCTGTGCCGATCCCAAGGGATATGAAGGACTTAAACAGTTTCCTTTTCTGGATCAGATAGAGACTCAGGACCACGCATAGGACCGGGAGTACGCTGAAATCCCCCCAGATGAATGTGGAGTAGATCGTCACCGGGTTGACCATCCAAAACTTGAAGGCGAAAGCAGCCCTTGATTCATCTTCAACCATTCGAAGGAAAAGGAGGGCGACCATGAAATCGGCTATGAGATAGGGTATCTTCAAAATGAAGAGTACCGGAAAAATCTGAGTCCCGAGGTTTTTCTGTATCAGATAGACCATGGTCACCCACCGAGATTCTATGGGTGAGAATGGGGAGTAGGGGAGGGAGAGCTCAGACTCATAGACCGCGTGTAATCCAGGAAAGGCGACCTCGGCCATCCAGAAGAAGGGGACTATCAGGAAGAACAGCAACGGGGAGAGGGCTATGAGCTCCCAATGCGGTGTGGCTGGCTGAAGCGGGTTGAAGTGTTGATGGGCCAGCATCCAATGCGGATGCACGTAGATGTCGAGCAGATCCAGGTGCATGGTGAATGGCATGAAAACGAAACGGATGATAAGACCCAGGATCGCCCACTTTAGTATGCTGACCCTTAGCGGTTTTTTGTAACGGGACGGGATAAGAAGGGATAGTATCGTCCTTCCTGTGTCTGCTTCGGGCGCGTCACGTTGGTGTGACCCTTTCATTGTTTCCTTCTAAGTAATTCGTATACCATCCACAGACAGATCGCGGAGAAAATGCTCCGAACCACGTTCAATACAATCAGCGGTCTGTAGAGTAGCGCTATGATCTCGTAGGGGCTGGGCAAGTTGAAGAACGCTTGAGAGATCGGGGCGAAGAGCCACATAGCGGTAGCTCGACCGAAGTAGAAGGTGTAGAAGAACCAGCCGATAGTTAGCGTGGCGTAGAGCTTTAAAGAGCTTCGTCCCCTGGCTAGCAGTAGGATGATGAGTGGGCTCACCCATATGAAGTAGTAAGGATGGAAAAAGCTCAGTGCGAAAAACGACAATAGGATCATCGTATCCAAGTTCCACATTTTCTCCCACATCTTTTCCGAGGAGGGGGCAGAAGAGGCTTTCAGCACAAGAAAGGCGTACACTATGATGTAGAGAAAGATCCAATCATTCGTTGCCCAGGGATTAACCTGAAGCCTGAAGCTGATGGGGTAGAGATACGTTTGCGATCCTGTCCCTAATGCAGTGGCAAAGGCACTCGGATCACCAGTGAGGATGAAGGGCAGCGTGATACCGGCGTAGGGAACAAGGCATAACCCCATAAGTAGTAGTATCGAGAGCGTTCTCCTTGGACTGTTCTTGGTAACCAACAGGGCGTGAGGAAGAGCGAATAGGAGGGGAAAAAACTCAACAGCCGTTCCTAGTCCCAGTGCCAAGAATGAGCTGAGCATCCTTTTGATCTTGGCGAGATACAGGCTCAGGACCACGCACAAGGTCGGGATGATCGCGGTGTGCCCCCAGATGAAAATAGAATATATGGTAACAGGGTTGATCATCCATAGCTTGAAGCCCAAAGTGGCCTGCGATTCGTCGTGGATAAGGCGTAGGAGGAGGAACGCTATCATAAAGTCGGCGAATAAGAGCGGTAGCTTGAAAATGAAGAGAACTCCGAAGAACTGAGCACCAAGGTGGTCGTGAGCTATCGAGATCGCGTTCTCCCATCTGGTCCCAATCGGGGTGTATGCTACGTATGGAACAAAATGGCGAGAGTCGTAAAGGTAACGCAATGAGCCGAAGAGGGTTTGGGCGATTCCGAAGAAGGGGACCAGAAGGTAGAGTAGAAGGGGGGAGAGGGACATAAGCTCCCAATTGGGAGTGGCCGGTTGGATAGGGTTAAAATGGAGGTGGTTCAGGATCCAGTGAGGTTGGACATAGATATCCAGCATATCGATGTGCATAGTAAAGGGCATGAAGATCAGGCGGATGAAGAGCCCCAAGAGACCCCACTTTACGATGGTCGCCCTCGAAGATGCTTTATAGGAAGCTGGTATGAGGTATTTCCATAATCTTCGTATGGATTTGAATAGGGATGTGGACACGGACGATGACACTCTTATTCCTCTTTCACCGAGTCGATCTACTATTGAGTGGGGTTTCTATTTGGAATTATAGGCACAGTGTTATCATCGGCTCTTGAGCGAGCGGAGAAGAGGATAGAGCGCGAAGTCCTTTACGAGATCCCTTAACGGGGGGGTGTAATAGCAATTAAGCATGCACCTTTTGCACCTCTTCATCACGGCTCTCATCTGGTTGAACCTCGCCGATGCCCAGATTTCTTTGGGGGATTTTTCTCTGGTGTTTCCAACGCTCCCGTAGATGCAGAAGTCCACATCTCCATTTGTCAGAAAGTCGATGTGGTATGCACCGTACTTACACTGTCTGTTCACGTGGGTGGGGTTTCGATAGTAGTGCTTTAGATGCTCCAGAAAGTCATCCTGGTTGAAGAGGAAGCCATACTCCCTTTTCAGAGCCTTTAGCTCATCCAGTTTCTCATCTAGTGCGGTCAGATTCTCCCCCCTCACAAAGAGTCCCTTCACCACATCATCCTGCAGCTTTCTCAGCGGACGGGCGATCTCCAGAAAGTTAAAGGGGAGCAGGTTGAGGGAGGCCCCATATCGTTTGGCTAGGAGGTACATGTCTGTTAGATGTTCTAAATTCTGTTCGAAGATGATCGTGTTGATCCTTAGCTCTGGCTTTCCATATCTCTCTCGTAATCTGCTCAGCCTTTGTAGACCCTCGACGGCCCTTCTGTAAGTACCTCTCCTACCCCTGAGTCTATCGTGGACCTCCTCCGGACCATCGATCGAAACCGAGATCCGATCGACACCGGTTGAGTGCAACCTTTTCACGCAGAACTCGGTGAGCAGAATACCGTTGGTGGAAAACCCCGTTATGATCCCTCGCCTATGGGCGTGTTCCAGAAGTTCGAAGAAGTGTTCGTACATCAGCGGCTCTCCACCAGTGAAGGTGATCTGTCTCACTCCCCAGTCCGCCAATCGGTCGATGAGATCCAGGAACTCTTCCCTGCTGAGCCCGTCGTGGACGACTGAACTCCTATCAACCGCGCAGAAGCAACAGTCGAGATTGCATCTATTTGTGACCATGATGCCAGCAGAGAAGGGGGGTATCAGAGGTTTACAAATTCGCCACGAAACCTCTATTAGGGGGAGCCTGAACGCGTAGCTTAATCCCTCCAAAAGTAACCTCGCTTTATCGGCGGGTAATTCGGGCATTATGATCTAAACTCCCCGGAAAGGCTTTTCAAGCTCGATTTTCAAATTTATTTACTTTACGTGTAGGACATGGCTGAAGGATTGTTACCTGAAAATACGCGGTAACACACGCAGACCAGCGGATATCACCCGAGCAATTTCCCTCGGGCTCTTCGAGGCAACCCTACTGAAGTATCTCCAACTGAAGAAGCATTCCCTCATCGCTATCCTCGACCACTCACAGATCTCCTCATGGGACAGATGGGGATAATCTACCTGCCCATCCTTGAGATAGCCCTTACTTTCCAACCAGCCGTGGTAGGGAGTCCCAGGATACGCTTTGGGAACTATAAACTGGTACGAGTCCACATCGAGTTTTTTGGCGTACTCGATCGTTGACTTGATGGTGTCCACCGTCTCTCCAGGAAGTCCAAATATGAAGTCTGCGTGTATCATCAGTCCCGCCCTATTTGCTGCTTCGGTGAACTCCTTCATGGTTTTCCGGGTGATCCCCTTGTTGACATTTTTCAGGATCCTGGGATCAGCGCTCTCGTACCCAACGTGAAGGTTCCTGCAACCGGACTCCCTCATGAGCTTCAGGGTCTCATAGTCCATGGTCTCGTCTGCCCGCGCGTAGCAACTCCAGACTATATCTAACCCGCTCTCGATGATCGCTGAGGACAGCTCCCTGCAGCGCCAAGCCGGAAGGGTGTCGTCTTGGATGAAGACCTCTCGAACGAAGGACATCTGCCTCTTCACGAACCATAGCTCTTTTATGACGCCGTCCATACTTCTGGTCCTGTAGGGTACACCCTTGTTTATGGTGTGCGACCAAAGGCAGAATGCGCACTTCCCCCAGCTGCAACTCCTTCCGGTGAACAGATCCACGAAGGGGTGGAGTTGTGGTGCCTGGTAGTAGTTCCTGATATTCAGGTGTCGCCTATATACGTCGGTGACGAAGGGAAATTCGTTAAGCTGCTCCGAAGACACGGGTGCTCGTTCAGGATTGTGGACGATTTTATCTCCGGATCTCCAGGACAGATTCTTAACCCTCTTCTCGGGAAGCTCGTTAGCCAGGTCGAGAACGGGATAGTCGAACTCCCTGCGAATGAGTCCGTCGACCTTCTCGGATTTTTTGAGCGTTTCCTTCGGGCGGATAGAGCAGCATGGACCCACCAGAACGGTGTAGCAGCCCGTCGCGTCCTTGATTTCCTCCGCCGTCTTCAGGTCTATTCCCGAACTCAATAGAGAGTAGTTCACCACCGCCAGCTCCGGGGAGAACCGATCCGCCTCCCTGACCACGCTATCCATGGAAAGTCGATCAGCCACGGCATCCATGAACCTGACCTTGTGACCGTATTTCTCCAGTAGTCCCGTGCAATAGCCCAGATAGATGGGATACCAGATCGTCTGGGATATGGACACGCCATCCCACCGAGCCACTCGATTATAGGTCTTGCCATAGTACGGAGGATTTATCACCAGGACCCTCATGGTTCAGCTCTCCTCAAACTGGAGCCCGAGCAGGGACTTGACTCCACCGATGAGCTCTCGGATCTGACTCGCGGATCTGACCTTCAACAACTGTTTCAGTGCGTATCTGGGTCTAAAATAGAACTCCCTATGGGCTCTCCTGTAGGCCTTGACAACCTCATCGGGATCAGGCCCATTGGGAAGGGTGAAGAGGGCTCGATTGGCCGTGTGATGGAATTCGTCGTAATCCTCCACCAATATCCTCCCTTCGCTCTTGTGTATGATGTCCCATAGCTCAGTTCCTGGATAGGGCGCCAGTATATTGAACACGGCCACATCCAGATCCAGCTCCTTCGCGAACTCGATGGTCTTCCGCATGGTCTCCGGTGTATCGCCGAGAAGACCGAAGATGAAGAAGCCAGACACCCTCAATCCCGCTTTCTTTGTGAGCTTAACCGCTCGTCTGATTTGATCGATCGTCACACGCTTGGGGATCCGATCCAGAACCTCTTGGTCCCCAGACTCGATCCCATAGGCGACGTAGTCCCCGCCAGCTCTTTTGAATTTCTCGAGAAACCTCGTTGTGATCCTGTCCACTCTCAGACCATTGGTTGCTCGGAGGTACAGGTCGAGATCCTTTTTGATGATCAGGTCCATGATC
>JBHIEI010000072.1:0-6096 GCA_046760555.1 Bathyarchaeia archaeon
CATCCCCCGAGTCGTGGTCCACCACCCTCAGCCTTTCAAACATCTCTGACCCTACAAGCCTCCCCATCTCCCGGCGCGTGTGTTTCCTGTGCATACCGGTTGCAAAGAACACGGTGATGTTGTCGTCTGAAACCCCTGCTCTATTCAGCTCAGCTATGAGGGGGGGTAGGATTTTGTGGCTGGGGCACGGTCTCGTGATATCGCTTACGAGGAGGGCGACCTCGACCCCTTTATCGACTAGGTCTCGGAGGGGCTCTGCGCCGATGGGTCTCCTAAGAGCCCGGGTGATGGCCTCAGCCTCATCTTTCACCCCGGGTAGGGTGCGTGGCTTGAGGGTGAAAAGAACGTTTTCATCGGGGACTTGGAGCTCTACATGGCCTTTCCCATACTTCAGTTGAAAATTCATGGAGGGTCTCCTTCAAGGCGATGGGGAAGCGTCCATTCTTAGCCAAAGAATCATTGAAACTCTTAAATAAAATTCTAGGTATGTTTGGAGCCCCATAGCTCTGTCAGCCACTCCACCGCCATGTAGTACACCCACAATGACGCGAAGCAGATGGACTATCCGTTTATCATCGATAAGAGGAGCGAAGGTCATGGAACGAATAAGGTAAAAACATCGGTTCCTCTAAATTTGATGGGGTCGGGGAGGGTGCAGGTGTTCTACTCCCCCGTTTTTGGGGGATGATTAAAAAAGACGTATAGAGAAAACTATGCACCGCGTTGCATCCAGATGGGTATTCCGAGATTCGCGTCTCCATAGGTTTTCCCGTTTATCGTTATCTCATAGGGAATCAGCTCTCCGTGCCATCTCTCCTCAAACCAGTTCAGCGTGTTGACTAAAACCCCCTTTACCGTCAGCGTGTCCCCCGCCTCTACGTCGATTAAATGCCAGAACCACGGGGGTCCATAGACCTCTACGCTCTCACCGTCAGCGTCCAGCTCTATGGACGCCCATCGCACCTTCACTACCGCACCCTCAACTTCGGCTGGTTCGGCTTCGTAGAGCCAGCTCCCCATCATCGACCCCATTCCGTATCCGCCGGGGCCCATCATTCCCGCGCCCGCCATAGGGCAACCCCTATAGCTGTAATCGTAGCTTGGATTCCAATTTCCATCGGTCGCCCACCTTCCACCGTAGCCCATCATGCCGCCGTGCATCATACCGAAGCCGTGACCATCGTTCCCAGTTGTTCCGGTGCGCATCCCATTCCAGCCTCTTCGATCCCCATATCGTATGGCGTAGGCGTAGTTTAGAGTCAGCGCTGTAGCCAAGATCGCCATTGATATTCCCACAATGAGCAGTTTTCTCTTCACGCTACATCACCAAATCTGATTGGAACAGGGTGGGATTTAGAAGTTGTCGTTGAGACGGTTTGAAACCGTTACTTCCCCTTTTGCAGAAAAACCCTGTAGGTTTTCCCGGTTCTCTCCCTCTGAATGAGGTTCATCTTGTCAAGATTCGTGAGAATCCTCGAAACCTTAGCCTTGCTCCAGTCCAACCTGACCCTCAGGGAATCCTGAGTGATCTCCCCCGCCTTCTTGATCTCATCCAAGACCCTCCTCTCATCCCTTGAAAGCGCCCTCCTCAGTATTCTGTATTCATCGTCCTCGACTGATTTGGCTCTCAAGAAAAGAGAGAGAAGCAGACCTAAGCCCATCGCCGGGAGGAGTGCGGCAACATAGTATACCAGGGTGCCCTCGCTGGGATAACTCATCATCCTCTTCATCATCCCCATCATGTCAGAGTCAAAGGGGCGCTGAGGGAAGAAGAGGGGTCTCAGGAGTAGGAGGAACACGAGATAGGAGAAGGCGACCAGGAATATGACCAACATCGCCCTTGTTATGAGATCAAGCCTATCGACTTTGAGTTTTCCCCTCATCTCTAAGCCCTACGTCTAAAACACGCCGCTCTACCTAATTAATCCATATAAGAACAGGAAATCCTCCTTTTTAGTATATTTTAAATTAAACCCTATACAAATGACAGCTTGAAGCCGGAGCACTATTTAACTTGATGGAAAAAAAGATACACTCTACTAATCCCAAATTTATAGCCGATGAGATGAACGGGGACCTAGCCCGGTGGCTCAGGATCATGGGTTACGACTGCCTCTACCTCACGGGCGAGGGGAACATGGATGTGAGGATAATCGATGAGGCCAAGAGGAGAAAAAGGATCGTCTTAACTTCGGATAGGGACCTCTTCAGGAAGTGCCTTGGGGAGGGCGTCGAGGCTGTCTACACGTCGGGTGGGAGCAGGGAGGATAGGTTGGCAAACCTCATCGAGCGCCTGAGGCTCGACGCCTCCCTGGGGAGGAGGCCCCTGAGGTGTAGCCTATGCAACGCGAGACTCAAAAAGGTGGGTAGAGAGGAGGTCTCGAGCAAGTTGCCGAGGGAATTGATCGAGAGACATGGGGAGTTCTGGACCTGCCCCCGATGCGGAAAAATATATTGGGAGGGGTCCCACTGGGAGGAGATCACCAAAACCATCGAAAGGGCGAGGCTTAAGGCGGAGGAGAGACCTTAGCCTCTTCTTTCTTATTGGTGATCCTTGCGGTGAAGCCTCGATGAGTTTTCTTTATGACATCCACTCGATGAATAAATAAATGCTGCGCCTAATCGATAAATATGAGGTAGGATGATTATGAGCAACGAAAGATTTCCCTTTCAGATAGGGACTTTCGAATGTATTGTTGTCAGCGATGGCACCCGTGCATATCCTCACCCCGCCCAGACTTTCTTCGCCAACGCACCCAAAGAACGCCTGGAACAGGTGCTGAGGGAACACAACATCGATCCAGAGCGATGGGAACAGCATGTCCTCCCATATCCCAGCCTGGTGATTAACACTGGTCAGAACCGGGTGCTGGTGGACACGGGTGCGGGCGACTTGGAACCAACCACAGGTAGACTGATCCCCAACCTACAGGTCGAAGGAATCGCGCCTGAGGTCATCGACACGGTCATCCTCACACACGGCCATCCAGACCACATCGGTGGGAACCTCGATCGCGAGGGCAGGCCAGCCTTCCCTAATGCCCGCTACGTCATGTGGAAGGATGAGTGGGATTTCTGGACCTCAGAGCCCAACCTGGCGGAACTGGATGTGGACGAACACGTCAAAGAACGTCAAAGAACGTTTGCACGCAAAAACCTCCCACCCATTCGAGACCAACTCGATCTCATCGACCATGAAACGGAGATCGTTCCCGGCGTCCGGGCCGTCGCGGCGCCCGGCCACACCCCCGGCCAGATGGCGTTGGCCATTTCCTCGGGGAGCGAGCAGCTGCTGTACATCTCCGATGCGGCTATCCTTCCCATCCATCTGGAGCAGCCAGACTGGTATACGGCCGTCGACTTTGATCCCCAACAAGCCGTGGCCACCCGGCGCCGACTCCTCGGCTTGGCCGCGGCCGAGAAGGCCTTGGTACATGCCTTCCATTTCCCCTTCCCTGGCCTGGGCTACGTTATCCAGAAAGGGGAGGCGTGGCAGTGGCAGCCTATTGAGTCGACGGATTAGGACATCGCAGAAGCCGCTTTCGTCAAAACTCTTGATACTAATCTACTCAACTTTCGGAAGTGTCTCCAGAACCTTGGCCAGCGGTTTAGTTCCTATATACAGGTCTGGTACATTGATGTTACGGAAGAGCACGATTGTGATACCTGTCGTATCGAGTTTTATGGCTGCCTTCTCTTCTTCCGCCAGTATTTCTGTGATTTTCTTCGCTATCCGGTCCTTTGCTTCCTGAGAGAGAAGCGAGGTGTCTAGAGATATCTCAACTATTGGCATTTCTTCACCTCCTTCAAGCTATTCTTTCCATAGGGTTTTATTGTCATCCCCCCATATATAGTGCTAACTAATCTGAGTCATATATCGAATAGCAATTGCTTGGCTAATCGTAAGACAATGCCTCTCTTCTCTTTACGGTATTGCTGTCTCGATCTATGGAGAAACTAACGCGTGTCAGTTTGGAACTTATGTTAGTTGACTGGAAAAGTGCGAAAGTCAATGAAAAAATAGGGGGAAGGTATTTACTACCTTATGACTTTCTTAATCGACGAGCTTAGGATCGCCTAGCCATCGGATTGACATGCTAAAGCCTCTGATCCTCCTTCAGCCACAAAGTTCTTCAAGTCGGCTAGCACAGTGGTCATGCCCTCACTTTTCATCAGCTCTTCGACCGTCTTCCCTTCAGGCAATCGAATAACAGTTACCCGATAGTAGGTTTCGTTCCCTAGAACCCGAGCTGTTTCCTGACTTGCGATCAGCCCTTTCAAGGCTCGTGCAGCTAAGGGGAGATGCTTCTTTTGGTAGTACTCCTCGAACTTAGCCGGGTCGTCCGGCTGTTTGTAGAGAACTATCAGCATCTGCGTCATGCCTATCCTCCTAGACAAGACACCGGCTTTGCCACTCTTAAACATTGCTACACCGACATAAGATGCCCAGCTAGTTGATCGGGGGTAGAGAAGAAAAAACTCGATGGCATAGTATCGAGATGGACATATCTACGTGGGATCGCACCATAGCGGTCAACCTCCGTGGTTCTTTTATTCTCACAAAGGCTCTCTTGCCAACCTTCAAGGCCCAGAAAGGAGAACCCATCGTCAACATCCTCTCATCGAGTTTTAAGGTTGCCTTCGCTTCTTCCGCCAGTATTTCCGTCGTGTAAAAAAGGAGGATGGGGTTAGGGCTCTCGATTACTTCATTCACGTAGCTGCTGTATCAACCTCTGGACATTATAGTAGACTTTCCAGAGCTTGACCTTCCCAGCTTCGAAGTCTAAGATCCATACGATCGGCATCTCGTAGGTTTTATTGGTCGCAGGTATTCCAAGATACTCTCCCTTATGTGTTCCCACACCAATATACTCCACCACCACCGTGTTGCCTTGGGACACCATGCGGTCCACACGTGTCCTGTTATCTGGAAAGGCCTCAAACAAATAAGCACAGGCCTTGCGTATCCCTTTCCTATCACGTCTAGTCCCATCAGGCCAAATGGCCGTCACATCGTCAGCAAGATGGTTCATCACGGCGTCTAAGTCATGGCGATTAAACGCCTCAAAGATCTCCCGAACAACCCTCCCGTTCTCGCTCTCAGACATTTTCAATCAGCCTCCTTGAAGCCTTGATGAGTTTTTAACATGGTTCTAACTCTTTCTGTAGGCTCTATACGAGAATACTATGATCGGTATTTGGATGATAAGCCAAATCGTTCCGCCTATCACTAACATCTCAAACGCTTGGGGCTCAGGCATAGGTCCGGTAATCAACCTAACCGTTATAATGACCCTAACAATGATTATGACTATCCCCCAGACCATGGCTAATAGGAAGCCCCACTTATTCTCTCGTGCGCATATCGGAATCAGAATCAGAGCTACTAGCGTCACTATATAGACGAATGCTGTGATCCACGGGTCAGCCACTGCGGCTAAGCCGCGTACGAGCCCTGTTATGATCCAAGCAACGCTGATGACTAACCCTACGACAACAACCAATGCGTTATTAGAGATTCTATTAGCCTCACCCAAGCACGCATCACCCTCTCCAGTATGCTTCTCCAACTGTGGATATATAAGTTTATCACGGTGTTCTTAACCCATAGAGCATAAAACGGGGTGATACGGGGTAAAACAGCGTTTGACCAGCCCTTATTTAGCGAAAAAAGCCTCCTAATCCCTAGATACACACATAAAAGGGGAATGTGGTTTCTGATGGGTTTCCCCTATGCCATCAAGCGTAAGGACATCAGGGAGGTCGAGGTCGGCTTCTCCGCCAAGATCATGTTTATCTATCATAGAGTGGTGAATAAGATAGCGGTCGAGCAATTAGAAGGCAAAGGAGCCGAGGGCTACGAGGTGACCGCGCCAGAGGGCTTCATTTTGTACGAGGTACATACCTATCAGATAACCTGGGACTAGCTACCACAATTAGCAGAAATGACCGCTAGGCGATAGTCATTCGTCGAGGATGAGATGGATAGACCATTTCACTTTTTACTCATCTCCTCCCAACGTACTTTTTAAAAATAGAGAGCCTCGCACAGCACCTTTATATGCTCTACATCTTCATTAATCATAGGCGAATCAA
>JBHIEI010000073.1:0-5973 GCA_046760555.1 Bathyarchaeia archaeon
GGAGGGGGCATTAATGAAAGATTTAATTGAGATTCGGTGGCATGGGAGGGGAGGGCAAGGTATATGGACGGCAGGTCTACTCCTCACAAAGGCGGCAATCAGAGAGGGTAAATACGCCCAATCCTTCCCTGAGTTTGGCCCCGAACGCGAGGGAGCTCCAGTTAGGTCGTTCACCAGGATAAGTGACAAACCGATTTTGGTCCACTGTAACATATATCATCCCGACATCGTTGTGGTATCCGATCCCACCCTGATGAAAACTGTTGATACTGGAGAGGGTTTGCGAGAGGGTGGAATTGCCGTGATCAATACGAAAGAAAATCCTAAGATTCTCCGTGGATCTCTGAAGTTAGGCGAGGCGGACATCTGGGTTGTTCCGGCTACAGACATCGCGGTCAAGATCCTTGGTACCGCCAGGGTCAGCACAGCAATGCTCGGTGCGCTGGTGAAAGCAACAAACATCGTAAAACTGAGGAGCGTGATTGATGCCACATTGGAACAATTTAAAGGGAGAATGGGCGAGCTCAACGTTAAAGTCGTTAGGAGGTCTTACGAGGAGACGAGTAGATGAGCGAAAGAAAGCTTGGGTGGAAAG
The DNA here is from genome assembly GCA_046760555.1 of Bathyarchaeia archaeon. GTDB lineage: Archaea > Thermoproteota > Bathyarchaeia > JBHIEI01 > JBHIEI01 > JBHIEI01. Next base: position 596 of record JBHIEI010000073.1, read on the forward strand.
AGATCCCCCATGGGGTGGCATCATGGAAATCAGCCGAGGAGAACGAGACGGGCTCTTGGAGAACCCTCAAACCTGTTATCAGCAATAAAAAGTGTACGGTGTGTCTCCTGTGCTGGGTCTTCTGTCCCGATGGAGCAATCAAGCTAAAAGAAGGAGGTGTGGTTGTAAACTACGAGTTCTGCAAGGGGTGTGGGATTTGTGCTAAAGAGTGCGCGCCGAGGGCGATCGAGATGATCCCGGAGTGAGATGATGACTGTCAAACAAAGGGTTGTGCCCATGAACGGGGGTCAGGCCGTAGCTTATGCTGTGAAACAGGTGAATCCCGAAGTAGTTGCGGCTTATCCGATAACTCCGCAGACGATTATCGTTGAAGACTTCTCTCAGTATGTGGCAGACGGAGAGGTCGACACCGAGTTTCTCAATGTTGAATCAGAGCACAGCGCCCTTAGTTGTTGTATAGGGGCATCGTTGTGTGGTGCGAGGACCTTTACGGCCTCCGCCTCCCAGGGTATAGCACTGATGCACGAAGTCCTTTTCATCGCCTCTGGCCTCAGATGCCCTATCGTGATGGCGGTAGCCAACCGATCCCTATCAGCTCCAATCAATATTCACTGCGATCACAGCGATAGTATAGCCAGCCGGGACGCATCCTGGATTCAGTTCTATGTCGAGGACGTCCAGGAGGCTTACGACACCATTATCCAAGCCTATAGGATCGCCGAGCACCCGAAGGTACAACTGCCAGTTATGGTGATGTTAGACGGTTTCGTCCTGAGTCACACCACGTCAAGGGTCGAACTACTTCCCGATAACCTAGTCTCCAGGTTCTCCCGTAAGAGGAAATGTGTAAATTCTAGAACTATGGGGAGAGAAGTCCCCTATAGATTGGATACCGAGAATCCCCTAACCATCGGCTCCCTCGTCCTCTTCGATTACTACTTTGAGATCAAGAGGCGACAGGAGGAGTCGATGAGAGGATCGATCGACATCATTAAGGCGGTAAACGACGGTTTTGAGAAAATCAGCGGAAGAAGCTATGGTGATGGACTCCTCGAGGTCCATGGTGGCGAGGACGCGGATACGGCAATCATATGCATGGGCTCAACGGCTGGTACAGCGAGAGCCGTTCTCGGCGGGGGACCCGAGAAAGCCAAAGCGGCCGTTGTTCGTCTTAGAAGTTTCAGACCATTTCCCGATCGAGAAATAGTACGGGCGGTCAGGCAGTTTAAGGCCGTCGGAATCCTGGATCGTAGCGCACCCTCTGGAGCAAAGGGTGGTCCCTTGTTCAACGAGATCAGGAGTGCCTTATACGACACCACCGAACGCCCGTTCCTTGTAAACTATATCTATGGGCTCGGTGGCAGGGACGTACCAGAAACAGCCATCGAGAAAATATTCAGCGACCTTCGAGATGTTGCTCAGAGAGGGGTCAAAGAGACTGTGAAATTCGTCGGATTGAGACAATGAGCACCTTTAGTCTGAAGAAATTGGCCAAGCAGCCAGAACTCCTCACAAGCGGTCACAGGCTGTGCGCGGGATGCGGAGCCGGGATCGTGGGAAGATTGGTAATGTCCAGCCTTAGGAAGCCGGGGAACACCATCGTCGTGCAGCCAACAGGCTGCTTCGAGGTTGCAACCACCATATACCCCGAAACAGCCTGGAAGGTCCCATGGCTGCATAGTGCTTTTGAGAACGCGGCGTCAACCGCGAGTGGAATCGTCGCCGCTTATCGCTCCTTTAAAAGGAGGAAGGACACCGTTGAAGAGCCAGACGTGATCTGCATCTCCGGTGACGGTGGGACTCTTGATATCGGATTTCAAGCATTGAGCGGAGCTTGGGAAAGAGGTGACAGATTCGTCTATGTCCTGTATGATAACCAAGGGTATATGAATACAGGTACACAACGGAGTAGCGCAACGCCCTATTCAGCATGGACAACAACTACCCCCGTCGGTAAGATCTTACCTGGTAATGTTATATGGAGAAAACCAATCGCTAGAATAGCTGTTGAGCATGACATTCCCTACGTGGCGACAGCCAATCCAGCCTATTGGCGGGATCACATGGAGAAACTGAGGAAAGCCTTGGAGGCAGAGGGCCCGGCCTTCATCCATTCTCTAGCACCCTGCCCTCTAGGGTGGCGGTTTCCCTCTGATAGCACGATCCAGATAGCGAGGCTTGCCACCGAAACCTGCGTATTTCCGCTTTGGGAGTGCGTCGATGGTGGTTATAAGCTGTCGCACCCTAGCCGAGCACGAGAGAGGGACAGCAGGCGAAAAAAGCCAGTAGTGAAGTTTTTAGAACTTCAGGGAAGGTTTAGACACCTCTTCAAACCCAGAAGAAGAAACGACATCATAAAGCTCATACAAAGGCACGTGGATAACGAGTGGGATCTCATACTCAGCCGCTGTGGTTTAGCCTAGGATACCGTTGAAGCCCCAAACAGGAGATACCAAGGTTCTGTGCAAGTAATATATCTAATCCTGCGGAAGAAAGCTTGGTTGTCTGAGGACATTCAGCTCCTAGTTCTTCTGAAGCTCGGCAAGTTAAAGGAGGCTACCGCGGAACAAATAGCTCGAGAAACGAATCTTTGGCTACCCCTCGTAAAGTGGATTCTATCGGAATACGTACGGAAGGGCTACGTTGAAAAATCGGAAGAGGGAACCTTTTCAGTAACGCCAAACGTTGTCAAAGAGTTCACCCTTCCCGAGATGAATAGAGAAGAGGCGGAAAAATTCTTGCGGCAGGTTTCCGAGGACGAGGCATTTCGGTTCTCGAGGAACCTAGAGGAGCCGTTGGACGTTAGTGCTCGGAGTATGAAGGATCTAATAGACAAGCTCGGAGTAGTCGACATAGAGTCAGTGAGGTACCACGTGCAGGAAAGACACTTTGGGAAGTGGATTAGAGATGTCCTAGGAGATGTCGATCTAGCAGATGAACTGGATGAACTTGGAGATCTGGAGGTGCCTCTTACCAGACTCAGGTTAAAGGTGCTTGAGCTACTCCAATGGAGATACGAGACCCTTCAGGCCATCGTGACTTTGTCTTAGATCTCGCTTGGAAGCACGTTTTCTTTCTTTACACTGATTATAGGGATGTAGGCCAGGTGAGGTTCGGTCGACAGCTTATCACTGAACCGAATGGTATCGTTTAATCGATCATAGGACACAAAGCGCTTGGTGACCTCTTCCCCCGTCTTTAGGCAGTATATAACCAACGCTCGGGATGGCACCATCTGAAAGTAGGTGAAGTAGATGAAGCCCTTACCTCTCTTCAGCTTATGGATGATCGGGGTGGGCATTTGGACCGTCATCAAGATTAGGTCCTTCCATGTGGGGATTTCGATGACCCTAGAGCGAAGATTAGTCATTAGATCGCCTTCAAACGTTTGACGATGGGAGGTCGGACCTTTCTCAGCACATGATAGCCGCAGTTGTAGCACTTAATCTCAGCCCTCCTCATCAACTCCTCGTAGGTCGTTCTAAAACCACAATGGAGGCACTCATAGATGGGTCCTCCCCCTTTCCCCCCTTTTTTGCTCATCGTAGCTAAAATGAACAAGTAGTTCGTGATTAAAATCCTTTGTAGCGTTGCCGATGTGGCTTAACCTTCTGGCGGGCGTCTACATAAATCATGAATCGCTTAATTGTTGTTGCTACATGGGTCAAGACCGATGATCCCTTATGAGATCATAGGCGATGTTGCTGTAATCAAATCCTTTCTAGTAAAAGCGACGGTAAGCACGCTGAGAGCCCAAGCGGAGATCATTATGGAAAGAAACCCTCACGTGAAAACTGTGCTCTATCAGACCGCCCCGGTCATCGGCGAGTATAGGACTCGAGGCCTCAAGTGGATCTTAGGGAAAAGGAAAACAAATGCGATATACAAGGAAAACGGGTGCCTTTTCCGCATCGACCTACCTAGGGTCTATTTCTCTCCTAGGCTCTCCTTCGAAAGGATGAGATTGGCGAGGCTCGTTAGACCGAACGAGATAGTTGTAAACATGTTCGCTGGGACGGGACCCTTTTCGATTGTAATTGCAAGGCACAGCTTGGCAAGGTTGATCTACTCCATCGACCTCAGTCCCGCTGCCGTGGATCAAATGATAGACAACATCGGATTGAACAAGGTTGCAGGAAGAGTCGTTCCCATTCTCGGCGATGCTGCTGCTGTTGTTAAAAAAGACCTTCGGGGGCTATCAGATAGAGTTCTAATGCCACTTCCGGAGAGGTCCTTCGAGTATTTACCGTATGCCCTCATGGCCTTGAGAAACAGAACGGGATGCATCCATTACTACGATTTCACTCACGCGAGGAAGACCGAAGAACCGGTTGACCTCGTGAAAGGTAAGGTTTCAAAGAAGCTGGAATCACTCGACGTCAGGCACTCTATGTCCTTAGCAAGGATCGTGCGAAAGGTAGGGCCAAACTGGTATCAGGTCGTTCTAGATGTCGAAGTAGGTTGAAGATCGATAAGGCTCTTCCGATCACAAGGTTCTGAATGATTCCGCTAGTGCGTGGCCATAGTTTGTAAGCACAAACTCCTTGTACCATCCGAATGGGCTACGCGTTACCTTATATCCTTTTTTCCCTAACTGCTCACCAATGCCCCTTAAGGCACCTAGGGCTATTGATGGCGATGCGAGGCTATCGGATAGGTGGGCGTAAGGATAGAGAACTATGCTCCTCGTTTTGACACGATCAGCCACGGTAGCTATTTCGTTTGCGGCTCTCGGTATAATATCGGACTTCTTCTCATCCCCCTCTTCTATACAGGTAAAGACAATAAGGGCATTCTGAAGCTCATTCCACTCTTTAGCAGCCTCCTCTGCGACAGGCATTCTCACCCGCTCTTTGGCTCTATACTTAAAGTCGCCGTGTATCAGTAGCATTCTCATTCTGTTCGGATCACCAGCGAGATTAGTATCCCAATTTGTATATCAGAATTGTGTAGATCCCAACAAGATGAGGAGCCGGGACCGGGATTTGCACCCGAGTGGAGCGGGTCTGCAGCCCGCCGCTTAGCTGCTCAGCCACCCCGGCAGAAAGTTGCATTTATCGCTTCTCAAAATGCTGATGTTTGATATTCTATCTCGGATCGCCACAAATCGGGCAGTCCCTACTCCTTACGACCCTAATTATCTGAAAGCCCATGTTCTCACCGTTGAAAAGCATCATTCTTCCGACAAGCGGCTTGCCGAGACCCGTGATAAGCTTTAGGGTCTCTAGGGCTTGCATCACACCAAAGATACCCGAGGTGGCTCCTAGAACCGGGAATCCTCATGCGCCAATTATCCATGCCATCGACAACTACGTCTGATCCTCGCACCAGTTCACGAACGTTACCATCGTTTACTTCCACGGGTAGAGGCTCTACCT
>JBHIEI010000074.1:0-5711 GCA_046760555.1 Bathyarchaeia archaeon
CCCCGGAGACACCCAGTCCGATAAACCCGAAGGTGCCGCTGAGACCTGTAGGTGTAATTGAGAAGTGCACCTATTGCGTTCACAGGATAGATGAGGCTAAACAAAGGGCTGAGGCGGAGGGAAGGGAGCTAAGGGATGAGGAACTATTGCAGCTAACTGCTTGCGCTGAAATATGCCCCGTCGATGCCATCTTTTTCGGCAACCTCGCCGATCCCAACAGCACGGTTTCGAGGCTGGTTAAGAGTAAGCGCGCCATCAGGCTTGCCGAAGAGCTCGGAACCCATCCGATGACGGTGTATTTGAAGGAGCGTGCGGAGACTTGACCGAAGTCAAGGAAGAGCTACTTCGTCCCCTGGTTCGGACCGGAAAAGCCTTCTACGCTCTTTTCGGATTGCTGCTCGCCATACTTGCCTGGTTTGGCTACACCTGGTATACCCAGTTGACGCAGGGTCTTGTCGTTACGGGCATGGGAAATTCTCCCTCTGGAGCACCTTGGGGGATATACATATCGGCCTTCATCTTCACGATAGGCACTGCCTCTGCTGGGATGTCGATAGGTCTCTTGTCACGTGTAGCCAACGTTAAGGAATTCCATCCTATAAGGAGAATAGCCGAACTTACGTGCGTCACTTTCCTTATTCTCATGTTCTTGTTCGTACTTTTTGATCTAGGTAGGCCTGACAGAATCTTGAACCTGTTCACATCTGGTCAGATCCTCAGCCCTCTCTACTGGGACATCGTAGTAGTCACGCTCTACCTTGTGCTGAGTACCATTGCCATATATCTTCCACTGAGAACGGATATGGCTAACCTTAAGCATACGGTTTCAGGCTGGCGACGACTGATCCACCGGATTCTAGGTTGGCGTTACAGCAAGGGGGAGGTGGATGTGCACGAGAGGGCGGGGTGGTGGCTGGCCATAGCCATCCTGTTGGTGATGGCTGCCGTTCACGCTGGCGTGGTGCCGTGGATCTTTGGGTTGGTTGCTGCACGGGCCGGCTGGTACAATCCGTTCTATGCGCAATACTTCGGACTCGCTCATGTCTTTAACGGTTTTGCCGTGGTCATCATCATAGTTGCCATTGTAAGACGTTTCCTCAAATTACAGGATCTCATACCACCTGAAACATTCAAAAAGTTGGGGTTAGCCCTCTTGATACTTACAGTTCTCTACCTACACTTCATGTTTAGCGAACAGCTTACCATGAGGTTCGCACCCCCGACTGCGGAGTTTGAGGTGTCTCAGCAGATGCTCTTCGGTGCCTGGGGTTGGGCCTACTGGGCTGCAACCTTCTTTCTCGTCTCCTCGGTCCTTATACTCGTCAGCCCCCTTCGAGGCAGGGTGAGCTGGGTGGTGTTAGCGGGCGTCTTTACCAGCATCGCACTATATCTGAAAAGGATTGTGATCATCGTACCACCACTTATACGATCAAGACTCCCCTTTTACCCGACTGGAGTGTATGTTCCGACTTGGGTGGAGTGGAGCCTGACGATTGGGGCCTTCGCTCTTGGAACCCTCATCATAGCGCTGTTCATTAAGCTATTCCCCATCATCGAGATGGAAGCTGTCGAAAAAGGTAGCAAGTGAGAACATGCGAGCCATAAACAGTTGGCTGATTCTGGGCACAGCGTCGTTAATAGTGGCAGCAGTATCATTTTTGACCGGATACATCGGGCTAGGAGTCTTTGCGATCGTAATAGGCGGTAGTATCTTCATACTGGGACTGTACATGGCTTGGCTAGTCGTGTCTGGCATGCGAAGAGTGGACTTGGGAGCGTTACCCATAGCGCTCATCTTTCTGATAGGCATTGCCGTAATGGTTTGGCTTGCCTTCTTGTACGCATGATAAGCCAGCCGTTTGCGTGTCATTGAGGGGAGCCTCAAAGGGTTCCTTTCTTGCTGATTTTTAGAAACTTTCTCCTTTAAGCCTGCTTGGCCCTCTCCAGGATCTCCTTCTCGATATCGTCGATGGATCTCCCCTCCGTCTCTATCCCCATCTTCTTCGCTGTATCGAGGATGCTCTTCTTGCGCTCTATGTCTTTATCGGTCTTCTTAACCTCCTTGTCTATGCCGGCCATCCCCTCCTTGTACTCTCGCATACCCTTACCAAGGGATCTCATGAGCTCAGGAACCCTAGTGGCGCCGAAGAGTAGGACGATGATCACGACTATGATGAGGAGCTCGGTGGTGCCCAGACCGAATACTGGGCCTATCGGTATAAAGGGCATCAATAGTCAGACCGGTGGGGTCATTTAATCTTTTTCAGTTTTGCCCTCTTGCCTTTAATCAGCTCTTAGGAGCGTTGTTGATGTTTCGACTTTCTGGCAGCGTGTACCTTGTTTGCTATGAGAACCGCCGAGGCAGCTGCACCCACTCCATTCCCAATGTTCACGACCGTGAGCCCGAGGGGACACGAGTGAAGCATGGAGAGCAGGGCACTTATGCCCTTCCCCCCCAATCCGTACCCGGAAGAAGCGGGAACGCCGATCACGGGAACATCTACAAGACCGGCCACCAGCGATGGCAGCGCTCCCTCCATACCCGCCACAACTATGATCGCGTCAACATCCTCTTCGATCATCTCCTTGAGGGGTGCAAACAAACGGTGAACACCAGCCACACCCACGTCATAGGCCGTGATCACCCCACATCCCAATGCTTCAGCGGTGACCTTCGCCTCCTCGGCCACAGGGATGTCTGCGGTGCCGGCCGTGATTACCCCTATCTTCCCGATTCTCTCAATTTCATAGTCGCTTTTTTTGACCACGACGGTTCCAGACGCATCGCTAACCTTAAGATCCAGGTCGCCTTTGATCCATTTTTTAATGGCCTCGATCTGCTCTTTGCTCGCTTTTGAAACTATCGCCAAGCCCCTTTCGTCCAGCATCCTGGAAATGATCTGAGTCAGTGTTGCTGAGTCTTTTCCCTCGCCGAGTATTATCTCTGGGATCTTTCTCCTCGTCTCCCTCTGTACGTCGAGCCTGGCTATGCCCTCTATCTCTCCGATCGACCACAGCTTTAGAAGCCGCTCCGCCTCATCAACCGTTGTCTCGTGTCTGTAGAGTTTCTCGAGAATCTTTCTCATTACCCCTCTGTTAACTTGCTCAGTAAAAAGCTAAGGGATTGGCTAAGGCCGTATGGGGAACCCGCGGTTTCCCCAAGATTGCTTATACCGGTAAAGTTCACACCCATAAAACAAGAGGAGCAAACCTCGAATTAGATGAACGTGTTTTGACATCTGCGTTTCTTCCAATCAGTTTATGAGGGTGAGCGATAGGAAAGGTGAACGAGTGTTGATTCGCGAAATGTGTGTTATCATCGATTGCCAGGTCGCTGGAATATCCGGTGATATGCTTCTCTCCGCTCTGATCGACTTGGGCGCGAATGAGAGGGAGGTGGTGGAAGGCATAACGACTGTCGGAAACTTACTAAAAAACTGCAAGAAGGTGCAAGCCAGCGTTAGCGAAGTCGATCGTAAGGGTTTTAGAGCCAAGAAGATCGATGTCGTCACCGGTGTGCGTATGGGACAAGAACCCACCCAGCTCCTTGACTCAATTGCCAGCGCTGTGAGAGAATTGAAGCTATCCAAAAGAGCATCGAAGATAGCATCGAGATCCATCCGCACGATCTTAGAGGCCGAGGCCAAGATCCATAGGAAACGCGTCGAGGAAGTCCACCTAAACGAGACGGGATCGGTCGATACATTGGCAGATGTTATCGGTGTAGTCGTCGCATTGGAGAACCTGAAACTGCTTGATGGTCATACCAAATTTTACTCGACACCCGTAGCCGTTGGAGGCGGGACATTTGAGTTCTCCCACGGCTTGGTTTCTAGTCCTGCTCCAGCTACATTAGAGATCCTGAAGTCGAGAAACTTCCCCATCGTCGGAGGACCAACAGCAGTTGAGCTAACTACGCCCACGGGTGCGGCTCTCCTCGTCAATCTAGTGGACGTGATGGCGCGATTTTATCCACCTATGAGATTGAGAGCTGTTGGGTATGGGGCGGGAGACAGAGATCTCAAGGAAGTTCCCAACGTCCTAAGGGTTGTACTGGGAGAACGACTCGATCACAGCCTTTCTACAGACGAAATTTGCGTCGTTGAAACTAACGTTGATGATGTTACGGGAGAGGTTATTGGGCATGTTTTCGACAGGCTAATAAGTCACGGGGCAAGGGATGTTAGCATAATCCCCATGTTTACTAAGAAGAGTCGCCCAGGCTATGTCATCCAAGTGATCGCCGAAAAAGAGGATGCCGAGTCTCTCTCCCGATTGTTGATGAGCGAAACGGGGACGCTGGGCGTGCGCATATTACCCTGTCTGAGGTACGTTTTGCAAAGAGAGATTGTACAAATTAAAGTCAAGGTTGGAGGGATTCAGAGAGAAGTCCGTGTAAAGGTGGCGAGGGATCTTGAGGGAAAGATCGTCAAGATAAAGCCCGAGTATGATGATGTCAAGAAACTTGCTGACATGACAAATAGACCCCTAAATGAACTTTCTCAAATGGTCGTAAAGAAGGCTAGGGAAGTGTTCCGGCAGAAGATCGGTTCCATATAATGATCCCAGGGGTTCACAAGACTACTACGTTGAGGGCGCCATCATTGAGAAGGAAAAATGAAATCAGTAAATCCTCGATGCTAGGCTGTCAAAGCCGGAGTCGAAGCTCGTGGTTTCCTAACGTTGCGCTCTACGGCGAGTCTTTATTATCTCCGCGATTATGCTTACGGCAATTTCCTCAGGTGTCTCCGCACCTATATCCAACCCGATTGGGGCGCGAACTTGTCGCAAGCGCTCTGCGGGTACGCCATCCTTCATCAAGGCTTTAAAGGTGATCTTGGCCCTCCTCTTGCTACTTATCATTCCTAAATAGGCAGCTTCAGAATCGATAACCTTCCTCAGTGCTTGCTCAGTATCCTCGTGTCCCGTTACTATCGCAACATACGTATTGGGCGTTATTGTAACTTGAGATAGACCTGTATCTATCTCGGTGGTGATCACGTGATCGGCATCTGGAAAGTCTTCTTGGCTTGCGAGAGGGTCGACGACTGTCACGGAAAAACCAACGGTACGTCCCCACTTTGCTAGAGGCTTAGCAACGTGCCCGCTACCGACTATCAGAAGAGTGGGCTTTGGTTGGATGCACTCGATCAAAACTTCGACCTTGCCTCCGCATACCATCCCGATCCCTCCTTTACTCTCTTCCGTTAAGGTGAAACTCGCGATTCGGGTTCTACCCTCCTTAAGCGCGAGAAATGCTTCACGCACCACTTCGCGCTCCAGGCAATCTCCCCCGATTGTGCCGTACGTGCTCCCATCCTTTGTGACAATCATCTTAGCGCCTACACCTCTTGGGGTTGACCCCTCTGTCCTAATTATAGTAGTCACGGCGATCGTCTCGCCCTTCTCCAGCATTTCAACGATTTTTCTAGAAATCTCGATCATTTCCTCCTTTGAATCCTGAAGATTCTCCGACAATGCTCAATTATGCTCCCACCTCTAAACCTTAAAAGTTGCTTGCATGGCCCATTCGTGAAGACCTTATCTCAGCTAATACAGTCGCCGAGATCATAGCAGATGGTTCGGAAACGCTAATTAAAGGGGGAGAATTAACTCGTTCTTAATGAAAGACGGTGTTTTCATGGGAAAAGAGCAGAGACCTTCTGACTTCGCTGATGTGAAGAACTGCATACGACTGTTATAGAGGGGGT
>JBHIEI010000075.1:0-5681 GCA_046760555.1 Bathyarchaeia archaeon
GGTCAAACGGGACCAGAAGGGTTGTAGTATGGGAAAGATCGGCATCGCCGAATATGCTTACTTCATACTGAACGGATGCCAACGACAACATGCTAAGGATAACGAATTCATTGTTTCTATCTGCACTCTGATCAACCGATTGAAGTACTCTGAGATCGGCATTTTGGGTGGGAGGAGCGAAGTTGTAGGATTCGAAAATTGACACCCATCCATCCGCGTAAGCAACCGGGAGATGGTTCAACAAGAAACGGATGTACGTATCGTTAGAGAGATATTCACGCTCATAATCCTTCATGTAGATGTACTTCAGGTTGTTTGTGCGTGTAGCCAAGAATATCTGTTCGGGACTGTTATCGTCAAAGAATAACCGAGGGGGTACCACCCTCCCATCCCACATCCCCATCAAACAGAAACCCCTATCGAATTTCCCACCCGTTCGAAATGGGTCCGTTACCACAGGAGAGGTCACGCTATCGTCCAACCCCAATTGAGGACTAATGAAATTCGCGACCCCTAGTATGTCATCCCTTGGGGTAAAGGAGGCGAAGGCCACTTTCCTCTGGTGACGGGTGTATAGGAGGGTTGATGCCATACCCGTCAGGATGATGGAGGTGATGACAAAAACACACAATACCCTTCCTATCGGAATTCCTGTTTCTGTTGCGTTTGGCTTAAAGACTATCCTTAAACCCACTTTTTCCAGTCTTCTGACCATCTGGATGAAGGCCACCGAGGCGAATATGCTCAGCCCAGCGCCGAGGAACCTCGTGAACCTGAATTCATCATAAGAATGTGAGATCCTACCGACGTACATTCCGAGCAGGATGCTGACCATGCTCCATACTAAAAAGACTTGGTAAGAGTACTCTGAGTTCAACTTCTTTCTCACAATTGCCAGTCCAGCTATAGCGAGCAGCCCTACGACGCCGAGTCTCATGGGGTAGAAGTACCAGGGCACGTATGACCAACGGGTTCGCGGATCGATCGTATATGAAACGTGGAAGGTGCTGTATATATTGGCCACGATTACGAAGCTAAGGCCGAAGATGTAGGCAACTAGGAACAAGGATGCCAATGAGAATTTCCCCCCCAAGTTGAAGAATCTGGGTCGGGGAAGTCGTTCTCTGATGGCGAGGTCTTTCCTCACAAAACCGATGAGAAGTGCGAGGGAGATCCCTGCAAAGGACAGTAGCAGGATGGGAAGATATGGATCTATCGTGAATAACCTCCCAAAGGGGGATATCACATCTACAACCGCCGTCAAGATAAGGGATAGAAGGATACCAGCATTAACCTGCTGAAGTCTACCCAAAAGGTTCTGAGGCAAACCGGGTAGAAACGTGAGAGCGATCAAAAAAGCCAGAAGCCAGGGCATTTCGGCTACATGGGATGCGAAAATCCCCATGCCCAGCATGGCCGCAGCGAAAGTCGTGGATTTCTGATTAAAGGGCGAGTCGCCGAGGAGACATAGTAGAAGGAAAAGCGCTGGTAGCGCCACTAATTGAAGCGGGGTGGTGATATCGGGGTGTGAGGCTATGATTGATAGGTTATTCGGAACCCAAACGTCGTAGGTTTGGCCCCCCAGTAGACTCAACACGTACCAAGGGGCAGCCTCCGGGAATCTGTTTCTTATCGTCGGCCAATAGATCCATCCGAGACCAGCGAATAGAGCAAAAACCGTAGCTACGATCGGTATGTTTTTGGCTTCGTCCTTGCGTCTTTCGAAGAACGACAATAGCATGGTATAAAATGCCAACAGCAGAATCGGGTTCAGGATGTTTAGTAGATAGTAGGCGTTGGCACTCGGCAGACCGGAATACGAGAGAAATGTCGCGAGATAGAGTGCGAACCACCAGGTGGTATAAAAGGCAAACCTTCCATCGATAGCGGGGGGGATACCGTTCCTGTAGAACAGCAGGGCTTGACCATGATACGTCCACTGGTCACCGAAAATGAAGTTGTACATATGGGAGTAGGAGAAAAGGACTAGCGCTATCAGCAAAGTGATGACGAACAGATTGGCATAATCCAGCTTTATCTGGATCGTTGGTCCAGAAAAATCGGTCAGCTTTCCTCGAAGGAAGAGGACACCGAATAGCGTGATCACCGCTAGGAGAAGGGCAAACAGTGTATACCGTACTTCAAGGCCCATGGAAATAGTCCCAAACGCGAGGATGGTGGAAAGGAAAATGCTGAGGACGTAAGAAAAGGTTAGGACCTCGTAAACATTCAATGACCTTCTGAAGCTCAGATTCCTCAGGATCGCGTAGCCGGGGATAAACAAGGTGACCAGAATTGAAGCCAGCGCCTTTATTAGAACTGGAGCATCAATGTAAGCCCAGTTCAGATAAACCGGAGTCCCGGTTGGTGGAACGGCTAAGATCACGACTACACAGACTACAAACAGAAAGAGTGTGGTATAATCCAAAACCGATGCTCTTGTGGAAAATTCAAGCCCATGAGATTGGTGTCCGCCTCTCGAGATTCTCGCGTACACGAAAAGAATGAGCATGGTGATTAATGGCGGAAAAAGTGGACCCATTGGCGGTTGCATATTCAGAAAGTCCCTTAGAAAGATCTGGGTCGAGTGAAAAATCCCCAGCAGTACGACAAGGGCCAAGACGAATTTGGCAATGAAGCCCACAACTGTTCCGGTCCATTTGCGTAGCATTCTTCTAATGAGCTTGTTTTATATCTCGATTTTTCTGAATTCCGAAATAGACTCTCTTAATGTGGCTATTAACCCCATACTTGAGAGGGCATCATCCGACACCACTCTTTGCCGTTGGATTAGTCTTCGTTTGACGATTATAAGCCTGAGATTCTTGAGTATGTAGACGTGTGCCCTGAAGACATCGATCAGGGCGTGATGGAGTCTGGATCTAATGAATAGGAAAGATCTGGCGATGTCGTAAAGGAATGTGATGATTAGCGCCTTGGCTACATTTCTCGGCTCGAAGTTCTTAAGCAGGCTCATCAGACGGTTCCTCCGACCAAAGAAAATCCTGAGAGAGGATACCCTTTCCCCGGCGGTTCCGCCGACTATGTGGTAAACCGCTGATGTGGGAACATAGAGCACAGTGTACCCGAATAACCACGCTCTCCAACAGAAGTCGGTGTCCTCGTGGTACGCGAAGAAGTCCTCATCGAAACCTCCAAGGTTAACAAAGGCACTTCTTCTCACCAACATGGATGCCCCGCTGACAGCACCCACAGGTCTTTCTAGGTACTGCCCCCGATCCCTCTCCAAATATCCGATATCGTAACCTCCCCCCATCGGGGTGATCTTTATTCCAGCATGCTGAAGGGTATCACGGCGATCATAGAACATGATCCTGCTTCCACAGGCGAGCACACGTTCATCCTTCAGCATGGGTTTCACCAGCTCGTAGAGCCAATCCTTGGTGACCTCAGTGTCGTTATTTAACAAAACCAAGTACTCCCGTTGAGTTTGCTTTATTGCCATATTGTACCCCTTCGCGAAGCCGTAGTTTCTATCGAATTCTATCAGTTTGACCCAGGGGTACACCTTCCTTACGAATTCGACGGATCCATCGGTCGAGCCATTGTCTACTAGGACCACTTCGTAGTTTGGATAGGTCTGGTTTTTTAGCGAATCGAAACAGTTCTTCAGAAAGTGCTTTCCATTCCTGTTCAGGATCAGAATGGCTATTTTCGGAAGTTTCACGGCGGTCATTGTGTTTTGATACTTCCTTTTTTAAAAGACGATATGGCGACATAACAACCCATAGGGGATGAACTTAACTGCTAGTTGATGGGTAAGGTCTTCGGCTTCCAGAGCACACAAGGCTTGTAGCGAGGCCCACGAGATGAGGTCGATGTTTCAAGACGGTTTCACTTTCTTCGTAGATGGAGCTATTTTCCAGGTGTAATGCATTCGGCCCCTGATTTTATCGTAACGAGCTAGGATATGAGAATAAGCCTCGAGGATCGATGCGGTTAAAGACCAAAACAGCCCTTTGGGGCTTGGGTTAATCGCGTGAGGTATAACCGGGAATACCTTGACGAAGTCGTACGTAGGAGACATGTATTGACGCCCAGTTACCTCGTGGTGAATTTGTAGATGCCCTCCAGCCACTCTTCGACGTTGATTTATAAAGTCTCGGAGGTTGTTTGGCCCCCTCATAAGGGATATCGCCTTTGGGGCATACACGATGTCGTAGTGTCGCTTCCGAATGAGCCACTCGAGGTAAACATCGTCGTTGATGGTTCTGTGGGGGATCTCGTTCACAACACCGCACCTAACCGCACAAAACTCACCCGAAAGCTTGACCCGTTGCCTTAAACACATCTCGTGGTGCAGCCTCCAGATGAGGTGAGAGATGTAGCCCCAGAAGGTGTCTGGATTGTTGATCGGTAAGGGTCTTCCGGTTACTCCTCCAATTCTGTCACCCTTGAGGAAGGGTAGGAGGAGCTCGTTTAGGCTGCCCTTTGCGGGGAGATTGTCAGCGGACATGTAGATAAGAAGCTCCTCGTCAACGCGATTTAGAATCGTGTTGAAAGAGGAAGACTTCCCTCGACGTGTTTCCTCCGTTATCAGCTCCACCTCTGAATGCTGGTTAGCGTACCCTCGGACTATTTCAGGCGTTCGATCCGTAGACCCACTCGCCTCAACTACGATCCTCTCCATTTTCAGGGATTCGGCTAGGGGTTGCTCTAACAGGTTTCTGAGCAAATTTCCGATATTTCCCTCCTCATTGTAGGCGGGGATACCCACACTGAACTTTAATGCCAATTGGAAGATTACGACGACTTGCTTTTAATATATTTCAATGCCAGTTCAGATTTGTTTTACACGAGCTGAAACCGATCTACTTTCGTTTCTTCTTAGTTCTTATCTTGGCTTTCCTCTTGACCTTCTTCGCCTTTCTCTTCTCCTCTTTGATCTTGGCTTTTCTTCTCAGATAGGGGAACGGGATGGCGAAAAGGAACACAGCGGCGATGACGATCGTTAAGAGTATTCGAGGTACAGTTATCTCAAACCAATACGACCGCACCAAAAACGAGGCTGTGGAGCTGCTAGCACCCACGAAGTAGGGGTCGCCGTTCCAACTGGCGGAAACGTTCCACGAATCGATGGCGTCGGGCTCGAAGGCATCTCTGAATGCCCCAGAATCGTCCGTTGTAGCCGTTCTGGTAACGAAGGAACCGTCTTCCCTGGTGTACCTCAGCTCAACCACAACGTTGGCGCGCGGGGGAATTATGGAGCCAGACACAGCGATATTCTCTCCAAGCCAAAGAGTTTCGGCAGACACCGAGCAAGTTATCGAGGTTAGGCCCTTGACTATAAACGTGGTGGATGGGCTCTGAGAGCCCGTGTAGTAGAGGTCGCCTTCCCAGCTCGCCGTGACGGTCCAATTTCCGTGTTGGTCGGATGGGATGGTGTCGCTGAAATTACCAGAGGCATCGGTGATCACTTCACGCGTGACCGGTGTGCCGTCTGGTTGTGTATAAGCCAAAGTGACGGTGGCGCCCGAACGAGCAGGTTCGATGGTGCCCGATACCGTTATCTCTTCTCCAATTGTGATAGGCTGGGAAACTGAGTAGGTTATCGAGCTTAACCCTTTGACTATAAACGCGACAGGTGGGCTCTGATAGGGCAAGTAGTCAAAGTCGCCTTCCCAGCTCGCCGAGACGGTCCAATATCCGTGTGGTTCAGG
>JBHIEI010000076.1:0-5616 GCA_046760555.1 Bathyarchaeia archaeon
CTGCAAGATATACTGAGATAATCATTACAGGGCTTACACCGAGATAAATCCAATTGAAGGGATAAGCAAGTATGTTTATTCCAGCGACAAGAACGACGAATATAACATCCAGAAGCATACTTAATCCCCAGAAAATAAATGCCGTTCTTAACACAAATTTATTAGTAAACTTTCGTTGCGACTTCTTGAAATAGAGGCTTGCAGGAATATAATAACTCGGAACGGCAGAAACATAAACAATTAAGGTGCTCAGATGAAGCGGGATACCTCCTATAAGGACTTCATAATCTGTTGAAAAGGAAATCCCACACGAAAATAAAGCCAAAAGCATTATTGGAGTTGCAATTATCCAAATTAATACATAGCTAAATAGGAAATATTTCACTAGAATATATTTGCTATACATTTCACTACTTTTTTCTAAATTTGTTAAAATCATATTTATTAAACAGCGTTTACGGAAGAGGGCAATTACTCATGCAAGGTGCTACATCCCGCCGGGTTAGATAAGACCGATGGGACGATATGGCAGAAGAAGCCTCCAAAGAAAGCGGAAGGCTACGAAACTATGGCGCGTAAGGGATGGGGCCTTTTTGAGGATGATAGGGGTTTGTCGACGTAAAGACAGTCGACTTCTCCGACACCGGGTCTTCGAGCAACGGGTGGACCACGTAGGCTACGGTTACTTGTTGGTCGAAAGCCCCATTAATCAAACAAATATCCGCTATGATAAGCGTGAAGTCAAAGTCGCAGCCTGGGATCAATGACGGAAACGACGACCCATTTTCGAATCTCTCTCGCTACTGCGGATTGTCCGACTCTATTTTAGAAGCAGGTCCATAAGGGAGTGAACATCCACCTCGGCTCTCGTCCTCCAGCCAATTTCCAAGTTACCCTCGTCGTCTTGGTTCAGGTACCCCGACTGAACAAACTTGTCGATGTTAACTCGCCACGCCGGCAGCTTTTCCTTCAAGACCCTTTCGATGTCCTTTCTGATGGCCCTGCCCCCTTTCGAGGCGATCAGCGAGGTTGTCACCGCGAGAGCCGCTATATCATCGATCCTCCAACCGCAAAGCTTGTCCTCCTCGACGGATGATGGATTTTTTACGGTGACCATGAATCTGGCCTTGTCGAGTTGCTGTCTTGTTGGTTTCTCGATATCGGAACCCTCAACATCATCGAAGATCGTTCTAATCTGAAGACCAAGCTTGTCGAGGTATCTGTTCAGAAGCTCGATTATCTCAGGGTAATCCGACCCCAACCTCTTTTTCAGTTCCCAACCCTTTGCCCCTGGAACCCGATGCCTTCTAAAGAGCACCAATAGTGCAGCATCAGCAACCTTTTGGTCGTACCTAGCCCTTTTTCTCAATCGCCTCCCTCCATCTATCCTCCGCTATGGATATGGGAATGGAAATTGACTGTTCCTTTCTTACGGTTCGCCTCTTTCTCTCAGGCGATAGGACGATCACATCCTCGATAGGATCAACTTTAAGCTCGGCAAACCCCCGGGTCACCAGAAAGCTCACGAGAATCGCTCTTCGAAGCGTACCCCTATAGGTCCGTGTCGCGATGAAGTCCCAGTACTCGACTTTCCCTGTTTCCTTTAGTTCCTCCCAAAGACCCTCCACGGCCTCTAGGAGAGATTCGTCCGAGGCCAAGCCCGCCTGAAGGAGCTCTTCTGTAGAGATCGTTCTCGTCTTCATCTCTCTGACCTCTCTCGCGAGCCTTTCTTTGATGGGCAACAGCTCATCCCAATACCCCAAGGCGTTTGCAAAGCTCCTCTCGGACATCTGTTCGATCGCGACAAGCGGGTGCCAGCTTCGCAGAAAGGCGCTGACAATCTCGTCCCTACTCATCTCCTTTAGCCTCTGCTCGACCAGAAAGGGATCACGGTAGAGTGATGCCGACATATACTCCAATCTTTTGGTCTGAAGGGCTAATGCGGTAGAAGCGGCATCAATCGCCTCCCCATCGATCTTGAGTCCCTCGGGTGAGTCCGATTCCTTGAAGTACTCACGGATTAGTTCGAGAAAGTACTCAACGTCGATGGAGAAGGGATCCGTCCCGCTACGCTCCACCCTTTTTAGATGCTCAATCATACGGAGCAGACGTTCGATCGACTTTCTGCGGGGCATCAGTCTACCCTTTGTACCCTCGACTCCCCTCGCGTTGCTTGAACGGTTAGGACGTGGACGTCTCTTCCAGGGAGAGGTATCCTTCTGGGGGTGATCAAGATGTACTGGGCATCCTGGCCCTTCAGTGCCTCAAGGGTGTACCTGAAAATCGCCTCTCTATTCGTGGGGTCCATATGTATGTCGTATTCATCAACGGCTCGAAGAGGGGACCTGGTGTATTGCTGTAGGGAGAGGAAGAACACCATGGTGGCGACGCTCTTCTCCCCACCGCTTTGGGTGTAGGCGGTAAGGGGCATGATCTCGCTCCCCCTAAACCCTACCATAAGTTCCAGCCCCACATTTTCTATGTCCTCTGTGTTCAGCAGGTCTATCCGACCGGATGCTCCCACCTGATCGAGGGTGGCCTGGTAGCGCTTTTCGACTCGCTCCACCACATCCCGAATGACGGCCCTCCAGGCCTTCTTCCTGGTCTCGATCTCCTCAAGGAGAGACTCCCTGTTCATCGAGATTGTTTCGATCTTCCCCTCGATGTCGTTGTACTTGTTACGATAGACCTCGTACATCTTTTCCGCACTTTTCTTGACATCCCCGAGAGATGATAGCCTTCCTCTCGTCACGTTGATGTCGTCGATGATGTCGTCAGGATCCCTCCCCACAAGAACCCTAGGCCCTAAGGGCTGGGCTTTAGCGGTCAAGAGCTTGAGTTTGCTCATTCCGGACTGATACCTAGACTTGACTCTCTGCAGCCTTCTGGTTATTTCTCGCACCCGGTACTGACGAATCGCCAGCTTGATCTTTTCCTCCAAGACATCGTCAGTCAGCCTGTCGATCCTCGATTCCAACCTCTCTTGTTCGCGTCCTATAGAGACGGTCTTATTCTTGGCAATGGCGAGCTTCTTCTTCCATCCCCCCACAGCCTCCTGGTGCCTCTCGATTCTACTCTGTAGTGAGAGGGCGAGGTGCTTGATGGGATCCTTGTCCCGAAGGTCGGTTAGACCCTCGAGCACTCGAAGGTACCGCAGAAGCTCCTCGGAGGTCTCGGTCACACTAGAGATTTGCGTCTCGAGGGTGGCCTTCTGACGCTCGGCCTGAATCCGGCCATCGAG
This sequence comes from Bathyarchaeia archaeon, assembly GCA_046760555.1. Lineage (GTDB taxonomy): Archaea > Thermoproteota > Bathyarchaeia > JBHIEI01 > JBHIEI01 > JBHIEI01. Next base: position 3,242 of record JBHIEI010000076.1, read on the forward strand.
TAGACCTCGGCGTTGGGACTTGAGGAGGGGAAGCTCTTGGTGAATACCCTCCAATCTCTTGTTGACTTGCTCGATTTCGTCCTTCAGATTTGAGATCTGACGCTCTGCTCCCTCTATCTCCCTCTCGAGATCGGATAGCAGTTTCTCCTGCTCGTCGACCCTTTCCCAGGCCAGGGCTCTCTGTAGGAATTTAACCTTCAGCATGAGCCTACGCTTCTCCTTGAAGCGCTCGTATTCCCGTTTCCAGTAATCCAACGTCTCCTTAGCCTTGCTCAGGATCTTCTTGAGAGCCCTCTCTTTACCCACTATCTTGTTCAGCCTTTCTTGAGCGGCCAGCAGATGCTTGCGATAGGATTCGAATCCGACGGCCGACTCCACCATGCGGAGCTTTTCCTGAGCCGGAAGGACCAGGAATTCACCGATCATGTCTTGGTGCATGATGATGAGCAGATTTTCGGGATCCATACCAAACTTCGAAAGTAGCTTCACCACATCCTTCTTCCTGGCGATCCTATCGTTGAGCTCGAACCAGTATCTCCCGCTGCGATCGATGTATCTCGTAAGTGAGATCTCGTCTTGGGCCATCCGCGAGACCGGCCTCCGACCGTCCCTAGGCGAGTTGTCGAGGACGAGGGTCACCCTCGCTCTGCTCTCACCCCACCGAACAAGCTCAGCGAGCTTCTTAGATCGCTCCGTATAGCTTTGACCCAGCGCCACGGACACCGCGAGGAGTATCGAGGACTTCCCCGCTCCATTCGGACCGCAGATAACGTTTATCCCGGGCTTAAATGGTATCCTGGCGTAATTGTAGGACATGAAGTTCTCCAGGATCGCTTCCTTCAGGAACATAGGGTAGGGCTCAAAAAGATAGCAAAACCTCTATTATAAGTTACGGGATGGTTACCGCGGGAAAGATCTTTAGATTGAAGTCACCACTGCCGCTGACCGATATCGAGACAAAACTTCGAGGCTTCAGCAAGAGGGAAGCTTATGTGGAGGGGGAATTCAAAGTCGATCTTCTGACCGAAATCACCGATCTGATCAAAGGGGAGGGCGAGATAACGGGGATCTACTCCAGCGACTTCGTGGATCACGTGTTCCATAGGGGGAAGGTTGTCCCCGTTCCAGGTACCGTCGAGGCCACCTTCTCCCTGTCGGAGTTTATCGATAGGACCTACCTGGTGATTTTAGAGAAGAAGGAGAAGGCTAATCGAATCGCAAATGACTTGAGCCAACTACTCTACGGCTCAGCTGGGTCCATTCTTGAGGTTGGGATCCCCCCCGAGAGTTTGTATTCATTCCATCTCGAGAACCCTCAGGGAACGAAGATAACCTTCTTCGACCACATCGATGTCCCGAATGTGAACAAGATGTCCCTCTACGGGCCGGACATCATCGGGACTTCACTTTTCGACGAATACCGTAAGCACGGTGACCTATGGTACGTGGTCATCCAATCGAAGAAAGAGGGATACGTGGTAGGGGTCACGAGGAGAGGGTGTGTCGTTGTCTTCTCAAAGGTGACGGCTGCCGAGTATCTGAGCTACGTTAGAAGGGAAATATTTCCTCTCATTCTCTGATGGCTGGGAAATATCGGTACCTCGATCACGTATCCGATGCCTATGTGGAGTGTGAGGGCGGGTCCGTAGAGGAGGCCTTCGAGAGTGCCGGAGTGGCTCTGTTCAACCTGATGACCGACATCGAAAGGGTCGAGCCCAAGGAGTCACGGGACATAGAGGTCGAAGGAGAGGACCTCTCAGCCCTTCTCTTCGAATGGCTCTCCGAGCTACTATATAGGTATGATGCGGGGATGATGTACTACTCTAAGTTCGAAGTCCATTCGGTGGAGCGCCACGGGGATGGGTTCCGCCTCAAAGCCACCATATGGGGGGAAAAGGTGGATCGGAGCAAGCACCCCCCTCGAACTGAGGTCAAGGCGGCAACATATTCGCTGATGGAGATAAAAAGGGCGGCAGGCAGGGTCATCATGCGCTACGTCGTGGACATCTGACGCGATAATCGATAAATACCCGCACCATCTTAATTTCATGTCCCGCCCTAGCTCAGTGGTAGAGTGGTCGGCTGTAGCTAGCGCTCGAGCGTTAGAGAACAGCGGCTGAGCGGAAACCGACTGGTCCCCGGTTCGAAACATCTCGCGGAAATCCGGGGGGCGGGACCAATAAATCTTAGAGCTTCTACTCCAATAAAAGGAGCCGAAGGGCCCCTAGCTCAGCTAGGTAGAGCACTGGGCTTTTAACCCAGGGGTCGGGGGTCCGATTCCCCCGGGGCCCGTTGACTAAGACCACTATGAAACCCGCCGTGTTCTTGTTCCAGAATGCCTTCATTCTCTCTAACGCGTTCTCTTCTGAATCCAC
>JBHIEI010000077.1:0-5607 GCA_046760555.1 Bathyarchaeia archaeon
CACTTCCCTGGGGTCGAGGGGGTGAGCATTAGCCACTTTTCGCTCTCGAGTGTCGCTTCCGCCCCAGATTTAGTCGCGAGCGTATCGGAGATTCTTGAAATGGGGACGAAAGATAGCCCCTGGATCGCCGGACAAACAGGTCTAGAGACGGGTAGTCCCCGTTTGGCGAGGATGCATATGGCGAACAAGTCAAAGCCATTTTCGCCCGAGGAGTGGCCAGAAGTGGTAAAACGGGCGTACGGGATTTTGATGGATAACCACTGGATTCCGTGTGCGACGATCATCCTTGGTCTGCCCGGCGAGAACGACGACGATATCGTTCGATCAATCGATCTCGTCGAGGATTTGAAAGGATATCCGGGTTTAATGGTGCCTTTGTTCCTGGTCCCACTAGGGGGGATGAGGAGCGAAAAGCCGTTCAGGATAGAAGATGCGAACGAACTGGTCTATGAGCTCATTTATGAGTGTTGGAAATACGACATGCGCTGGCTTCCGTACCTGGCTAACTCGTACGTTCGCCGCCAGTTTTACACACAAATTCTAGCAAAGTCATTTCTCAATCTATTCATGACCTACGTGAGGACAATCATGGCCCCTAGGATGGAGAAGCTGTTCAAGCTCCATAGTGCTCTTCCGAAACGGCGGATCGGTCGAGACACTAAAGATAGAGCGATTACCCCGAGAATCTCAGTTTAACGTTCTAGTGTCGAAAGTATGAGAAGTAATGCTTGGAGAAGAAGGCAATGGTTCCAGAGGAAAGTTCGACATCACAGGTGACGACTCTTCGCGTAACGGCTCAGTATCTCACCCGATTTCGGCGAGTGCTTTAGGACCATCGGCTCATCGCCTAGGTACTCGGCAGCTGTTAGGACTCTTTTTCCTTCTTCCTCCCCAACCCTGTAGACCTCTTTCACTCTTTCTTTGAAAAGCCTGTCCCTCGGGAGGTGGTGGTCATAGATGATTATGTTCGTCTTGGTTTCCCTGATGATGTTGCAAAGGTTCTGAACGGCGCGATTCAGGTTTATCCGATTCAGCATGTAGCCAAGCATGTACGTGGGGGGACCGTCCAGGATCAGGATGTCCGGGTTCTCCCGAATGATGCGGTCTGCGTAATCTTCTATCATGGGACCTTGGATGTCCGAGCTGTGGAGGAATTTCTTGCCTCCATGCTCGATGGTGGTGGCAAAAACCCACCCGACCCTATCGAATTCTATACCGTGAAAGAGTGGGGGCGAGAAGTTGATTCTGGTTCCGCCCATCCTGAGCTCATTCCCATCCGCGAACTTGACGTCGAGACCGCCGAACTTGAGCTCCGATATCCAAGGTCTGGCTGCCCATACCTTCTTCGACAGCTTTTCAAACCACTTCCTTCCCTTTTCCAGTAGCTCGAGTTTTCGCTTTCGGTAACTACCGTACTCCTTGTCGCGCGCCGAGGGGATGGAGTCCATCGGGTCGGGGTAGTCCGTCTGTTCGGGTCGGCGCTCCACCCGCTTCAAGGGAATATTCCCAAAGGATCTGCAAAGCTCTTCGTAAAAGACCCTGGAGCGAAGCCACTGCGAGTAATTAATGTATCGGTTCGGGTCCTTCGCCCATAGGGTTTTGCCGCTGTAAAGGGCCACGGCATCGATCACTCGGCGCGAGAGAGGCGTGTGATGGTCGTAATGGTAATGTGAGATGATCACAGCGTCAGCTTTCTCGGCGGCCCGTGAAATGCCCTCGAAGGCTCTCGAGCGGTAGTACGCCTTCTCGACGGTCGGTAAGGGAAAACTGGGTTGCATCGCGGCTGCACCGGGGTCGATGAGGATCCTAACCTCGGGGGTCTCGACGAGGACGCTGCTACACTTTGCCCCCATGCTGTCGAACCAAACTACGTGGGCCTCGATGTCACCGGCCCGCAATGTCTTTGTTGAAGGGTGCCCGTCCATGGCTTGCTTCATGCCTACCTCTTGCGCGCTCCTAACTCAAGAGTTAAGAGAAGTGCGATCTTTTACATCTGGCTCGATCAGGTGTTGTGGATCTTCCTGATCATCCTGTGCTTAATATGCACCAAGGAACATCCTGTCTCTCTGAAAGTGTTGGTCAAACAGTTGTCTTGATTCGCTATGGCCATGGTTATATTCGATTGACGTAGCCATTTGCGTGCCTTTCGCATGCATAGTACCTTAAGCGACCAGCTTGGCTTCCTTCAGACTTGAGATGAGGTTCTCCAATGGTCCCCTTAAGTCATCCGGTTCTCTTTCGGTTGAAGAGGCTATTTCGGCTAATAGCTCCTCGAGAGTCTTGCCTTCGCATGCCTTCCAGACGGTGGCTGCCGTTTCGTCCACTCTGTATGCTTGCCCCTCCTCGTTAACGAGAAGCAGGTTGCCTTCCTTATCCCGTTTGGCTGAGCCCTTCTTAACGAGTTTTCGAGAACTCATACGATCAGTTTCGTAGGCATGGCATACTATTTAAACGGTAGGGTAGCGCGTGCTAAGTCGCTAAGCGTGTGGGCTCTCTCTAAGGTTGCTGTATCACCTACTGTAGATACCCATAATCTCTGCTTCAGCTAATTCATACCCTTCCATAGCTTTCGACACATCCTGCTTGGAGAACGTGTCATGAACTTTCGGATGCCATTGAGACACTAGACCTGAAGACCACCACTACCCACAGGGGCATTCAAACCATGTGTAGAAAACGACACCGACTATCTGGACTACGAGGTCTAGCGTGTCGCTAACCGCCATCTAGCGACGTTTTGATTTTGTTATTTTCACGGCTCTATACCTTATAATGAACGATTTACCGCATTCCTGGCATTGCCATTCCGCTTCCTGCTCGAGAGCTTCTGAAAGGCGTGGCGTGGAGTAAAGGCGATCTATTCCAATAACTTTCGGATCCACTGCCCCGCAATATGGGCATTTAGGAGCGGTCTTGTTCTTCTCGGCAGAGGAGGTGGATGACGATCGCGACTTTTCCTTGTACCAGTGGCAATCTTCTACTTCCATTAAAGCATCGCCTATGACCTTCTTGAAATGGGCACACCAGGTTCGATAGCCCCCTTCTTCATGTTCAATCATATAATACTCGCACTTCGAACAATGCCTGTAACCCTTTGATAGTTAACTAGGAAACCTGATTCTTGGCTTCTTTGACTTCATTAGAGAGATTGCATTTTGAGAATTAAGTCTTAGGTGTGAGCCACCCCTCCTCAGTCTTCTCAAACAATCCAAGAATGGCCTTAGCTTTCGCTTGGTCTGTTTGACGATCCCTCCGGACCTATTTGGAGGTACTCCAATGGTCTTAATGGGTTTCAGCAATTCGAGCAGGTTTTAGTGTACTAACTTCCCCCCTCAGCTCTGTTTGTAGATTTGTTGCCGCGATGTATCTGTGGGGCTCGTACGCATGTATATATGTCGAGGTCTTTAATGCCTTCCCAGGGTAGGGCAATGTCTGAGTAGCTTTCGTACACTATGGCGTCATGTTTTGCAGTTACACGGTTATGCGCCATTTCAACAGCCCCTCATAGTATTTGCCTACAACCTCGTTGAGTTCCGTTAAAGACACACATGCAGTACCTCCGCTTCTGGCTTAGGTTCTTAGGTGTACTGGTGTAACCGCCCAAAGCCTGTGGATCGGGCTGATGACCTCAACAACTTAAACCAAACCATTCTCCTTTTCGATTTGAGAATGCGATACTCACACCCCTGACTCTCTCTAGCTAGCGTTAGAACGAGAGCAGGTCCTCCTCCAGTTCCCTCTCCTCTCGGACGTAGGCATGAATAACATCGAGTTTAGTCACCACTCCCCGTAATATGCGTGGCTCAGACTCGTCAACAACCAATAGACGTTCGACGTTGTTGCGCCGCATCGTCTCCAGAGCGGTCTGTACCGTGTCATCGGGATGGACCTTTAACACCCTCCTGTTCAAGATTTCCGCGATGGGGGTCGAAGTCATCTCTTCGGGTCCTAGCTTGGAGATCGCGTTGACTCCTGCCAGCCCCACGATCTTTCCCTTACTGTTGATGACCGGGTAGGTTGGGTGTCCATACTTCGAGACCAATTCCAACAACTTTGCTGTTTTCTCGTGTTCGCCTACGGTTATCACCCTCTCGGTCATGATCTCCTTAACGGGCACCATCTCCAGCAGCCCCCTCTTTTTTACTATGGGGATCCCCCGCCTTTCGAGTTTTAAAGTGTAGATCGACGATCCCTTTAGCAACCATCGTGACACGAGGTAGCTGGTCGCGCTCGACGCCATGATGGGCGGAAGCAACGCCCAATCGTGACACATCTCGGGTATCATAACGATGCTCATCAGTGGTGCTGAGGCCGTCTCGGAGAACAGTGCGGCCATGCCCGCGAGAGAGTAAGCGTAGGGCTGCTTGATGATCTCTGGGAAAAGGAACCTGAAGGTCGTACCTAGCACCCCTCCGAATGCGGCACCGATGTAGAGGGACGGGGAGAAGATACCACCGCTCCCTCCAGATCCGATGGTGGACGAGGTGGTCACCACCTTCAGCAATCCCAGAAGGAGCAGCAGCAACAACGGGATGGAGCCGGCTAAGATCAGTTCGAGACCATCGTATCCGACCCCTAGCAATCCGAAGGAGGTGGGTAAACCGCCAGATGCGTGATAATAGGGAAGCAGCAACATCCCTATGGAACCCGTTGCCAGTCCACCCAGGGCTAGCTTCCACCTGCCCGACATCGGGAGCCTGTCGAATAGGCTCTCAAGGGAGTAGAACGCTCTGACCCAGAGGAAGGCGACCACGCCAAAGACCAGCCCAAGTATGAGGTAAAACGGGATCTCGCCTATAGAGTAGACAAACGGCTTCGTGGTGAAGGCCGGGCTTAAGGGACTAGAGCCGAGGAAAACCGTCGCCACCGAGGTCCCCACGATCGCGGCAAGTAAAACAGGAACGGCGGAGACCAGGGTGTAATGTCGAAAGACGACCTCTAACCCAAACAGCACGCCGCCCAATGGCGCGTTGAACGTGCCTCCTATTCCGGCAGCCACCCCGCAGATGGTTAGCAGCCTGATATCATGCGATGAGAGCTTAAACAGCTGACCGAGCGAGGAACCGATCGAGGCCCCTATCTGGGCGATCGGCCCCTCTCTCCCCGCACTTCCGCCCGAGCCTATCGTCGTGGAGGAAACCATGACCTTGATCGCGGCTACCCTGGCTCTAATACTTCCTCCCTTTGTGAAGGCTGCTTCCATGACCTCGGGTACGCCGTGTCCCTTGGCTTCGAGGGCCACCTTATGGATTATCGGCCCCGCGATCAGCCCTCCCAATGCGGGTAGCAATAGTATCCCGAGGTTTAGCCCGTGATAGCTCAGCGATAGCCACGGAAGAAGCCACTCAAAGAAGACGATCTGATTGGCCCTTATCACCCAGCAAAACAGCACCGCGCCGAGCCCTCCTCCTATGCCGACGATCATGCCTAGGATGTTTATGAGAACCAGTGCTCGAACTCGTGCCTTGCCTCACGCTCTTCTCCGTCGCTCTTCGTTTGTTGGTCCGGCGCTTCATGGATCCTCGACGGGGGCCGAGATCCCGTCGCTATTGGGTCAGGACCTGCTTCTTGCAGTTCAGGAGTAGATATCTCTCCACTCCTCTAGGA
>JBHIEI010000078.1:0-5511 GCA_046760555.1 Bathyarchaeia archaeon
GTTTCGAGTTCAGCTCCGGTCATCAGGATCCCCCGCACCGTGCTAGTCGCTCGATCCTGTCCGCTTTAAGCACTAGACCAGCGGATTTTCGACCTTAAGGAAGCCGTAGGCCCTGAAGTGGTCGACGTTTTCCGTGTAGATCATGCCAACTCCGTTTTCCTTCGCCGTGACAGCCAACAGGCAGTCGAAGATCTCGGCCATCGAAAGCTTCATCCTCCCAGCGACCCGCAGCGTCTCCCCCGGAGTTCCCACGGGAGGAAGGATCTTCTCGATCTCCTTGCACCTCCAAAGGTCCAGGCATACCTCAACGGCCTCATCGGACGAAAGAGGCCTCTCGACCCTTTTCGGGTTCGTGAGACGGCAAAGAACTCATAAAGGTTTTGATCGGCTATGCACGCCTCGAACTCTCGATGTATCGCTCCTCCTATGAGATCGGCGGCCTTTTCACGGTACGGAGACGCGGCGTTGTGAGCGTGGACGAGTATGCTGGTATCAAGTAATATCTTCATATATCTCCTCCCTCGTGATCCTTCCCCTCACCCTGCCCAGGTTCGGCGGATCGTCGAGCCTCTTCAATACCCTCTCGCTAGCCTGGCTCGCCCCTGCTACGGTCAGCCGAGCCTCGCCCGTTCCTGTGACCTCGACGTAGAGCTTGTCGCCGTCGATCAAGCCGAGCTTGTCCCGCACACCACGAGGGAGATACAGCTTTTCTTTGTAGTAGGTCGTCTCGTCCATTTAATTAGCCAATCAGTTGGGGCGATGCTCCTGAACCCGCAGAAACGAACCAAGGTTTATTTGAGAGTACCCTCATTATTCTGAGTTGAGCTTGGACAAGCTATGGACCGTTGTGGAAACAGAGTTGGCGAGTCCCCTGAGCATCAGTGGGATTGCCGAAAGGGCCGGGGTGGCTTGGGACACCGCAAGGAAGTACTTGGAACACCTCGTGAAAATCGGGATCGTCGAGGAGATCGGGGGCACGAGGGAGCGCCTCTTCAGGACATCCGGCCGTTACCTTACAGCGAAGTACTTGGATGAGTATTCGAGATACTCGGTCGAGGATCTAGAGAAAGCACTGAGCTACATGTACAAGGAGATCGCCGGAATCAAGAAGAAATACGGAGTCTCTACTCCAGGGGAGCTCAGGGCTCTCCTCTTAAAGAAGGGCGAAGAGGACTTCCACGAAATATGGGAGGACTCGGTAAACTGGGACTCGTACGCTCATAAAATTCCGGCAGTCGAGGCGGCCCTCACGCTCAAAGGCATCAAGGAGGAGTTGCATGTATCAACGACAGGCATACGTAAGCCTAAGGAGACGAGCTCTCGAGGAACATAGCGACGTGGTAGGAGGCGCTGAGGCCCTCCCCAATCAGATAGTCTTTGACAAGCTACGCCTGCTCTTCAAGAGGGACTTTTACCTGGATGTCCACATGGACGATGATCTCAAAAACTACAGCTTCCACGCCCAATTCGAGGATGGGCTATATCGCTGGGACAGAGATCCCTACCATGGAAAGCACGAACACGTGTGGAGCGAGGAAAGCAGAAAATCGCTTAAAAAGGGAGAGGGGATAGACGACAGCACGGCAAGTATTGCCTTAAACGAAGTGATTGGTCTGCTCAGGAAATGGATGAGAGAGAAGAGAATCCCGTGAACTACCCAACTCAAAATGTTGTGGGCTTCCTGCTTCAACGATAGAGCTTGCTGGTATCTCTACCAGTAGAGGCCTCATCTCTACAGGCTCCAAGGGTCGTCCAACCCCGATAATGCCCGCTCAAGTATGTTCAGCGAGGCATTATAGTCTCTATCCAGTTCTCCTGTTTATATATTCCTGACGTGCCTCTCGGATTCACCTTCACTATCAGAGCGGTGTGTTTCTCGCTCACGGTTGCTAAGGGAACTTAAATCCCATCCAGGGATGTGTAATGGAAATGGGGCACGCTTATGTGAAGATCAGGATATACAACCTACCCCTCTCCAAATACGAGGACGTTGAGCTGCTGGTGGATACTGGCTCAACTTATACGTGGGTGCCTACAGAGGTCCTGAATAGGCTCGGCATTAAGCGTGAAGATAGCAGAAACTTCAGGACCATAGAAGGTAAAGTCATCGAGAGGTCGGTTGGAATGGGATTTGTTGAGTGTATGGATAGAAGAGCCCCCACAGTGCTTGTTTTTGCCGAAGAGGGAGATGCAAGGGTATTGGGCGTCCACGCCCTTGAGGGTTTGGGCTTAGAGGTCGACCCAACGACGAAGGAGCTTAGGAAGGTAAGGGCGGTGTTAGCCATATAAATGAGCTGGCGCCGTGAAGGGAATTAGATTAACATAGACGTTCGAGCCGTTGCTTTTTCATCGTGACGCTCCCACGGCTAAAGTTCGTGGGCTTTCTTGGAGGGATTTTGGTGAACAGAGGCGCGTCGAGGGCTTAGATACTTAACATCAATAATCGCTTGTAGGATCTGTTACTGTTGGATAGCGGAAAGCCGGTTTCGAGATCAGCTCCGGTCATCAGGATCCCTCGCACCGTGCTAGCTGCCTCGATCCTGTTCGTGCTCTCCTTCCTCTTCTCCTACGGACCGTACCTCCGCCCTGACCAGTTCGGCTCTCCGTATCCCCTTGGTGGAGACACTGTGCATTACGTCCGAGAAATGATCAAGGGGGATAGGCTCGGCGCCGTGTACTTCTTTCCCGGGTCGATCGATCCGAGGCGGGGCTACGTCCTGATCACGGTTCTACTCCACAGGCTCGCAGGGGTGAGCTTCATCCTCATCGAGAAGTTCTTTCCGATCGTCCTATCGTCCCTGCTATCGGTGGTCTTCTACCTGATCGTCATGAGATACACGGACAGCAAGTCAACGGCCTTTCTCGCGGGTTTCTTGGCCGCGATTTGGCCCGGGAGGATGAGACTCACCCGTGATCTCCACGATTGCTTGCTCGCGTATCTGCTCATCACGGTTACCTTCCTTATCATGATGATATCTTTAAAAGCCAACGAAAAAGGAGACGGCTCTCGTAAGCCAAGTGGATTAGGGATTCCCATAAGGGCGCTCATGCTTGGACTCCTGCTCTGGTACGTATGGTACACTCATATTTTCACATATGCGTTCGCCGGTGCCATTATCGTAGCTTTCTCATTGTTTTTCCTCATGAGACAACGCTCTAAGCATCAAATGAAGAGGGTGATTAAGGGTGTACTATCCCCGTTGTTGATCTCACTAGCGTTGGTTTTCCTATACCTTTCTCTGCTGCCTCCGGGGGACGTGGGCTATCGGTATCAATTATCGATGTATACCCTAGGTATGGTCACTCCCTCATCTCCGATCCCATTGTCTAACCTGTTCGATCTATTTTATGGGAGGCGATACATCACCGGAACTGTAAGCGTGCTGCACATCTGGGGGCGAGAGGGGGGATACGTGGATCAGTCCCTACCTATTCCCGAGCTTGGAGGCATCATGCGTAACTTGGATCTATTCAACTCCATCGCTATGCATGTCCTGATCGCGTTAGGGGTGCTGGCGGTCTGGAACCGATTGGGAGGATCCAAGAGATTCTCCGACGTGAGTGGTGGCCACCAGTCGACCTTTCTTCTTTCCTGGATAATCGTGAACTACGCCTTGATCTTTGGTGGAGCTCTAGGAGGGGTTAGGCTGGGCTTCGTGTATCGGCCCCTCATCCTTCTTCCCATTCCGATCTTCGGGGCTCTGGGGCTAAGCTACCTGATGAAAAGATTCCGGCTGTCAGGAGGTCGACACCGTCGCGCTGATTCGATTGGTAGCTTAGTAGCCTCACTCCTCTTGATAGCGGTGCTAGCTTCTGTAGTGACCTATGGTGTTTACCACTCGATGTATGGATATGGGGCCAAGGAGTACTGGGATGATGATTTGTGCCTTCAATTGGAAGAGTTGGCAACCTGGAAGGACACTAATCGGCCAGATAAGATACCGATTTTTATCTCGAGTGGGCAGCATTGGTCTCTCGATCAGACGTCCGATCCCTTCTGGTTCGAGCTGCATCGGGATAGATACGAGGGACAAATAGAGATATTCGTGGGGAGTCCATACCTCGTCTACTACGGAGAATTAGGTTACTTATTAAACGGAACCTATACGCCTTATCCGGATACGTGGAGATTAAATCGATCACGCTCCCTTTGGGAAAATTTTACAGCTGAGATTAAACGACACGAGCCGAGTGATTATGACGTGTATTTAGTAAGCTCCCTTTACCCTATACATAGCGTTGAGGGAGGGGTTACTCGGGTGGCTGTGGAGGTACTCCCGGGCATTTACCGACTACGTGACGATCTCGTTTCAATCCTAGAAACGCTGGGAAAATAGGTCTTTGTGTTGATCGAGCTCTAAACATTTAAGGGTGGTTCTAAGGGTGAAATATTTGCTTTAATACTATTAGCGTCTGCCAAAGATGTTCCTTTCTGGTTCTACTTCTACCAAACTTCCTTTCTCTGCTTGCAACCTTAACTTCCCTTATCTTCGCGCCTAATTCTGCAGCCTCCAATAGGAAACTTCCGCAGATACATCTCCCGTTAAGCCTCATTTTTCTGGCTATCTCACTCTTGATGGCTTTGTAACTGGAACTCGCATCTGAAATCTTTACGCGCAGATTTGTGAGTTTTGTTAACAATGTTTCTGAAAAAGAGCCTATTTTTTCCCTAGACCCGACTACAAGATCCGCCTCTCCCTCAAGGATTGGTTTCACCAGACGAGGGATATCGTCGGCATCATACTGACCGTCTGCGTCCAGAATTACAACTATAGGCTTTGAGGCGATTCTAAAACCCGTTCGAAGTGCTTCAAGGTAGCCCAGATTTCTTTTGTGCCGAACTACTAGCGCTCCCGCTTTCCTTGCCAATAAACCTGTTTGATCAGTGCTACAATCGTCGACAACTATGGCTTTCGCAGAGAGATCTTTGGCAGCCGATACGACACTACTTATGCTCTTCTCCTCGTTGTATGCTGGAATGATCACCGAAACTAACCTTCTGTATTTAGAATAACCAGCTTGAGACGCCGAACCCATCCTTTGTTCTAAAGTAGTATACCACCGAAGAGCAGCCATGCCGTGCAGTAGGTCAGTGCGACATTGTAGAGTGTGGCTATGAGGTAGGCTAACACTGGTTTTCCTCCTATCTTCCTAAACTCGCGTAAAGGGGTTTCGAGTCCGATTGAGACGAAAGTTAACGCGAAGAGCCATTTGTACAGATTCTTCATCGTTGAGATCTGGGTTGAGGTGAAGACGCCCATCGTGGACAATATCGATACGATCAGAAATCCCAGAACGAACTTGGGAAATCTATCCCAAATTACTCGAATGCTCGGTCTCTCTCCCTTCTTCTTTTCTAAGACAAGCACGTAATAGCACGCTAGCGCGAAGGCAACCACCCCTATCAGCGCATTCTGGGCAAATTTTACGATCGTTGCCACCTCCATCGCCGCCTCACTGAAAATGGCTCCCGACGCCACCACGGCGGGTGTAGTATCAATATTTCCTCCT
>JBHIEI010000079.1:0-5451 GCA_046760555.1 Bathyarchaeia archaeon
ACCCACCCTTTCCGCCTCAGCTACCAAATGATCGATGAGACTCCAGTCGTACTCACCCTCGTTTGGCTCATGCTCTCCCCAGTAGGCATCGATTTCGAAGGCGTCGACACCAGCAGCCACAAGGTCCTTATACACGGACGGGTTCATGCACCAAGTCAGAATGTGAACCGAGGAGAGATCGACCTTCGGCGGTGCAAACTCCGGGTGTTGTTCCACGTATTTATTCACATAATAGTAGAAGTCTATGCCCAGGCTGGCAAGCCAGTCGATGTCGCCCTGGTCGACGTTCCCTATAGCACCTACGGCGTTTAACCACTCGGCATACGCCTCAGGGTACCCAGAAGGGCCCGGAAGGATCTCCCCTACCGGGACATGCTTTATGTAATCAGGAACTACCCCAGGCGTAGGTGTAGGAGCGGGTGTAGGAGTTGGGGTCGGAGTCGGGGTTGTAGGCCCACTGATCCTTCCGACCTCTTCCGCATTGATATCAACGGGTAGAGTCCCGAATTCCACCGTTGGCTCCAATACCGTTGACTCGAAGTACTCGTTCCAAGCGCATATGACGTAGATCTCAGGAGAACCGTTTTTCGGGTACTCTCTGGCGAGATCCCAGTAGGCCCGGTAGTGATTGGCATCGAAGTCGTGGTACTCCCCCATCCACCAGGCGGCCACACACGGGATGAGGGTAGGGGCCCAAGGCTTACCGCTCTCGCTCAACTCTCTCCACCTTTCGCCCACCTCCATCAGATCCCAGTAACCGGGATAGAGGTACAGTGAGAACACATCCATGATGGGCGGCATCTTGCCCCCTATGCAAAAGATCCTCTCTCCGAGCTTAGACTCCACATAGCTACGGGCATCAATTATAGCTTGGTCCGTCGAGGATCCGCCCTCGGTCGGAACGATGCCGTGCCAGACGACAACGGGTCTACCGTCTATCCTCAGATAGTGCGGATACTCAACACCCTTTTCCATCAACTTGTAGAGTTTTTCTTTGTTCTCCCCCCAGAGAAGCCAACACCAAGGGAATCCCTCGGACTCCATGACCTCGATAAAGACGTCGTAGGGGTTCTCAGGCATGCGAGCCTCCCGCTCATCGGGCGGTCCCCCTACCGCGTACGCAGAGGCGATGATCGCGAAGGCGGATATCCCCGCCCTTCTCGCCATCTGAACCTGCCACCGAAGATAGTCTCGATTAGAGCTATGGGCTTGCTCCGCGGGAGAGAAGAGCGTCACGTAGGGATCAGGGTTCGGATTTGGCTCCCCTCCGCTCCTATCGAGCTCGCCCGGACCCGAACGACTCACCCCGGGATCGCCGTTCGGAAACCATCCCGGTGGGTACCATGGGATATAGATCGCTATGACTATCTTTTCCGAATCCGCTTGGCCGATCCGATCATTCGTGACCTCTATGCCATGAGCGGACAGGATGATTGGAGATAGGACGAGGACGCAAAGTATCCAAACGCTGACTCGGCTGAGGAGATCAGCTTTTGAAGCCATCTCTACTTGTTTATTACCTACCACTACCAAGACCATAACACTGGCTAGAGATGAAATATAACTCGAACCTTCTTGACACCCATCAGGTCGGAGCCGTCGTTTAAATTTTTAATCCCGCTCAAAATCGCTTGGGATTTTTAAGGTTAAGGTCCAGAATCCGAAGGCACGACGATATCCATCTCGTTTTATGTCGCCAAACGCATCGCACAAGAGATGAAGAAGCACCCCTAGGCATACAGCCATCACCAACTCCTCTAATCGGCGAAAGAACGCCAATGAAAAGATCACGAGAGCTAGTGCAAAGTAAACATTGTGCAGCACCATCGATGTCATCTCGTGCCTGTGTTGATAGTAGTGACGATACGATCGAGCCAGCTGGCCCTTTGCCGCCATGCGCTTGGTGCGAGTGGCCACGGGATTGTGCCTGAAGAGCACGTTGTATCCATGATCGAATGCGTCGACGAGAATCGTCAGAAGAATGGCAACAGCGACGTATGGAGGCTTCATGATCCCTGAGAGGGACAGGAGTAGACCGGCGATGCCCGTTATTGCCACATGGGCAATTGGATGCATTACAGATATTAGCGTCCAGCGGCTTTTGTGTTACGATTCAACCGACCACTAATATTTCTTAAAAGGGATATGCAACTATAGAGTGCCCGCTCAGGTGAATCTCATGACCCGAATTCTAGGTGGAGAGCACATTTTCCAGAGCATCGCCCAACCCCTTCCCTGCATCCCCTATAAGAGATGAATGTCCTCCTCGTTTATCCCGACTACAGACACAGGGACAAGAGCCCACCACTGGGTCTGATGTACGTGGCATCGGTCCTAGAAGAGAATGGGCACGATGTGAGGATCATGGATTTCGGTGTAGAGAGATCCCCCGACTTCGCTTCCTCGGTGAGAGGTGCCGATCTACTCGGAATTGGCTTCTCCTCTCAGCAGCTTCGTGAGGCACGCGAACTCGCGAACAGAGCGAAGAAGTTCTCTCCTGACACCAAAATTGTCGTCGGTGGTCCTCACGCCACCATCTTTGAAGAAAGGGTTCTCAAGGAGATTCCGAGCGTCGATTACGTTGCGATGGGTGAGGGTGAATACATCGCTCTGGATCTGGCGAATGAGATGGAACCCGAGAAGATCGGGGGTCTGTTGTGGAAGGACAAGGAGGGGAGAGTCCGTAGCAATCGGCCCAGACCGCTGATCAGCAAGCTGGACGAGCTGCCGTTCCCGGCAAGGCACCTCGTCCCTCTGAAGAGATACACCCGAAAGGGTGCAATACTCACCAGCAGAGGATGCCCGTTTAGATGTATTTACTGCTTCAAGAGGGCAGGCAGGATCTATCGTGCACACAGCCCAGACTACGTTCTGAGGGAGATGGATGAGATGGCGGGGGATTACGGGATCCGGGAGTTCTACGTGGTGGACGACAACTTCCTCGCCAATCGTAAAAGAGTGAGCGAGATCGCCGACGGATTGATCGAGAGGGGCTCGAACCACTGGATAAACCTCTGGGGAGGTGCCCGCGTGGATTTCATCGCTCGAAACGAGCCTCTGATAGCCAAGCTGGCGAAGGCGGGGTTAAAGCAGGCTGGACTGGGGATCGAGACGATAGTCCCGGAGGTCCTAGAGGCTTCGACCAAGGACATAACGCGGGAGGAGATCGACAAGGCCATAGGAATCCTTAGGAAATACGGCATCTCCTTCTTCGTTTTCCTCATGGTCGGTTTGCCTGGGGACAGATACGAATTCGTTGAGAGGACGAAGAGATGGATCGTCGATAACCGAATCGACGAATTCGGCGTGAGCTTGACGACCCCATACCCAAAGACCGAGCTCTGGGATTACGTGAACTGTTATGGACGGTGGCTGACGCCACCGGATCAGGTGGATCTAAACTACAGCTACCAAACCACGACCAACGTGTATCCTATGTGGGACACCGAGGATTTCCCCGCTGATCAGCGCATGAGGGCTATCATCGAGCTCTTCCGATTCTCGACCTTCCGCAAAGGTTTCCTGAGCCGTGACAGGCTGAGCTTGACGGTCAAGCACCCTGAACTCGCGTTTGAGTGGTTTACGAAGTGGGTGAAGGTGAATTTCATCGACCGATTAACCGGGTGGGGAAGAGATTAGGCATATGAAGCTCCCAGCAGTCAGCATACTCATCCCGACGAAGAACAACGCGAAGACCATTGCGCAATGTCTCGACTCTGTCATGTCGTTGAACTACCCAAAAGGAAATCTGGAGGTACACGTCATCGATGCCTTTTCCAAGGACGGCACTCGGGAGATCCTGAAGAAGTACAAACGCAAGCCCTCCAAGTTTCCGTTGCACGTCACCGAAGCCGACCTGAATGTGCCCAAGTCGTACAACATGATACTTAAGAAGGCTCGAGGCGAGTTGATCGGCTTTCTGGATGGCGACGCCATCGTTGATAGGAACTGGCTCAGGGCGCTGGTTCCAAACCTCAAACAGCCGGGAATCGGAGGAGCTGGAGGCATCGTTTACACCCAGAACAGGGAGAACAAATTCGCTAGGAGCGTTGGGTACGAGCTTCAGGACCGATTTGAAAACATGCCGAAGTACTGCACCAGGTTGCCTACCGACAATCTGATCGTGAAGAAGGACATACTTCGCCTTGGGTTCGACGAACACCTCTACACGGGGTACGACGCGGATTTGTGCTACTCAATCGTGAAAAGGGGTTTACTGATCGTATACGATCGGAAGGCGAAGGTCTTCCACTATCATAGGGACACCGTTCGAAAGTTCTTCAAGCAGCAATTCCACTACGGGTTCAACGCCATCAGACTCTACCTGAAGCACGGCTCGTTCCTGTTCCACGACACCAAAACCCGCGGGGATATGTTCATCCAGCCGCCGATTTTCCTGACCGCATCGCTCCTCTTCGTGTTAGGCATTATCGCACGCCTTCGACGACCCCCAGAGTCTATCCTATGGCTCGCCTTCTTCGCCCTTGGTGGCCTCGTCCTAGCTCTCCTGCTCATCCTTTACTTCGTGCAGGCGTATCGATTGGCGAGAAAGTTCAACGATTTTTCCTCGATCCCACGCTTGCTGGTGATCTTCATCACGCGCATGCTCGCTTGGACCGTTGGAGGAATTTACGGCTCTTTGGAAACCATCCCGGCCCTACTCTTGCATAAAATCAGGGGGTCGAAGCGGTGAAGGTGCTTCTGGTACAACCCAGCTACCGAAGGGCCAGAGAGTCTAGGGGTGGCACCTGGGGGTGCCACCCACCTCTTGGACTCTGCTACATAGCGGCTGTTCTGGAGCAAAACGACGTGCCCGTGGAGATCCTAGATGCGAACGCCTTGGATCTAACCCAAAGGGACGTCGTTGCACACATCCGTCGAGAGAACCCTCAGATCATCGGTTTTTCGATGCTAACCCCAGCCCACAATTTTTGTGTTGGTGTCGCGAGGGAGATCCAGGACGAGTATCTCGTCGTGGCTGGGGGACCTCACGCGGTAGGGCTGTCCGAGGAATTGCTTGGGGGTGGCTTCGATGTGGTGGTGCGAGGGGAAGGGGAATATACAATGCTGGATCTGGCCGAGATGAAGCCATTAAGAACCATATCCGGAATCTCATACCGTAAACCCGATGGTACGATCGCTCACAACGAGGATAGACCCTTGGTCAGGGATCTGGATGCAATACCCTTTCCAGCCCGTCACCTGCTCCCAAGCAATGGCGTGAACCTTCCCTATAGAGCTGCCGCGAGCCGGTACTTTCCATGGTCTACCATTCTCACGAGTCGAGGCTGTCCATACGCTTGCTACTTCTGTAATAAGAACATATCGGGACAGCTCTTTCGGGTTCGATCCCCCGGCAACGTCATCGAGGAAATAGAATTCCTGGCCAACGAATATGGTGTCAGGGAGATCGATATCGCCGATGATACCTTCAACATAGATCTGGATCGG
>JBHIEI010000080.1:0-5290 GCA_046760555.1 Bathyarchaeia archaeon
CTCGTACACCTTCCAGTGACTCTCTACCACGGAGTTTCTGAGTCCAACTTGTTCAGCATGTGAACCCCTTCTAATAATCCTCTGGACCCACGATCCTTAGGAATCGATCACAAGTATCTAGACAGCAGTTCTGGGAAAATAGCAGGGGAGGCCTTGGTCTTCCTAATACCCGATATAATAGACAGAGGGGTTCTCACGATCGGGCATCATAGGTGGTAAATCTTAGCAAGATCCTCCGAGGGCATATCTCGGTTGCTGTCAGAGCGTTGCTGGGTCGCAGAGATTCTCTTTCTTTGCTGCTAACCGTCCGCACTGCTTATCTAACAGAGCCAAGCGAACTTGTACGATCAGAGACATCAGAAACGAAGTGAGAACCCGCTCCTAATCGGTTAGGTAGACCGGTGCTACTCTGTGGACAAGCCTATCGTACAGCATCCTGTAATTGAATCCGAATGGCGACAGAATGCTCTCCACCGCCATAACAAGGAGCCTTAGATACGTATCCCTGTCGTAACCCAGAGCCGGATCGTAGAACTCGACAGCCCTGACTCGGTTTACCGGCCTCCGCGCACTCGCGTTGACCACGATGTACCTGACTACCTCGCCCGGATGGGGCTCCAGCCCCCTACTCGCCAGCTGTCTCGCCGCGATCGACTGGAATACATCGTGTGAGTACTCCGCCGGACGCATGTAGATCTGTCTTGAGATGACGAGGTCATTGGGATCTGCCCTGCCCTCGTGAATCTTCTCCACGTACCCTCTCGCCACATCCAATGCCTTGGGGATGCCGTTCACGAACTGATCCTCGCTACGCGCACGAGCGAGCGCCTTGATCATGCCCAGCTGAGCCTGCGTGATCAACCGCGGGGTGTCCCTTCGCCTCGCCTCGATACCCCGTACCTTGATCCTACCCGTGGAATAGACGCCGTAGTAGCGATTAAGAACGCCCACGCCAGGGTGTACCTTTGATGGCAGGAGCACGAGCCATCGGTAGCGCCCCACGTAGTCGATGGGTGCTTCGAGCCTCTCGCTGATCTCCTTCGCCACCGAGATGAAGTCGCTGTAGCTCGCGCCCTCCTTCTTGATCCAGAGGGCGTCCACGATCCCGTGAACCAGCTTGAATCCGTGTCGATTGGCGATGGAGACCGCCCTGAGCAGCTTATCCCTGCCGAAGGCGCACACCGACTCGTGGGCCTCGATGCGTCCGAACCTGGCGTTACGGTAGCCCAGGTAGCCGAAGCAGCACACGAGGATCCACTTTATGGCAGCCTGTCGGCGATCGTACCTCAGCCGCTCATCCCTATCTCTCGTAGATCCCCTGAGCTCCTTGTAGCGGATCCGCCTGTCGATCAGGGGACGTAGGACCTTCGGTATGAGACCGACTCGCTTCTCGCAGATGTGGTAGCCGATGTCGGGGACTCGTTGCCCCGAATCCGGGCAGCAGCCACAGAGAACCGTCTCCGGGGAGATGTTGTGGTGGGCCATGATGTAGGGGTACATGGATACGAAGTCGAGCTCGCCCACGTTGGCGTGAAAGCCGACCATTGGCTCGAAGACGAATCCACCCTTATCCGCCTGGAGAAGATCCCAGGCCGATTTGAACGCCTCGGAATCCCTCTTCCTCCACGGAATCAGGAAACCGTCCCTCAGCGCCTGGTACATCTGCATGGAGGTCAGTCCGGTTCCGATGGTCGCTCGAGAGAGCCTCTGGATCGGGACCCTCGTCAGGCGTGCGAGTTCGATGAGCCCCTCCATCCCGCAGTGCTCGTAGATGAACGAGTTCCCCACATCGATGTGGATCCTGCCTAGAAGATAGTATGGAGGAGGCTTGTAGTAGATCTTGCCGTAGGAGAAGTAGGACCTCCCCCCTCCTTTCCTGGGCTGAACCGCCAGAGGGGTGGCCTCCCGGCCGAAGACGAGCTCTTCGAGGATCCCGCTCTCCTTCGCGCGCCAAGCCAGATACGGCATGTAAAACGAGTCTCCGTGTTCCGTGTAGACGACGTCGGGATCTAGCTCGGCTATGTGCTCGACGAGCCTCAGGAGCTTATCCCCTTCGCTACCCCTCGATATCCTCTTCTCCCTATGACCAGCTGTGATGGCGATGCCGTGTATCCGATCGTCAAATGAGGGGTAGATCCCCCTCCTCTTAACGTTCACGCGGAGCCAAACGGAATTGAGTGGTGGGATGCGATAGTCAAGCTCCTTCCAGGAGTCGAGTAGCTTGAACTCGATCTCTCCCTTGCCCTTCTGCCTCGCCTCGACGTAGGCAAGCGGGAAAAGGTCTCTCTCATAGAGATACAGCTGGGCCAAGGGGATGTCCACGTTGAAGAGCTCGTACTTCCGGTAGCCGCCTGTCCTGAGGACTTTCCTCGCGAAGAAGGGACGCCTGCTGGGATCGGAGATGCTCACACGCAGAACCCCCTTTTCCCGGTTGTCACTGAGCCCGACCCGCCTCTTCACGGTCTCGAAGCTCCTCACCGACCTGCTGGACCTGAGGACCTCCTCTAGATCTCGCCGATATCGG
The DNA here is from genome assembly GCA_046760555.1 of Bathyarchaeia archaeon. Taxonomy (GTDB): domain Archaea; phylum Thermoproteota; class Bathyarchaeia; order JBHIEI01; family JBHIEI01; genus JBHIEI01. Next base: position 2,525 of record JBHIEI010000080.1, read on the forward strand.
ACGGATCCTCGGATGTAGATGTCAGGGTGATACTCCTCTGTCAGGCGTTTGGCCTGACCTCTTTCATCTTTGATCCAAACTACGATGTTATCCCCTGCCGGGTAGGCATCGAGGATCCAGCCCTTGACCAACTAGCCCCCCTTCCCCTTCAGCCGCCTCAGCTCTATCCTGAGTCTCTCTATCTCCTTCTGCTGCTCGAGGAGGATGGACATGAACATCGGCTCGGTGGCAACAGCCCTACCAGCATGTCCGCTCGCCGAGGCGTGCTTGAGGCACTTCTCCATCAACTGATCGAAAATCCCTCTCTCATCCGCCCTCAGCGCCTTTCTGTACTTCTTCCAGCGATCGATCTCCATCTGGAGGACTTGGCGGAAAGAGTGAACGGTTCGTCCCATCCCTACCTCGGCTCCACGCTGATAGCCCGCCCTGCCCCCACCCTGATCAGGTAGTCGGCTCCCTCGAGGATACGCCTAAGTACGCCCTCCTTGCGTCTAGGAGGGGCGAAGTAGGTCGGAACGGTGGCCAAGACAACCGCATCGAGCCTGTGGGCAAGCCTCCTGACCTTCATAACCGATCGTCTGACGAGTACGTGAGCCTCCTTGGTATCGGCGTCTCTATCGTAGAAGAGCTCGGGAAAGCTCGAGATAACGACGAACCTGGAGGAGTGATCACGAACGGCGGGGGTGAGCCTTTCCAGTAGAAGGTCGACGAGCTGATAGCAGGTGAAGGCTCTAGAGACGTAGATGTTCCGTAGTGCCTTCTCAGGGACGATGTCAAGCTCCCTGGCGAAATCGGATATGAGATAGGGGTCGAAGTTGTTTCCGCCGTCGATGAAAATCGAGGAGGTCTCAAGACCACCTTTTCGTTTTGGAAGCTGAGCTCTGACCGAGAGAGAGTGCGAGGTGATGTGGATCTCCTCCGGACCGTAAAGGACGGTAAATCCGATCGGCAGCCCGCCTTTCAGTGGTCCATCTATCTCAGGAAGTCCTGTACGCAGCCGCGCTGCCCTCTTCATCGGCATAACCTAAGTATTAACGAAGAGGAAAACTATCTCTTAACCTTTCATACAAGACCCCCTTAGGAGGTTTAACGGATTGTCAACCTCCCACCCAAACGGGATCTTGTGGTTGTACTTAAGGGCCATTGGGTCCTTGAATCTGAGGTGGCGTAGTCATAGCTCGACCCTAACAGGTTACCACTATTTGCAAGGTCAGTGGAAACTACGCCCTCAGCCTCTCTAATGCCTTCCTCGCGAGGGGTCCGAAGAAAGGGGAATGGGTTGCCACCCTGGCGAATCGGATCGAGCTGACACAGTTAACCACCTTCGTGAGCATACCGATCTTCGGAAGGTCAAAATCCCTCCTGAACGTGTCCAAGTCACCCACGACCTCCAGCCCATCGAAATGGCTCAGATCACCGCGGCAAGAGAGCATCAGGTGGCGGACGTGCGAGGGGTCCAGTCCCATGAGCTGGCATACGACGTAGTCACAGCAAATCGCGTCCCTCGCCGCCATGACCAGATCCATCTTGAAGATCGTCCCCTTTGTCGGACCGGGCCCCTTCATGCAGTACGTTCCATCGACTATGTTGAGGTCGGGCTTCACCACCGAGCTAACGTCGGCTATGACCTCGTCTATTCTACGGTGGTACTTCGACTTGATCGGCTCTGGGAGGATACCGAACAGGTTCTTTAAGCAGCACGTCATCAGAGTGTCCATATGGGTTTTGATTAGAGGGACGTTAATCAGGACATCGGCCTCAACCACGCTCTGAGGGATAGGGACCCGATCAAGATACCACCCTCTGACTTGCCTATAGACGACCCGATCTCTGCTGAAATTCACCAGTTCGCAGCCTAGATCGCCGATCCTTCTGAAAACCTTCTCCGCCTTTCTGGAGGTGCTGTCGCTCTCGCCTATCACCACGTGTTCGGTTCTGTCCTTCAGCCGATCCACAAGCGCTCGGAGTAGCTCCTTGTTGGTGTTGACACCCGGAACGTTCCTCGCCATGGCGAGGTTTGGCTTGACTAAGACCGTGGTGTTCGACCTCACCTCGTTTCTCCACTTTACCGCCTCCAACGCCCTCTCGATGGAGGTGTCTAGGTCATCAGCCGGTATCAGGAAGACCCTCTTCCGATCGTTCGCCTTCATGTCATCGAGAGCCTGTTTTGATGCATATCCCGCTCACCCCTCTTGTGGTTTTCTTCCAACGTATAGACCGTAGCCCCAATAGCCCGGGTAATCGCCGAAGAGGGCTTCCTGCTGGTTTATCCAACCCCTCAACTTTGGTCTGTCAGATATCGTATGCCCACCCTGACCAAGCCTCTGACCTCCGATGCTTCTGATGGTACTCCACGAGAAGCTCTTGTATCTATACGTCCTCGACTCGACATCCCTCAGTCCTAAATCGATCAACAGTCTTGTCCACTCGTGGAATTCAAGTGGCCGCACTCCTTGCAGATCGGTGAGGTACTCTCTCATTGCCCCCTTCATCGATCAATACGGTGGTCCCCTTCCCCATCACGACGTCAAAGCTCTCGTCCTCGAAGCTGGCATTCTCCGCATCTCCTATTTCAAAGCTCACCCTACCGGCGTGGAGCATGTCAACCCCGACGTTGGCCATGTACTCATCAACGGTTAATTCCTGCCTCATTTCGTGCGTCCTAACCTTCTGAAGGTTAAGGATATTAGGGCAATCAACTATACACAATCTCCGAATCAGGCAATCCAAGTTTCGAATCGAGAGAATCGCTCTCTTTAACAGACT
>JBHIEI010000081.1:0-5227 GCA_046760555.1 Bathyarchaeia archaeon
TCTGATCGAGATCACGGTTCCGCCAGAGGAGGCACCAACGCCGACTCCGACACCATCAGCAGAGGTCTACCTCCTCCCTATATTGGGTTTCTTTCTCGTCCTTCTCGTCGTAGTCTACCTCAAAAGACCCAGAGCAGTGGTCAAGATCGATGTCGACAGGATCCTCGACAGGCACCCCGACCTACGGAGAAGTGACAGAGAGGTCGTGCGGTTCATAGCCGAGAGGGGCGGGGAGGTCTTAGAGTCTGAGATCAGGAGCAAATTCGATCTTCCGAAGACGACGGTTTGGAGGCTCGTTAAGAGACTAGAGGAAAACGGTATAGTTCGGGTCAAGAAGTTCGGGAAGCAGAACTACGTTCAGTTGAAATCTACATAGCTCCACTCCGACATCTTCTGGGCCAATTGATTTGCTAAAAAACTCGGAATCTATAAGACTGGATTATGGAGGAACCGACTAGTGTCGTAGAGGATATCAAACTGCAAGGAGGTATGACCGTCAGCGACACCGTGGCTCAAATGGGAAGGGCAGGCGGCTTCACCGGGAAAAAGCTAGCAGATTCCGTGGACGTTCTCGAGAGCATGATAAAGGATGGGGACTGTGTGAAATTTCTATCGTTTCCAGCCAATTTGATCGCCACGGGTTTGAGAGGGGTCATCAAGGATCTGGTCAGGAGGAAGCTCTTCGACGTAGTGGTAACGACCTGCGGGACCCTGGATCACGATTTCGCCAGAGTCTGGGCGAGTTATTATCACGGCTCGTTTTTGGCGGATGACGCCGAGCTACACAGACGAGGAATAAACAGAATCGGGAACATTTTCGTCCCTAACGATAGCTACGGCATCACGATCGAGAAGAGGCTCCAGCCGATGCTACAAAAAATGTGGAAAAATGGATTGAGAGAGATCTCAACCAGAGAGCTATGCTGGGAAATTGGCAAGAGGGTTCGAAGCGAAGATTCGATCCTCCATTGGTGCTGGAAGAATAAGGTGCCGATATTCGTACCCTCGATCACGGATGGGGCCGTTGGATCCCAGATATGGCTTTTCTCGCAGAGGCATCCGCTCAAGATTAATATATTGAGGGACGAGCAGGAACTATCCGACATCGTTTTCCAGGCGAAGAGGCTCGGGGCGCTTGTTGTCGGTGGAGGAGTGTCAAAGCATCACACAATCTGGTGGGCACAGTTCAAGGATGGTCTGGACTATGCGGTGTACGTGACGACCGCCGGGGAATGGGATGGGAGTTTATCGGGGGCGAGGGTCGAGGAGGCGATCTCGTGGGGGAAGGTTAAGGAAGATGCCAAGTTCTCGATGATTAAGGGGGATGCCACCGTGATCCTCCCTCTGATGGTCGCCTCGGTGCTAGACCGATTGCGCTAATAATTGGAGTGACTTTGGGGAACGTCCTACCAAGTCCTCACGATGTCTAAATCAGAGAAGTTGATTCTAAGGTCGGCTAGGTTTTTGCTCCATCTCTAAAGGGTCAATTCTTTCCACGAAGTCGATCTTGTCAAGCTCCCTGTCAGCCGAAATTATTCTATTCGTAGCGTATTTTGAGGCTATGGCGACGTGAATCCCATCGTAGGGCAAGACGTTGTAGTCTCTCGCGTATTCGGCCCCCCTTCTCACGACATCGGGGGTCACGACGACTGCTTCGATGGGATAGGAGAGGATGGCGTCGATCTGGAGGGTCGTATCTTTCACTTTATAGTAGCGGTAGAGGACGCCTACGACTTCGCTAAGAACCTGCGTCGACACCATCGCCCTAATCCCCTTCTTCTCTATGCTGTCCAGCACATCTTTACACGCCGGACCGTACTTCGGATGGGCGGTTACCGCGTAAATCCAGACATTTGTGTCAATATAGTACAATTAGGTCCGACCACCACCACCCTCCCTAAACGCCCTAACGGCCTCTACGGCGTCCCGATCACCTTTGGCGCTCCCGTAGAGTGCCTCGCTTGGTCTTTCGACCCTCGGAATCACCTTGAGGATGATCTCATCCCCCTCCCTGCTCACGTAGAGTCTATCGCCCGCTTTCAAACCAAGCGCCTCTCTAATGGTCTTGGGCAGCGTTATTTGGTACTTTGAACTTACCTTGCAAGACATCTTTACTTTCTTTACTATTTTACTATTTAAGCAACCCTTCTCATTGAGGATATACGATCGAAGGATCGAAGGCGACGCCGTCACAAATCCCTGTGCGTTAGTACCTGAACCACCTTCACTGCCTTGTTGGCCACTTCGTCATCGAACGTTATGAGGCTGCAATTAGTCTCCCTAGCCACTTGGACGACTATTGCGTCCATACCTCTTAGCCCAAGGCTTATCGATAGATCCCTAGCCTCGTCTCTTCTCGTTCTGGTTAGGTCCTTGAATTTGAAGAGACCGGTAGCCTCCCACTCCTCCATCTGATCACGGACGAGTTTCGCCTTATCCACGCCGGATCTCCTCGCTATGACGCCACAGACCTCAACAGGTACTATGGCACTCGTCACCGCGTGGTACTCGCCAGAGAACACCCTTTCCACGACCTTTCTTGCGTGAGGCCGGAATTCATCGCCCTCGACGAAGGCGGAGACTAGAACACAAGAGTCGGGCGTGACCTCAGGCACTCTTCTTCCTATCCTCTCTCACAGCCTCCACGGATGTGAGTCCGCTGGGCCAGGTTTCGCCTACCGCCCTCGCCACCTTATCCAGATCCCTCAGAAGAGCGTTCCCTTTTATCGGTCTTATCAGTACCCCCTCCTCTGTGGGGATCTGCTCGATCATATTGCCTTCGCGTATCTCGTACCTTTTCCTTAGTGCCTTCTGGATAACGATCTGACCCTTTGGTCCAACTTTGCTCCGATACGCTGCCATGTCCAACTCTCTAAAAGTTATACCAATAAAAGGTTATACTAGATAGATATTTCGACCGATAGAGGGCTTCCCGGCAGAAGAGGTTAAACGTGTTGTCGTCCGTCTCATAGAGAAATTCAATGACGTATACTCTGCATTTAGCTGTGCCTAGGGAAGAACACCGCATAACAAACGTGGTAGTCGATACTGGAACTACGTACACTGTACTCTCAAGAGACGTGTTGGAGAAGGTGGGTGCTCCGAAGCTACCCGTCCAAGTGTCTCTAGAACTCGGCGATGGGAGAGTCGTTGAGACTGACGCCCATGCTATAGCAGTCAACGATAGGGGGACCGCAAGGGTCCGGCGACCGTCGCCTTCAAGGGGGCTAAGTCGGTTGTGGGAGCCCAGACCTTGGAATCCTTGGGGTTAAAAGTGAACCTAGTCAGAGGAGAGCTTGAGGAGACGAGGCCCAAGGGTTTGCTTACTTTTACTAAGAGCATTCGAGAAAGCCACTGCTTCAGCTGCCAAGAATGTCAATCGTAGTGTTTGCGAAAAGCCTTTTCGCATTTGTCATGCATATTTAGTGATGCGAATGGATGTCAAGCTCTTCGTTGATGGCAACCGGATCGTGATGAAAGATTTTCCCGCAAATATACTGGGCAGAGCTATCGTGGGAGCAGTGACCACTTTGAAGGGTGTAGATGAGGACTGGAAGGAGATCGAGGTAAAGATATCAAGGTAGATAGAACACCTCACCACCCGCGACGGGCTCTATAACCATCGGGCCAGAGGCCAAAGGGTTGCCCGTTTGAAAAATCTACATATCTACCTTCATGTCGCAAAAAGCAGTCAGCGTAGCCAAGGATCTCCTTTCCATTTCATCCCTGACCGCAACTAGGATTAGACCAACCTTTGATGCCTTAAGCCTTGGGATCAGGTGGTGGACGAACCTCTCAACCACGTTGCTGGGATTGAAGATATAGAGGGTGGATACAGCGTCCAGGTAGACAAACTTCTCTCCTTCGATGTCTTTGACGAGCTGGCTTATGGCTGCACTGATGTCGGTGAGGTTTTCGGGTTTCACCAATATAACCCCTTCGGCCTCGACATCCGTCGTGGCGCAGTCTATGAAGGACAGCTTCCCAGTGTCAACGCCCTCCCTCGAGAGTGCCTCCGCCAACGAGGAGGACGGCTTGTTTACCGCAACGTATATGCCCTTCAATCCCCTCTCGTTCACCAGTCTTTTTAAGACGAGCATGTTCGTCTTGAAGTAGTCCTCGATCTCACAGGAGAGTAAGAGGCTGGAGGTGTCGGTGAAACCCTCTAGCCCCTTCCTTATTCTGAGGTATCCTGGCCCATGCTTGATGAGGGCCAAGGCTTCCGAAGCCAACTCGATGTGCTTCACCTCATCCTTCCGAATCCAGGTGAGAACGTCGACAACCGACTTGTCTCCCACCGTCCTTAGACAATCGTCGTAGAGTTCTCTGGCCTTAGTTTCCAGACTCAGGATCTCCTCCATCAAAGGTAACAATTTTTCAGAACTCGGTTTGGGCACCTGCCATCACCCTTCTCATCAGCTCCGTCAGCCCCCTAGAGTGCTGTATGGTCTCGTCTAGAATACGCCTAATCTTCATCTCTATCTCCGCCTTAGCCGCTTCATCCATCTCGCTCTCTGCCAATTCCCTCAGAAACCTCTCCAGGAGGGGTGTAAGCGATATCTCTTCGTGGGATAAGGCGTCAATCAGCATCCCCATCAACTTCTGCCTATCAACCATGAAGATAACCCACCTGCTTCACAGGTTGAATAGGTTTTTCACTTTAACTAGTTTCTTACACCCTGCCCTATCCTTCCCTACGCTGCTAGATGAAGATTGGTGGTTCGGGTAAGAGCTATGTTTGGTGTCTATGACCCTGCAGAAACTTAGCACGAGAGAATCAGTGAAACATAACGGTCATGAGAAGTGTAGCGATGGCAGGTTCACGGCTCGCCCGTCCTACTAGGCACCTACTCCTCGATTTTACATTCTATTCTTGTCAAAAAGAAGCTGCCAAGTAGATCCTCAATCTGTATTAATGCTTCATAATCCAGAATATCACCGCACCAGACTATCTTCGACCCCCGGTGGAGCTACAGGGACGACTATCGTGGATCCTGAAGATCGGCATCGCGATCGTATCGCTCGCTTTCATCAACTACACTGTGGATGGAGCCCTTCGACCAGTATTGGCTAACATGCCAAACCCTATGCTTTTTCAAATACTCGAATGGAGCGTGATTATCCCCTTGTTAGATATTGGCCTAGTACTCTCGGCGCACAAAGTGTTCGACTCAATTCAAGAAGCGATCACATCCTAACTCGAAAACCCTCCAAAAAACACTATCAA
>JBHIEI010000082.1:0-5087 GCA_046760555.1 Bathyarchaeia archaeon
CCATCTCCTCGGCCGTGGTGGGGGCTCCGATGGTCCGAAGTTTGTCTCTCATCCGCCTCCAGTTAAGTCCATGGAGCGACGCCATCATTATGGTGCCGATGCCGCACTGCTCACCGTGTAGCGCGGGTCTTGGGCAGATAAGGTCTAGAGCATGACTGAAGAGGTGCTCCGATCCGCTACAGGGCCGAGAGCTTCCGGCGATGTACATCGCGACACCACAGCTTATCAGTGCCTTTACGATGACCCGAATGCTCTTTTCGAGATCGTTTTTGATGGCATCGGCGTGCCTCATAACGAGCTTCGCGCTCATCAGAGCGAGATCGGCTGCGTACTCGCTGTACTCCTCCTTGAGTTGGCGGTGGGCAAGCAACCAGTCCTTTACGGCCGTGGTTTTAGAGATGATGTCCCCGCATCCACTGGCTGTGAATCGGTACGGAGCCCTCATGATTATTCCGGTGTCCGCGATGACGGCGAGTGGGGCATGAGCCCTGATCGAGTAGGGTCTGCTCTGTCCCTTTATCGAGGCGAATGGGCTTGTCGTGCCATCGTGGGAGGCTGAGGTGGGAATACTGATGAAATGCACGCCCTGTCTCGCTGAGGCGAGCTTGGCCACGTCGATGATCTTCCCCCCTCCCACCCCGGCAACGGCGTCCGGTTCGACCTCGAGAATTTTCTTCTGAACTCTGATGACTTCCTCCATGGTCGACTCGCCGACCATCACGTAATCGTTGGTGACGCCGGACTCCTTCAGGGAGCTGATAACGCTCTCACCGGCTATCCCGTAGGTGTGCTCTCCCGTGACGACCAGCACCGACCTGATGTTCAGTCGCCTCGCAATATCGCCAGTGAACTTGATGATCCCCTCCCCCATTATGACCTCTCGGGGAAGCTGAATCCTATGAATGTGCAACTACCTCTTCCGCTACATAAGGTTTTAAAGGTTAACAAAGTGAATATACTGACTTCTCTTAAAGGGATTCAGCATGACCACAACTATAGGTGTTGTATGTGAGGATGGCATCATACTTGCCACCGACACAAGGGCAACTATGGGTTACTTCGTGGCGCACAAGAGGGCCAAGAAGGTCTACCGGATCGATGAGCATCTGGCCATGACGGTGGCGGGAGCGGTTGCGGATGCCCAGAACGTGGTTGATATCCTTAGGGCCAATGCCCGTCTATACAAGTTGGACTTCTCGAGACCGATGCCCGTCAGCTCTGCCGCCCATCTCACCGCCAACCTGCTATTCTCCTCACGTTTGGCTCCGCTGGTGCTACAAGCGATAGTCGCCGGCGTCGATGCTGACGGCCCCCATCTGTTCTCACTCGACCCGCTGGGCAGTCTAACCGAGGAGAAGTGCTTCTCCACGGGCTCCGGTTCGCCGATTGCCTATGGGGTCTTGGAGGATGAGTACAAGGAGGGAAAGAAGATAGAGGAAATGCTACCAATCGTGCTCAAGGCTATCCGCTCTGCGATGAAGAGGGACACCGCAAGCGGAGACAGTTTCGACGTCGCCACCATCACTAGGGAGAGGGGCTACAGGGAGCTTCCCGAGGAAGAGAAGGAAGCCCTTAGCGTTCCCCATGGTTCTTAACACAAAAATTCGGCAGCACATACTAGAAAACCTACCCAGGGAGGCCGAGATAACAAGGATAGAGTACGAAGGGCCCAGGATCGCCATCTACACCACAAACCCGGAGGCCTTCGTTGAACAGAGCTTCGTCATTGCCGACATCGTCAAGCTCATCAAGAAGAGGATCGTGATTCGGTCCGATCCCTCGGTCAGATTGGACCAGGACAAAGCTAGGGAGCTGATCCTGGAGACGGTTCCCGATGAAGCGGGGATCGAGAACATATCGTTCGATTCCGCCTTCGGGGATGTCATCATCGAGGCGAAGAAGGTCGGTCTCGTTGTCGGAAGGAACGGTCGCTTTCTTCAGGAGATCGTAAAAAAGACCAAGTGGAAACCAAAGATACTGAGGGAGCCCCCCCTGCCATCGAAGACCATCTCCTCTATGCGGAAATTCATATGCGATAAGGGGAACGAAAGGAGCGAAACTCTGAGGAGGATCGGCGAGAGGGTTTTCAGGCCCCTGACCTTTGGGAGCGAGTTTGTTCGCCTCACAGCTCTGGGCGGCTTCAGGCAGGTTGGGAGATCGTCCATCCTGGTGCAAACCCCCGAGAGCACGGTCCTCTTGGACTGTGGGATCAACCTGGGTTCCAGGAGGTCGATCGAGACCTACCCGAGGCTGGACGATAAGGAGTTCGACATCTCTGCCCTCGACGCCGTGGTCCTGTCTCACGCCCATCTGGACCACTGTGGCTTCGTGCCCTTCCTCTACAAATACGGATACGACGGGCCCGTCTACTGCTCCGAGCCGACCTCGAGCCTCACGACGCTCCTACAGCTGGACTACCTGGATGTTCTGAAGAAGGAGGGACTCCCTCAACCGTACAGCGAGAGGGAGGTCAAGCGAACCCTGCTACACACCATCACCGTAAACTATGGCGAGGTCAACGACATCGCCCCTGATATTCGACTGACGCTGCACAACGCCGGCCACACGCTCGGCTCCTCGATAATCCACCTCCACGTGGGAGAGGGACTGTACAACATCGTGTACACGGGCGACTTCAAGAGCTCGCGGACGGAGCTCCTTGAGCCCGCCACCTCGTCATTTCCTAGGAGCGAGACCCTGATCATAGAGAGCACCTACGGAGCACCTGACGATGTGTTGCCCTCGAGATCAGAGGCGGAAAAGAGACTGGTCGACATCATCAACCACACAGTGGGGATGAACGGGAAGGTACTGATCCCCGTGCTTGCCGTGGGACGAGCCCAGGAGATAATGCTGGTGCTGGAGAAGGCGATAAGGGAGGGGAGTCTGGTAGAGATCCCCATCTTCATCGAGGGCATGGTGGCCGAGGCCACTGCCATTCACACAGGTTTCCCAGGATGGCTCTCCAGACCGATACGGGATCGCATACTCGTACAGGGCGAGAACCCCTTCGAGTCGGAGTACTTCACCGTGGTCAAGCACTCGAGCGATAGGGAGCAGGTGATCTACGGCGGACCCTGTGTGATCATGGCCACCAACGGCATGCTCGTCGGTGGGCCTGCCCTGGACTACTTCAGGCAGTTAGCACCGGGGAAGGAGAATACCATAATCTTCGTTAGCTACCAGGTCGAGGGAACGCTTGGTCACAGGGTTCAGCACGGGTTGACCGAGGTTCCCATGGTCGACGAGGAGGGCAAGATGAGGATGACCAGGGTCGAAAGCGGTATCGCCTCATTCAAGGCATTCTCCGGCCACTCGGACAGGAAGGAGATAGTGAGGTACGTGGGCAGGATGACACCGAGACCCAAGAGGATCCTGGTGTGCCATGGAGAGAAGAGTAAGGCGGTCAACCTGGCTCATTCCCTGCATAGGATCTATGGGATCGGGACTAACACTCCGTCTAACCTAGAGACCCTACGTCTGAGGTAGCTACCCGCCCTCCCTCCAGATTCTGACCGTGGGGGGCGTCACGATCACTCTCTCCTCACCCAGCTTGGCTATGTCTCCGGCGGAGTCCCTCACGAAAGTCGCCAACTCGCTAACCGCCCTCGTCACCAATCCGATGTCCTTATCGGCGAGTGGCCTCAGGTAACAGATGACAACATTACCTATCTCCACCTCGCTCTTGATCTTCCCCACATCCGAGAGATCCGAAAGCGGGATAGCCTTGAGGTAGATGGTCGGGGCGTGCCTCTCCCTCCTAGGGACGATCTTCTTGAGGGCCTTCTCTATCTCCTTCCCGATCCTTTCCACTAAGTTGGTTCTGGGTCCACACATTTATAGTTATCCGAAATAGAGTTGTAGCGTATTGGGGACCAAGCACAAGAAGACGGGGAGGAAGCTCGTGCACCACAAGTGCAGGCGCTGCGGCAGGAGGTCCTACAACTTTGTACGGGGTTACTGCGCGGCCTGTGGCTTCGGAAGGTCTAGTCGAATGAAAGATAACCGATGGAAGACAAAGAAAATACAAGGGATGCGAATCCGTTGAGGGCCGATAGATCAGCCTGGAAGATCGCTCGGTTGGCGTCCGGGAGGTCGGGGGTTCGAATCCCCCTCGGTCCACCGGATCCTCCCTCTGCGTGGAACCCCTAAGGAACCCAAGGCCCATGGAGCGTGAGGCCTTTTATAAGGGACTCTGAATCCGATTAAATTTAAATACGATTGCCTCTAATTTAGTGCCCTACTAGGCGGCATCGGTTCGATAGGGCTAGTAGCCTTGGATGAAATACCGACTCCGAGTGAGGGCATACCAATGAGGATCTAAGCGAGGCTTAGACCTGATGTGGGTGTAGGTCATGGCCCCGCCACAACACCGAGTGATCCTGTCGGACCTTACTGCTATTAGGGTGGGACTAAGCCATGCAAGCCGTACGCTCGAAAGAGCGTGGCGTACCGCTCAGTAATACACGGTTAATCTACCCTCGGGACCGGGACAACCCCGGGAAACTGGGGCTAATCCCGGATAGGAAGGGGGGTCTGAAACGACCCCCTTCCGAAAACCATACTCGTATGGGCCTGAGGATGAAACCGTGCCCGATCAGGTTGTTGGTGGGGTAGCGGCCCACCAAGCCTATAACCGGTATGGGGTGTGAGAGCACGAGCCCAGAGATGGGCCCTGAGACAACGGCCCAGGCCCTACGGGGCGCAGCAGGCGCGAAAACTCCACAATGCGTGAAAGCGCGATGGGGCCACCCTGAGTGTCGTCCGCTGAGGGCGACTTTTACCAAGTGTAAACAGCTTGGGGAATAAGCGGAGGGTAAGACGGGTGTCAGCCGCCGCGGTAATACCCGCTCCGCGAGTGGTAGGGACGATTATTGGGCTTAAAGCATCCGTAGCTGGCTCGGTGAGCCTCTCGTTAAATCCGACGGCCCAACCGTTGGGCTGCGAGAGATACCACCGAACTAGGGGGCGGAAGAGGCCGGCGGTATTTCCGGGGTAAGAGTGAAATCCAGTAATCCCGGGAGGACCAACAGTGGCGAAGGCGGCCGGCTAGGACGCGCCCGACAGTGAGGGATGACAGCTGGGGG
>JBHIEI010000083.1:0-5021 GCA_046760555.1 Bathyarchaeia archaeon
CGAGATCTCCACCATTCTGGAGGAGGCTTCGAGGGGAAGGGTGACTAGGACCGCCATACCGCAGGAGCAACTGTGGAAGAAACGCTATGGAGAAGCCCAAGGGTACTCCTTGACGCCAACATCGTGGTATCTTAACTTGTCTTCGCCAAGGGGAAGGAGCATCCCATTTCCCGCCTGAACATAGATCAGGGTAAATCCCTGTTCTCGGAAACGCCTTTTCTCTACTAGAATTGTGGACGCCCCAACGCTCGATTTATTTATGTGATTTCACATATTTCTAGATGCCTAACATAACACTGGCGATACCGGAGGAGCTGCACAAGATCATAAAAAGACACGCTGAGATAAGGTGGAGCGAGATCGCGAGGAAGGTCATGTGGGACTACGCGAAAAAGATCGAGGCGCTAGAACGAATAGCGGCCAAGAGCAAACTGACGGAAGAGGACGCCCTGACGATAGACTCAAAGATCAAGGAGGAGTTGCTCAGGAGGTACAAGAAACTGCTCGAATGAAACTCGTCGTTGACACGAACATCACAATTTCTGCTTTAATCAGGAACTCTATCACTAGGAAAATCCTCTTGCACCCCCTCATCGAACTCTACGCTCCAGAATTCATGCTTGAAGAGATCTACAGGCACATTGATTTGATCGAGAAGAAGAGCGGGCTTAGCGAGAGTGAGGTATCCGCTCTCTTGTCCATTATCTTCAGCAAGGTTACGATCGTCCCCTCCAAGCGGGTGATGGAAAAATACGGAGAAGCGGAGACGATGATTGGAAGGGTCGATGAAAAGGATGTCCCCGTGCTCGCGCTGGCGCTATCCATCCCCAATGATGGTATATGGTCGGAAGATGAGCACCTTACTCGGCAGAGCGCTGTTAAAGTCTGGAAAACAAAGGACCTTATCAAGGCGCTAAAGATCAAACGGTAAGAGCGATTCTGATTGGACGCGACTTTGAATGGACATCTTCATGTGATACGCGCGGAAGGCGATGAGGTCGAGCAACCGGACGACGCGGTCGAGCGGTACGTGTTCCTGCGCTTGGTGATCGAACCGCCGAGAAGGCTCCTCGTAAAGGGAAGCTAAAAGATAGCTGGCGAGATCAAAACCTATCTACCATGACCTCTGGTGATGGAATGAGCTTTGAGGCAACGCTAAGTTTGGCGATCAGAAGTGGAAATCGGGAGCGATCCCGGCGGCTCCACAGCTCGATGGGCGCGCCCTTCGCCAATCTTCGCGCGGCGTCGGTGAAGTCGGACGTGGTGATGATCATCGACCTTGAGTAACTCTACTTGTGGTCAATTACCTTGCACGCGCATGGTTATGTGCCAGGATGGGCTTAATCAGGTGTTTTACTTCGCCCAAGGGTTGGTCTTCTCCTCGGTTTAAAACCCTGTATGCCTAGAATGGAAGATGAAGGGAATAACAACATCCTCGCTCTGGTTCTGTTAGTCTCATGATTTCATCTCCACTCTCAGGAAAATCGTTCGGGATAGGACAGGCGAACGCATCGTCTTATTACGAACCATTACATGGGCTTATCGGAACCTGGTACGATGACACAGGCGCGATCGAAACCTTGACTGGCCCAGTGTTAGAATCCTCCATTTACACCGTGATAGATTTCAAGGACTACGATTCCCGCCAACAAGACCAATCACTATTCGGTACGACTGGTAGGCAGTGAAAGCGGTCCTTTGGCAAACGCCCACTACACGAATATACTGTGTACCCTGCGACTATGATCAGAGTCCTGAAAAACCTTGTGATAGTATGAGGGAGAAGAGTTCTAATTGGACAGCGGGAAGAAGCGATCACGGGCTAGGCAGGATGTCAAAGAACGAAAATCGCCTCAGCGTGTGCCCCTCGGTTATTTTTTATTAGGTACTACAGTACTACTTATGGCATGGAGATAACTAAGGTAACTAGGAAGGGGCAAGTCACGATACCAGAGGCAATCAGAGAAAGGTATGGGATAAAGGTTGGTGATCACTTGGTAGTATTTGCGGGAGAGGATGCCGTGATATTGAAGAAGATGGAGATCCCCAGCTGGGAGGAGCTGTATGAGATCGGGAAGAGAGCGGCCTTAACGAGGAAAATCACCGCCCAACAGGTGCTGAAGGCTTGTAAAGAGGTAAGGAGAAGGCTATGGAAGGAAAGGCATGCCTAAGGTCGTTCCCGACACCAACGTTCTCGTTTCAGCGTTCTTCTTCGACGGCAATGAGCGTCGGGTAGTCGAGCTTGCCAGAGAGGGGAAAATAGAGCTAATCGTCTCCGACGAGATCACCGGTGAGCTAATCGGGGTTCTCACCGAGAAGTTCGGGGTGAGCGTAACCGATGTCACGGCTTTTGTAGTCCGATTGCTTTCGATTTCCAAGCATGTGAAACCCAGATCCAGGATCGACGTAAAGCTCCGAGACGAGTCCGATGTCATCATCCTACGTACAGCCTATGACGGTGATGCCGACTTCATAGTTACCGGCGATGATGATCTGCTTTCGATGGGGAAGTTCGGTAAGATCAGGATAGTGAGGGGTAGAAACTTGGTGGACCTTATCCAGCGATGACTGGAATGTCTTGAGGTCCTCCCCGCCTCTTCCCGTATTTTTCCACGACGACCACGACGGTATCGACCTAGATCGGCGGCGCAAGGGATGTGACGTGTTGCGACCAACGTCTGCGTTCATAGGAGATCCTCTCGCATCACGTTTAAATCGTTTTACGATGAATGTCGTCGCTGTTCGAAGAAGTGGCAGGTTCTCATCCCGAAGGCCGCAAGGGGGTTGATAAGGGAGCCTAGGCTAGGGGTAGGGTGGAGGTGAGGGTGAGGATGGGGGGATCGTCCCCCTGGAGAAATCCGTCGTCGCCACGCTCTACGGCTTAGGTGCCGATGTTTGAAGGCTCACAGAGACGCTGTGGGCATACTGAATATAGCGAACCTTCATAACGGAGGAACAGCCATCGGGTGGTGGCACATCCTTCCTTCGAGTTCTAAACTAATTCATTGTCGTACGGTCTGCATTTGGATGCTTTAACTCGAAAAGACAGTACCTCGATCAAGTTAAAAGCGAAGGGTTAGATCGGTTTGATTAGTCCGGGGAATCCGAGACGTGATGACCGATTGGGGACTATAACAAACGGGTCGCTTCGCTTGGATCTAAGACCCTGATATACCTACCCAACGCATCGCTTACCTCACTTCTTAGTAAATGTCGTTCATCGACCGTAACGAATGCACCGCAGTTCTCCCCTATTGCGGTGGCGAGGTGGTGGAAGTCGGCTGATTCTATCCCTAGCTTCCCCTTGAGATCGCGAAGCTCGAACACCAAACTTACTGTCTTATCGATGTGGTCCTCAAATGGAACTATCTCCAGAGCGAAACTCTCTTGAACGGACAACTCGGCAGTGTGAATGAGGTCGATGGGCATCCTCGTTGACGACGCGAGCCCACCCGGAAATTCGATGAGCACAAGTGCTGAGGAAACGGCTACATGCCCCTTGTCCTTGATGAGCTCGGCGAGCCTCAGGCTTGGACCGTGAAATCTCTCTCCCTTCTTCTTTATCGATGCTATTAACACTCCTGTGTCGATGCCCAGTTTCAAAACTTTCTTCTCTCCCTCTCGACGATCTCGGCCGCACTGACGCCCTCAGGGAAGTATTCGTCAAGCCTCTCAGTCAGTTTCCGAAGGTTCATGGGTCTGATCCACGGTGGAACGTTGAAGGTGAGTCTTCCGCACGTAAGCCTATAGAAGACGTTGACGCGCCCCTTCCTAGTCAGACGAATCTTTCCCTCGCCCGCGAGTTTCAATAGGTTGGCTTGAGCAGCCGCCCAACTTATCTTCAGCCTTCTGGCTATCTCGTCGGGCGTCTTGGGACCTTTCGATAGGAGATCCATGAGTTGATCTGTCAAATCTTGCATCGAAGATACAAGGAACGATACGTTTATAAGTCTAGGGCTTTATTCGCCGAAAGGCAGTGCCGTAACTTACTCCCCAGAGGGTCTTTTTAGATCGATCTCCTTTCGCTCCCTCTTGCCCTCTTGGCGGCCTTCCTTGGCGGACCGATCACGTAGCGCGCGTGATGACTAGCAATTACTAGAATAGTCTTACTCTTGACACTCCATGTCTAAAGACCGTGGGATTCTTGCACATAACCCCTTCAACGCTCGAAGGCAATCGGGGTACCGTGACCGTCTAATACTCAACATCGTACGGCTTCAATCCGAACAGTCTAACAAAGCCTTTTGGCGTTATGTACTCGCTTACCTTAGCCTCTTCGTAATCCGCGTCATAGGCCACCAGGCATCGAATTCTTTCGTGCCTGACGGTCGCTAGGTTTTCTAGGTCCTTTTCTTTGATCCGCCCCTTTAACCTACCCACTTCATCCTTGATCTCATCCCGCCGCACTATTCGTGTTGAAAGTGTTTCTACAAATTTCTTTGCAAGGAAACCTGCTTCTCGGCTAAAGTTCTCTCGGAAGAATCGCTCAACCTCCTCCACAACCAGCTCGGATAAGATGACTTCGAACTCGCCGAGTTGAGCTAAAAACAACACAAGCCTAGAGTTGCAATCCTCTAACCGGCCCAGAATAAAGACCATCGAATCGATGAACGCTCGTCTAGGTCTAGGTTTCTCGCTCAAGCCACTTAATCGCCGCCATGATCTCATCGTGCGTCAATCGCTTTCCAGATCTCCTGATCTCCTCGCCGAGTTCCCTCCAGTAGTAGGAGGGATGTCTAATTAGCCCAAAGGTCTCCCCCAGCTTCAGGATCCCGGCCCTAATCACTTCAGTCTTCGTTGAGAAGTAGCCCCTCCTAACGAGTTCGTTGAGCATCTCCGCCGCTTCGCCGCCTAGCCTGACGAGCAGTTTCTCCTTGGTCATCCGCTTTTTGTATCAAAAAGATATAAAAACGTTATCAACATAGCCCAGCATGGATGGGAGTCATCCTCTCAACGGTTTAACTCGGTTTCGGTGCTACACACCAGCGCAACAGCTGTATGCGGCCTCGCCATGCTCCGCC
>JBHIEI010000084.1:0-4727 GCA_046760555.1 Bathyarchaeia archaeon
GTCTGGAGAGGACGGCGAGGAACCTGAGGTTCCGCTTCATTAAAATGCTGGTCAACTTCCAGCCATCTTGGAGATGTTGTTGAAGGCGTTGGTAGACTCCGTCTCGGCTTATGGGAAGCCCTATTCTCTCCTTGTTGGTTCAGAGGCTGAGAACTGGGTTTCCCCTCTTGGTCTCGGCTCTTGTTAGATGATCCCCGGCCAATCTGTGTCTGTACCTAACCTCACTTAGCGGATTGAGGCTCACAGTAGCTTCACCTCTTTGAGGGGCTCCGGAAGCACCCAATGGAAGGCTCTTCCCTCCCTTTCCCTCTTCAAGCCGCTTTTCGCGATCGCTTTCCTAACGCTCTCTAAGAAGGGTCGAAGGGTACCCGTGTTATCAAGAAGCACTAGCGCATCCCAGTAGATGTTTAGGAGCAATGCGTTAACCTCCTTCGGTTCTAAGAACTGTCTGAGTTCCATATCAAGGACAGCCAAGCCATCAAAACGGCTTCCGATAGCCTCCCGTACGAGGCCGTATAGATACCTTCTCCTTGCTACCGGATCATCGATTCCACACCCATCATGGAGAATAAGCAAGTCCACATCGCTCCTATCCTGAGCCTCTCCCCTAGCCCTTGATCCAAATAGTAGAAATGCCTTTATGTGTGGCTCTCTGATGTGGTAGAGTTTATCCATCAACAGGCGTATATCCTTGTCGACCCTTGGTGATGGCATTAGCCTTCACATGGTAACGACTTTTCGGTCTTAGTTTTTAACTTCCAGTGACTGGGACTATGACACCAAGGATGAGCAGCTTGTCGCCTCTTGGGACGTTCTGTTCGTAGCCTCTCATCCCCCAGCTTTGTAGGGACTTCCGCCGATAAGGTTGAACACACCCTATGAGTGTTCAGAGGTAAAGGACTAGCCCCCACTTTGCACGTGTCTTTTCCAAGGTCCTGTGAAATTCCTGTAACACAGCTGGTGAGATCCAGAACCCGTCACCTATCATCTCGTTCAGCGTTTCCAAAGCTTCTCGCCTCCCCAGCGCTTTCTCTTTAACAGCCCTGAGCAAGACGCAGAGTACGCCTCTCGCCTTCAGCCCGAGGGCTCTGGAAACGATCGATGCACCTTCATCGTTTGTTAGCAAGAATTCAACCGCGTGAGCTCGTGCTAGTGCTACGGCCTCTCTTTCCCCTTTACCAAGTTCCACCCCAATCTTCGCCTCAGCCCTACATACGCCTCTCAGATCCTTCTCATCCACCTCCTTAACCTGCGCCCAACCTTCGTCGACGCCCCTCTTCACGACCTGCGCATCGGGGTAGCCACGTTTCAGCCCCTCCTCAACGACTTCGTTGTAGACCGTCCTCGGAATCTCAATGAAGGAGAAATACCTCCTCGAAAGATGTAGCAACCCATACTTGCCGAGCCAGATGAGCGGTCCGGAGTCTGAAACGGCTTGGCATCACGACCTAGTGCTGCTCATGGCTTTCTATCCAGGTCTAGAAGGAATCAAATCGATTAGCTTACGACAAGCTTTTTTCAACCCAAAATGGATCAAACAGCCAAACTGTCGTACTTCTCTCCGAGCCTGAGCATATCTATATCACAGGACGCTGATGGAGTCCCCGCCTTTCGAAAGCTGACGGAGTTGGAACTAGTGGAATGCTAAGACACTTCGGTGTGAAGGTCCTTAATAACGCCTGGATTGATTCTATGAATGGGCTTCACGACGGTTAAGGTTAAGGTATCAAACCCCCGCAACGCTATCAAGTCGACTGAGGTAGCTCTCCTTGTGGATACCGGTGCCACATTCACGGTGATCCCTCGGGATACTCTGGAGGGTATCGGCATCAAGCCTAGGGTAAAGCGTAAGTTGAGAACGACGGACGGCAGAGTCGCTGAAAGAGACGGTGCCACGGCTCTCGTCCGAGTTAGGGGGAAGGTAGACGAGGTCCCGATTCTCTTCGGCGAAAGTGGCGATGCGGCGATAATGGGCATCACCACGCTAGAAATCCTTGGGTTTGAGCTAGATCCCATAACACGTCAACTTAAGCCTACCGAGTACCTACTCCTTTAGAGCCGTAGTTAACCACATGAATCTCGGCTTGAGAGCCTAGTGCTGTTTATCGCTGATCTCTGACGGTACCGCGTGACGATGGTGAGAATGACCGACTAGCGAAGACACGGTCCGTAGGAGGGGGGATCGAGTTATGTCGAATATCAGCTTAGCCACCTGGAATGTGATCCAACTGTCTCTGCCGGTCTTCCACACGCCCGTACCTGTGAACCGGGATATTTCTGAAGGCCCTCATTCTCCTCACCTCGCTCAAGGTCCCTCAGTGCGGGTAGTTGACTAGGTCTTGAGGAACTTTGTCAGCTTTTGTTCTTCTTTCACTATGTCAAACGCTTTTAAGCCGAGTTCTCTGCTTGTCTTAACGAGGTTTTCATCACCGCTTAGTAGGGCGTCGCTTTTGGTGTACGTGCAAGTGGTTATTTGTAGTGCGTCAGCCTCGTAAATGTGGTAGTTTAGTATGAGACCCCAAGTTTCAACGAGAATGGATGCAAGGATTGGGATCAGCTCAAGAACTCTTAGGCGCATGAGCTTGGACAGTTCGCCAGACAGCATTTTTAGAGCCTCTTTGAGTTCTCTCTCACTTAACCATCCCCTTCTACACCGTTCATCAAGGACACCGAAGACTTCACCGATGTTCCACAGGGAGAGGGTCACGATGAGTTCTCCGCTTTCGGCTCGATCGAAAATGAGGTCTGTTATGGGGGTGCCAGGCTCGGTTACATATCGCTTGACTATCGTGCTACTGTCGAGATAGAGCCTCAGCAACTCTTTTCTGCCTCATTTCTTTCACTATTTTCTCTGAGGGTGGACCACTGAGCCTGGGCCTTTTCTTCTTTACCTCCCATGAAGATACTGTGCCCTCGGTTTTGATCCTCAGCTTCTTGAATTCTGATGTTACCCTGTCCTCGACGAGGGTGGAACGTAGAAGGGCCTCAACCTCGTTGCTCAGCTTTCTAAGGTTTCCATACTTCCGGAACACCTCCTCCCGAAACCTGCCCCAAACCTCTTCATTGACGTAAAGGCTTACCTTAACCAAGAGTACACCACTAAAGAAGTTTAGCGGTAAACCAGTATTTAATTTTTGGTAGCTAGGTTCTCTTGGGCGTGATAGGCTGTCCCTAGCCGGAATGGCAGTCCCTTGCGACATCTACTACCTCGACTTACGCGTCGGAATAGGTGACTGAGAGTTAAGGTTTACCTTCCTTACGTTGCCGAGCGGGTCTCGCCAGCCTGTAGTATGGGCACTCTTCGTCACAGGTGCTTGGGTCACAAATGCATATCGCCTCCCAGAAGTATCGGCATTTTGGGGCTTGAGCGCCCATTGGCTCAAGGATCGCCGTGCGCTTAAGGCAGTTTTCATCTGGGACGTGGATGGGTTGTACCCCCTTTCTCTCCCCTTCAATAGCTTCTGCCCCGGCAAGTTTCCCGCCATCTTCTTCATCATCGCCAAGCCCTGGCTGGCGTTCAAGAGCCTCACGTCCAGCACCCTCCGCGCCTTATCGACGCGCAGAGACGAGCCCCTAGGTCGCCTCGCGACCCAAGCCTCGAGATCCCTCATCTTGGTGGGCGTGATGAGCGACCCATCCAATGCGCGCGCGATAGATCGCGGTCAGCAACCCTGCGAGAAGTGGGATCGACCGATTTCTCGTGTACGAGTAGACGCCACCACCAATAGGAAGGCCCACAGCTCGTACGGTGCGACCGTGCTGTAGTATCGACCGGTAAGAGCTTGCGCTAGCTGCCAGAAACTGGGAGTGTTGTAGATGGTGCCTGTCCATGAGAATCGCCTCGATGGATAATCGACGCAGAGCCATTGAGTCACTACTGACTTGAGGCATTCCTATCTTACCTTCGAAGGGAACGATTTCCTTACATAAAGTAATAAGAACAAAAAGCAATACGTTCTGTGGGTGGGCTGAGAGTACAGGTCAGGGACGACATCGAGAGGAGGTTCAGGGAAGCCGCCATGAGGAGATTCGGATACATGAAGGGGGCGCTGAGCAAAGCCGCCGAAGAGGCCCTTCTGAGGTGGCTCTCGTCGATCAGAGAGGCTGCTCCCTTTGAGGGCGATCCTGTCGAGGCGATCGACGGGTTGCTGGCTGACATCGATATCGGTGCTGTGGAGCTGCAACACGCTGCAAGAGAGCTATGGGCCAAAAGGGTCCTGGAGCATGTACCTCGTCGACACTAACATATTCCTCGAAGTTTTGCTCTCAGGGAGCAAGAGGGGCGAATGCAAGCTCTTCCTCGGATACCTCAGGGATGGTGTGAGGGTCGGTTCGGTGACCGATTTCTCCATCCACTCGATTATCGTGGTTATGAACCAGCTCGGGAGGAGGGACGGATTGAAAACGTTCCTACAGAGCCTGACCGCGTATAGGGGTCTCTCGATCTACCCTACGAGTCTTGCTGATGAGATAAGGGCCATCGATCTAGCCGCCGAGACAGGGCTCGACATGGACGACTCGTTACAGTATGCGTCGGCACTCTCTACAGAAGCAGAGTGCATAGTCTCCTTTGACAAGCACTTCGATGGGTTGAAGATCCAGAGAAGGGAACCCTCCGAGCTCCAGATCTGATTGTGGATACGCTACGTGGATCCTGATCCCCCACACCAAGCCTCCCCCATCAAAGCAATCATCGCCGTCGGTAACTATGGAGTCATCGCCACCTC
>JBHIEI010000085.1:0-4722 GCA_046760555.1 Bathyarchaeia archaeon
CCTCCACCATGCTAAAGAAAGACGAGTGGGTTTCCCTGAACAATCTTTCCTTAGCTTTTGTCGGTTCAAGAAGATTCAGAGGCAGACACTTCTGCATCCCGCTGTTCCCGAGAAAGAGTTGGTAAAAACTTAAAGGCTCCGCTCCGATTCCTTCCACCCTTATGGATGGGTCTCCTCGGAGGTGTTTAGATGAACGCTAGTGCCTATGATATTGCAATCTTTTAATTCCATACCCGATAGAGAAGGCAATGTTGAGAGTATTAACCAATCGTCGTCTCTCTTTCACTCTCGCCTTCTACTTCCTCGATGGTCTTCTCTCGAATTCGTTAGATACTCGTTCTCATTTTAAGGGGTTTTTTAGACATCCTCATGAAAATATCGATGGGAAAACTCATAGAGAGTGAGGGGGCTAGGGATCTACTCCTTCTCGCCCTTCTCTGGTTCGGCTTTTCTTGGTTGTTTATCACCGCGAGCCGAATGTTCGAGTGGGGTGGGAACGAGCTATTCATTCAATGGCTACTGGAAGTGTCCGGAGAAGCGACAAAATACGGGTTACCGAATATATGGACCCCTTACCCAACACTCGCCACTTTGATCTTTCATGGGATCTACCTGCTCACCGGGGGGAACTCCTTTCTGTATTGGTTGTCGTTTAAGATTCTGAATCTCTCCTGCAACTTCGCCGTGATAGGTTTCACCTATTTGATTGCAAGAACATTGTACGGCAGGGTCACGGCGAGGTGGGTGGCTTTAGTGCTAACTTTCCTATTTCCACCTTTCTACTTCAACGTTTTCGTGAACTACGTATTCGACTCGGTTCCGGTCGCATTCATGATGTTCGCATTCTACCTACTGATTAAGGAGAGATACGTGGCCTCGGCCCTCTTTGCTGCAATCGGAGGGGGAATCAAGTTGTTCCCTTTGGTGGTGGTGCTGATCTCGTTAAAGTACCTGTGGGGTCAACGACAGTTCAAGGAGATGGGTAAAAGCATCCTTGCCTGTCTCCTCGCACTTTCTCCTCTCTTGGTTTTTCTTTCAATAAATCCGACTATTTTTTCATCCACCTATAGATGGCAAATTGGTCGACCACCAAATGAGACTATATATAACTTTATTTTGTGGTCTGTTAACGCCAGCCTAACCGTTGATGAGCGGTATTACGTCGACTACACCGGCCAAGGATTACCAACCGGACCACCGGTATTAGCTCGTCCACTAACACCCATCGTCCAGGGGGAAATGCTCACGGTTACTCTTCCTTCGGAGATGGAGATCGGGGATCACGTCTACATCAATGTGACCGTCAGACCTCAAGAGGGGGGACGGTATAAAATTGGTTTGATTACAACGGGCATTCGCTCCAACAGAAGCGGTCGGGCCGTTTTCACACCGTGGATTGATATGCAAGCCGGGGGTAAATATCGTTTCACTGGGACCGAAATATACCACGAGGTTTGGGCGGAACCGATTGAGGATAGGATTTGGATCGAAAAGGATGGTGTCGGGAAGATCGATGAAGTGATGGTCGTTATAGAATTAGGGCGTTTATTCGCCAGCTATTTTAATATTGGGTCGACCCCATCCCCACGCATACTGCATCTCCCAGTGAATCCGGAATCCACAGTAGGACTGATGGATCGAGTACAAACGGCTGCCCTCGTTGTAGGAGCCATCATAGCACTCTACGCCTTCGTTAAAATGAGTGTTAGGAAGGAGGGTGCAATTACCATCGCTCTCTTTCTGTTCTGTGTTCTGTTCATCGTCATCGGACAGTGGTCTCCACAATTCGCTCTCTGGGTCCTTCCACTCATTCTACTTTGGAGAAAGAGGGGATGGTTCAGTGACGTAGCGGCGATCGGACTTGCTACCATCGTCAACATCGAGTATCCATATTCATTCGAGGGCTACGAACTCACGCAATCAGCATCATTCGCTTGGATGTTTTGGGCGTCGATCATCCTGAGAACCGCTGTGTTCGTCTTGATCT
This sequence comes from Bathyarchaeia archaeon, assembly GCA_046760555.1. Lineage (GTDB taxonomy): Archaea > Thermoproteota > Bathyarchaeia > JBHIEI01 > JBHIEI01 > JBHIEI01. The sequence goes on from JBHIEI010000085.1 coordinate 1,988, forward strand.
GCTTGCAGATATGGATGTCAAGAGGTAAATCGGTCATATGAGACCGAAGATCGATGAGAAGCGAGCAGGTTCCACACGTTTTCTACCATAAATGCAAGATTTCTAAATAATATGGTTGATTAATCCTCTTCCACCGTCCCTTGCTCTCTACAGCGTTCTCAAATTTCCGCGTGTTTGGGCAATCATAATAACACAGAAAAACCGAGATAATCACCAAAATTCGTAAAAATAGTGAGGTAATATCATTTTCAGCTCACAGCTCCCAGGGTTGGGCTTTATAATCGGCTCTGTCTAGCTCACGGCTAAATCTGATTCGATTTGCAAGGTTAACTCGTCCTTATCAGACGGATAATCTGCCAAACTACGCCTACAACAAGGAACCAAAAGGTATACATAACGATGGCGTTGGCAAACACCTCGTTGAGGAGATACGCAAAGGGGGTCAGGACCATACCCACAATGAATACGAGTATTGGTGCCGAAGAGGGATTTTCTTTGAAGTAAGAGCCGATTCGACGAGGTATCCCCTTTGAGGTAAAGGCTCTAAACCTCTCACTGCGAGGCATCAGTGAATCGGCTAGGGCCCAAGGTAGCCCGATCGACAGGAAGGCAAAGCCCACAGCAGAAAAGATCACGCAGAGTTCATCAGTACGGAGTACGAAAAGGTACCAATCAAGTGGGGTGGCATGTCGTCTCCATGTTGCGCCGTGAATCGTTCCATCGTTCCCAGATCCTGCCAAATCGCCGATCTTATCCCCCGACCCCTCTTCGAAAGTCCACCAAGAGACGAGGCCGTCCATCACCACATCCCCATTCATATTAGCTAGAATCTCATCCTCGCTCAGGGCCGTCTTGTACAAGCGAACATCATCAATGAGTCCCTTGTAGTTGTACTGAAAGTTACCTCCGTGGATCTCCCGTGCGCCGAAGCTCAAGGGACTATCATTCTTATCGAGAACTTCGGGACCGGATGCCGTTGCCTCCAAGTGTCCATTTATGTAAACCGCGAGGGTGCTACCGTTGTAAACGCCAGCAATGTGATACCAATCTCCTTCATACCACTCTCCTCCCCAAATGGTTGCCTGATCGGCTACGGTTGCGTGGACTTCGTGGTGGAGTGGCGACCAGAAGAAGAACCTTACATGTGCCCCATCGCCAAAATCAATCACATAGACCTCTCCACCCCCACTGTATCCCTTAGATACTACCCCCGCTCCTTGAACCTGCGGCATTATCGGTTTAATCCAAGCCTCTATGGTTATCTCCTTAGTTATGTTCAGGCTCGCCGAGTTTGGGACCAATGCGTAGTCATCTACACCATCGAATTCCAAGGCATATTCCGATTTTTGCGGTGGGACGTATTGCAATCCTACAAAGATTACAAGGGAAGTAGCGAACATGAGCAAGAAAAAGGCTGAGGAGATGAGCAGATATAGTCCGGGTACCCTTCTGAAACGACTTTTCGTGCTGATGCTCTTTGAAATCAAGCTCTATTAGAATCAGAGAGGTATCTTTTATGATCTTTCAGCTGTCGGGAAAGTCGTGGCACTACTTTCTTATGAGGATACTCTCTTCCTTCGCCACAATACAACCAGAAGCAATGAACATGCGAATAGTCCGTGATAGCCCAAGGAAATCGATGATCTGAATATGCGCAGCCATGGCAGGTTCCATTCCTCGTGCACCTTTTCGGGTAGGTTCATCGTGCCCTGAAAGTAAAAATCCGAGAGAAAGACCAAGCTGGGCGATGACAGATAGGGAGCCATCTTTACCTTGCCTTGAATCGATAACTCAAAAGGTTCATCTCGGAAAATCAGCAACATAACGTTGTGATCCTGTGCAGGCTCATGTAGCCAAGCGGAGGAGAAATGTGTTATACCGTCTACCTCAATTATTGGTGCCTTAAAGAGTATCGTGGCATTGGAGAGCAGGATGTCTGTGATCTCGATAGTGGCATCGTTCAACGTCAATGATTCGGATGCCCCATCAGTCTCGCTGAAAACTAAACGTGCAGCGCTCTTCCCCATCACCGTGACGTTCATGCGATTCGGCAAACCAACTCGGATAGGATTGTATTGGGTGATACCCCCTTGCAGGATAGCCCAATCTGTTTCCATATTCACATTGGCTGGCCCTTCGATGAAAAGGTAGTCTATGGTGCCTTGTCCGTAACGAATCGATTCACCGGACTTGTAAATTGTTAAGTAACGATAGTTGAAAGGGTACGCTTCATCATCTATATGAATCGAATCGCTGCGAATGGTCACGTTCCCCTCCATAGTTACTGCCCCATCAAGAAAGTCGAGGGTTGAGGCCAAGACACCTGTCGGCTCGTACTCCTTAAAGTTCAGACCCGTATAGAGCAGAAGCTCACCAAGCGACTCAAATAAACCTGTCGACTCGGCGGTTTGGGAGGATTCTAATGCTTGAACAATAGGGTATAGATGCATGAAGAATAGATTTCCTCGACCTAGGCTCTCACGGATAACAAAGGGAGAAACACTGTCCCCCTGGAGAGTATAACTGGCCAGTACTGATCCACCATGCGATGTGATCTCGGGGGTCTCGATGGTCGGAAGTGGGGTGGTTCCAATGATTCCACGAACCCCATCAATCTTAATCGTCCTGTTTGAGATCGTTATTTCCATGTTCGATTCGAAGATGCCACCTTTCCCACCCAAGTATACCAGGTTTCCGCCCTCTTTGACCCAGTCAAGCAGAAGGTCCGTGTATCT
>JBHIEI010000086.1:0-4719 GCA_046760555.1 Bathyarchaeia archaeon
CAGTTCTAGACCTAATTCATTGTGGTGGAATGATCTTTCCACGAAACGGGAGTAGGGTTCCTCTCGCCGGCTTCTTTTACGCTTCTCTCTACGAGGAGCCTTCCTGGGCGGTCCGATCAGGTAGCGCAGGAAAACATACTGGTCGACCGATCTCTCAGCCGTGAGGTTCCTCAGTGACGCCTATCCAGTTGAGATGGACAGGCGACACCCTAAACCCTCATGCGAGGCTAGATGCGGAGAGCCTGTCTGAACCTCGGTAAGGGGAGCGTCAAAGTTCCAGCTCCGAGATTCTAACGATGGAGACTTCCTCCACGTCGTCAAGGTGTCTCTCTTCGTCGAGTACGACCACGGGCACCTTCTCTTTATCGGAGACGCGTAGTGCCAAGGCAGCAGAGGACAGGTCACCCCACGGCTTGCGTGGGTATCTCGCCTTCAGCATGCCCAGGTTCGTGGTGGTTCCCTCGTCCTGAATCACGTTGAGGGTGGCGTAGGCGGAACGTACCACGTCTTCCGGTTTTATGTCCCTAACCAGTAGCTGGGGCTTAGCCCCCCTCATCTCGTATACCACCTTGTACGCCTCAGAAAGGTTGTTGGGATGGATGAAGATCTCGTTCTCGCCCCTCTCATGTCCGAGTACGGCCTTTCTTGCCGTGTCAGACCCCTTCTCCTCCGTGAATAGTAGGATGAACGGCCCAGCATCGAAGACCATCCTGCGGACCGCTTTCGGCTCCTTCATTCCCCTCGTTATCTCCTTGGTGGGAGACGGTCTATCCCCTCTCGGGCTGTCTCCTCTCGATTCCTTCGAGCTCGGCTCTCCTCTCTACCTCTGCGGAGACCTCCTCTTCCCTGTGCCTCAGCAGAACCTTTGAGGCTCTCGCGCCCCCAAGAAAACCGAATATCTCAGAGAGCTTGGGAACCCTCTCGAGGAGGAGCCTGTTCTCATCCAGGGGAACCAAGGTCAATTCGGTGCCCTTCTCGTAACCATACTTATCCCTCAAATCCTTGGGGATGACGACCTGCCCCTTGACCGACACCCTGGTCCTATAAGTCATTTCGATCTTACTAGTAAGATCATTTTAAAAAATCTTACTTATCTTACGAGGCTACCATTACAAGGCTACCGTGATCTCCTGAGTTTGGTATTCCACGAAATTCTGGGTCCCGCTCACACCACGCTAAGTCGAGATCCATGTTTGGATAACTAAAGTCGAAACGGATCGACCGCGTTGTGCAGATCCCGGCGGCTCCACAGCTCGATGGGCGCGCCCTTCGCCAATCTTCGCGCGGCGTCGGTGAAGTCGGACGTGGTGATGATCATCGACTGATCGCTACGATGTACTATCGCGTTGGCACTTCCACGACTAAGGTCGGGAGCCTTCTCAGCGAGATCATCGTAAGAGCTCGCTCACCGCCTTGGATATGGTCCAGACCCGAATTATCCCCTCGTCCCTTATCCTGTTGAAGTCCTTATCGTTCGATATCAGAGTGGCGCCTGCTTGCAGGCACGTAGCAGCGTTGAGTACGTCGATTGGGTCCTTCGCGGTGAAGTAGGCTTGGCATGCCCTTACATGGCCTCTGCGAACGCTGACGACCTTTGTCCTGTGGAGGAGGGCTCCTAGAAGTGTCGCGGCGGTCTCGGACCTAAACTCCGTGAGATATCTCAACATCTCCTCGATCAAGAACCTGTTTCCGACGAGCTCGATGCTCCGGTCGCCTATGAGCCTCAGGATGAGTTTCAAGGCAACGGTCTGCTTCTTAGGATCCTTGATCGCCGCTATGAATACGTTCGTGTCAAGCAGAAATCTCCGGATAGGCCTCCCTGATCTTCTCATTGACTTCCTTCCTGACCCTCTTGACTATGGCGTCCAGATCCTTCCCCTTCAGCTCCCTCTCCAGACCAGCGGCGATCACTTCGACATCCAGCTTTTGGAGAAGAAGCCTGCCCCCTGTGCCCCTCATCAGGACGAGCTTAGAGTTATCGCTCAGCTTCAGCTCCCTTCGAAGGGGCTTCGGGATGACGATCCTACCCGACCTATCTATAGTTACTATCTCAGCCATGGAACACTTTGAACCATTTTGGTAAATAAAAATTTTTGGCATAATGGCATAATATTTATAGGTACCATGACTCTGACCTTCGTTCGTTTTCTGCTACGCGTATCAAACATCCAACAGCATGAGAAATGTACCTAAGCTCAGTGCAATTCATCACCCTTTAAAAGGGTGGTCTTCTTAAGCGACTCTTATAAAGAAAGACCTCCATTGTCGAGGCCACTACTCCCGAGGATCCTGCCTCTTAGCTATCCACGTTCGAGGGGGCGTGTCTACTTACATGCTCAATAGTCGTCTGCACGACGCGGTCGAGCGGTACGTGTTCCTGCGCTACGTGATCAGTCGCCGAAGAGGGGTTCCCAGAGGTGAACTAAGAAGATAGACCCTAGATAGATTCAACGAGGAATAGTTGAAACTTGCCAGACCATAGCGAGGCCATATACACGCTGTTGCGCTGGTGTGATAGCACCAAAACCGAGGTGGAGTGGACCACTGTTCAAGGAGCATAAATAGTACTACTAGGTAGTACTGTGATGAACGTGGTCGTTACAAGGAAGTACCAGGTCACCATACCGAAGTCTGTGAGGAGCAGGCTCGGCATAAACGTGGGTGACAGGCTTAGGGTGAGCGTGGTAGGGGAGGATGTGGTTCTTAAGCCAGTTAAGGAGATACCCGACCCCGTCGAGTTTCTGTGGTCGCTTACCGAGAGGCACGGCATGGCGCCGTTGAGTGTAGATGCGGTGAAGTTGGTTGAGGAATCGCTCGAGGAGGAAGATAAGCCTCTACATCGACACCAACGTCTACGATTACGTGGCGCTTAGGCATCCGGAGTTTGGGCAGCCGTGTAAGGGGCTGCTAGACGAGGTGGTTAAGGGCACATACGTGGGCTACGGATCCCCCTTGGTAGCGTACGAGATCTTCGGTAGCCTGTCCAAGGTGAGGTCGGAGCTCGCCGTCGGCGCCGTCAGGGCTTATTACTCCATGCCCATCCGGATCATCGATCCGGAAAGGCGAACGTATGAAATGGCCGACTCCATCGCTTCGTTGTCCGGAGTGACGTATGACGCTGTCCACGCAGCCATTATGATGGGGGCAGGGGTCCACTCCGTCGCGACGGAGGACGTTGACGATTGGATGAGGATACGGGATGCGTGGACCGATGTGGCTGGTAGTTACGGCCTCGAGATCGCCGACCTTGTGATTGCCCGACCCACGAAACTTTAAGAAGAAGATAGTCGGTCAGATGGAAACTTCCATTTCTGGGCTACCAACCTAGCGCCTAAGATAAACTTTTGACTATATTTTTTTATAATAAAAGTATATTTTATTATATGCTGGGAAAGAGGGGGTTTCTGGACATACTGAGGGCTTTGTCATCTGACGATAAGACATTTATGGAGCTAAAGGAGCATGTCCATAACCCCCGGACGCTCGCGATGAGACTGAAGGAGATGCGGGGGGCGGGGATCGTTAAAAGAGGGGTGAGAGGAAGGTATACGCTGACGGAGAAGGGGAGGAGGGTAGGCGGGCTCCTGATCCAGGCCCAAGGGCTTCTAGTCGAACGGGAGACCGAGCCCCCGAGCACGGTAAGGATCCCACACACCGATTACGTTCCCATCATCAAGAGGTACCTGGACCTCTTACGCGAGAGGTATGGCGAATCGCTTCGGTCCGTTGTGCTATTCGGATCCATAGCCAGGGGTGACTGGGACAGGGGAAGCGATATCGACTTGCTGATCATCGTGGACGGCTGGAAAGGTAAGACCTGGGACAGAATCAGGGAGCTGCTTAGGCTCGATAAGAAGCTGAGAGGGTGGCGAGGCTACAGATCGCTCGTGGAAAGGGGCTACCGTCCCCGAGTGCAGCCCTATCCCCTTTCGACCGAGGAGGCGAGGGACACCCAAACCGTGTATTTCGATCTCGTACTCGATGGGATCATTCTTCACGATAGGGACGGTTTCTTTACGGAGATACTCGATGGGGTGAGAGGGGAGCTTGTAAAGCTGAATGCAAGGAGGGTCCAGAGCCCGAGGGGGGACTATTACTGGATCCTGAAGGATGGGATGAGATTTGGAGAAACCATCGAAATTTAAGAGCACAAGGATAGCCAATTTTGGTCTATCGAGGGCCGAGAGGTGGCTACTAGAGGCAAAGGATGCCCAAATAGCCAAGAGATACGACAACGCTGTGTACTGCTCGCAGATGTGCGTGGAACAGGCGGCCAAGGCGATCCTGATCGCGCTTGGGATCGAGTACCCAAGAGAGCACGACGTGAGCGAGGAGTTCCGAACACTCTCGACGCGGATCGGCGTACCGGAGTGGTTCAAGAGGAAATTGGATCATCTCTCGGATGGCATATCGGAGCTAGCAAAGCTTAGGGGCTTGGCGGGATACGGATTTGAGAAGGGGATGACCCCAGAGTACTTCGAAGAGTACTCTCAAACCGCTCTAGGAACGGCCGAGCACTTTCTCTCATCCTGCAAGAGATTGTTTAAGGAAATCGTCAGGACATAACTGGAAAGCTAAAATGCCCATGAACGACCAGAAAATGAGGACAAGCTAGAACCCAACGGCCGAAGACCACGCTAGGATCGGTACCTAAGGGTTCCTGCGCTGCGTGAAAGGCCACCACCTAGAGAGAAACGTAAAAGATAGTGGTCAAATTAA
>JBHIEI010000087.1:0-4562 GCA_046760555.1 Bathyarchaeia archaeon
CTCTCCAAGGTGGTGGTACCACTCTTAAAAGGGGGTATACTGACCTCCGCGCTGTTTATCTTCATACTAAACTGGACAGAGCTGTTGTTCGCGATCGTACTAACCGACATCCGTGCGGTTACGTTGCCGTACCAGATCGGTAGGTACGTGAGTGCCGTCGGGATCCTCTACGGTCCTCAAGCTGCACTGGGCCTCATCGCGACGATACCGTCTGTGGCTATAGGATACATCATCCAGAAACACCTCGTAACGGGATTCACATTTGGACGCGTGAGGTAATTGGCAAAATTAGCCGTCGAACATCTCCGTAAGCTCTTTGGGGACTTCGAAGCCGTAAGGGATGTCTCGTTTAAGGTCGAGGAGAAAGAGACACTCTGCCTGCTAGGCCCCTCCGGCTGTGGTAAAACCACAACCCTCCGCATGATTGCTGGTCTGGAAGAGCCTAGCTCGGGTGAAGTTTTCATCGATGGGGAACTGGTAAACGATTTGCCTCCCCAGAAGAGGGGAGTGGGTCTGGTGTTTCAGGATTACGCGGTTTTCCCTCATATGTCCGTGCGTGATAATCTGGCGTTCGGGCTGTCGGTTAGAAACGTGTCAAGTGGTGAGCGAGAGGAAAAGGTGAGAGAGGTAGCGGAAATCCTAGGGTTAGACGATATACTCGACAGGAGCGCCAAGGGGCTTGGGTTGAGTGAGATGCAGAGAGTGGCCATCGGAAGGTGTTTGGCAGTCGATCCCAGGGTACTGTTACTGGACGAACCGCTAAGTAACGTTGATGCGAGGGTCAGAGAAAGGATGAGAGCCGAGCTGAAGAGGATTCAAAGAGAAATCGGGATCACAACGGTCTATGTAACGCACGATCAGCTGGAAGCTATGACACTCGGTGACAAAATCGCGGTAATGAAAGAGGGACTAATAGAACAGATGGGCACTCCTGGAGAGATCTACGATCACCCGAATACTCTTTACGTTGCTAGCTTCATTGGCAGCCCAGGGATGAACCTGATTGAGTGTAATTATGGCGAGGTGATGGGAGGTTTCTGCCTGCTCACTAAGGACTTCAATCTGAATATTTCGGAATTTGCTGGTGTGATCAAGGAAAAGGCATCGAGTCCACAGTTGATCATGGGTATAAGACCGGAGGATCTGCTTATAAGCACCGAAAAATCCACACTCGACGACGTGCAAGGCGAGATTTCATTGGTCGAGCTTCTCGGGAAAAAGGCAATATACCACATCAGCTTTGGCGAAATCACAATGCTAGCGAAGGTCTACGCCATACCGAAAATAAAAGCCGGAAGCAAGGCCTGGATCACCTTCAACAAAAGGAGGCTTCATGTATTCGATAAAAAGACCGGTCACGCGATAATTTGACCACTAAGATTATGGAACAATGGTGGGGCTAAGACTAGCAGGAATCTCAAAAGAGTTCAGGGGTAAAGAGATCCTAAAGGACGTTTCTTTCGAGGTTGGCGATAAGGAACTATTTGTTCTTGCAGGTCCGCCCGGCGCAGGAAAAACGACTTTACTGAAAATAATTGCTGGTCTGATCGCACCCGACAAAGGCGGGGTCTACATTGGGAAGCGTTTGGTAAACGACGTACCGCCAAATGAGCGTGATGTGGGGATGGTCTTTGAAACCCCCGCCGTCTATCCCAACATCACTGGTTACGATAACATAGCCTTTCCTCTGAGGATGAAAGGATTACCCGGGGACGATATAGCTAGTCGTGTGGTCGAAACTGCCAAGCTGCTTGGCGTGACCCACGTCTTGGACAGAAAACCTCAAACCTTCAGTGGGGGAGAGCTTCAGAGAGTTGCTCTCGCCCGAGCACTCATCAGAAACCCCCGCATACTCCTTCTCGATGAACCACTGAAGAATCTCGATGCTAAGCTGAGAGAGAAGATGCGGGTGGAACTGAAGAGACTTCAGAGAGAACTTGGGATAACCATGATATTCTCAACCCATGATCAGCTGGAAGCGGTGACCTGTGGCGACAGAATCGCCGTTATTAACGAAGGGTCCATCGAACAGCTCGACGTTCCGACAATGGTTTACGACCATCCTAGGAATACTTTCGTGGCCCGTTTCGTTGGTAGCCCACCGATGAATCTTTTTGATTGCACCCTACGAAAGAAGGGGAATCGCTTGTTGCTTGATGCTGGTGATTTTGTGGTCGACATCACCAAACGTGCTGAAGGTTTGAGGGAGCTGGGAAAGACAGAATTGATCCTAGGTGTAAGACCCGAGGACATCTCCATGATAAGGACATATCGCCCTAACTCCGTCGAGGGCGCTGTGGAATTAACGCAAAGCGTTGGGGACGAACAGGTTGTAACCGTGAGAATCGGAGAGTCTCGGGCTAGCGTTGTTATAGGGAAAGAAGCAATCGTGGTACGAGACGACAAGGTGTACCTGACAATCGATCCGGCTAAAACTCACCTATTCGAAAAGGACACCAAGGAAGCGATCGTGTAGAAGAAATCCCATGATATCTGAGGATTTTGATATTCCCGATCGGTTACTCTTTACAGAGGACTACCTATGGGTAGATCTGAAGAAGGGGAAAGCCAAGATCGGACTGACTCCGATCATCTTGAGGCGCTGGGGCCAACTTAGAGCGGTGGAGCTTCCGAGAGTAGGCGAGGAAGTGAGTAGAGGCCAAATCATTGGTAGCATAGAAGCACGCAAAACAAGGAGGGATCTCTATGCACCTATCTCCGGTCTGATCGAGAACGTAAATAGGCGAGCCCAAGAAGACGTGAACATTATTTCATCCGACCCCTACGGGGAGGGATGGCTTCTGATCATAGAACCCGTTGATCTCGAAGCAGAGTTAGGATATTGCCTAACAGCCAAGCAGTTCGCCGAATTTCTAAGGAGGTAGACCTTTATCCATCCACGGGGGATCCTATCGGCTATGTGATAATGGGCTGACCTTGTTTGTCGAAGATCGCCACGATGGGCCCGGAGGGATTTGAACCCTCGCTTTTCGGCTCCGCAGGCCGATGTCTTATCCGAACTAGACCACGGACCCAATGCTTGCCCGTCGGGCTATCCCTCATGGTGGCGCGGCGTCTTTGAGCGACGGTCTCACTCGGTTAGGAAAGCCTCCCACGCAAAATAGTTTTCACATCCTGTCTGGAGAATGGATGCCGAGCAGTTTCAATGAATTCCTGAGAGTTATCCGTATCGCCTTAACTAACATCAGCCTCGCGTCACGCAATCCCTCGGGCTTGGCTTTAAGCACGGGTACGCCCGCGTAATAGGAATTGAAAGCTTCGGCGAGCTCATTCGCGAAGTCTGCTATCAGGTTGGGCCTGAGTCTCTCGCAGGCACGGATAAACACATCTGGGAAGCGAGAAACGAGCCAAACCAGTTTGTGCTCGAGCTCATGATCGAGCAAGTGGAAATCGGGATTTTTCGGCTCCTCTTTTGCACGCGCCAGAATGTTTGACGCCCTCGCATGGGCGTATTGGATGAAGGGCCCGCTATTCTGCTCGAAGTCCAGAACCCTTTCCCACCTGAAATCAACTGTCTTTAATGGGTCCACCGATGCAAGTGCGTACCGTATTGCACCCGTAGCCACGAAGGATGCTATCTCACGCCTTTTATCTTCAGGCAATTCGCCGGACTTTTCGCTCACGATTCTGTAGGCCAGACTCTCGGCCTCATCGATCACTTGGTCGAGTGTCACGTATCGACCGAGTCGTCTAGCCATCTTGATCCCCGGAAGCCTCACGAGCTCATGTACGTAATGAACCATCCGATCGAAGACGTCTTCGTGACCCAGCACGGAAAGGGCGAGCTTGAGTTGGATCTGAGCGAGGGATTGGTCGAAACCGATGACGTTTATGACCCTATTGGCTCTTTCGAGCTTCCATAAAGAATAAGCCATATCCCTTGTGGTGTACAGCGTGGTGCCATCGGATCGAGTCAATGTCAAATCTGAGATTTCGTAACGCCCCCCGATCCCTAACCTTTCTCTGAGATCGCGATCATCCACAATCCGACTGGTAGAGAGAACATGAGCCCCGTCCACTTCAGAGACATAGGGTGTCTTCCTGAGCGCATCCACCACCTTCCCCACATCCCCGCTCCAAACGTAGGAGCTTTCCCAATCCCAGGAGTCGAAGCTAACTCCAATCTTGGATAGCGTCTGATCGAAGCCTTTCACACACTCATCAACGACCTTCCGAACGGTTCTCTTCACGGACGGATCCCCCATCTCATACTTACGGCTGAGATCGGAGATCGTCAGGTTTGGATCCTCATCCGCCTCCACTCGCTCGAGTATGGCCGAGAAGAGCTCCTTGTTCCTACCCTCTAACTCGGAAGCAACTGCCGCATAGCTGTGCAACTCCTCTTGAGACCGTTTTAGCTGTCCCCCCATCCCAACTTTTCCCCTAAGGGATGATATCCGGGACTTCAGCTCCCGAATCTTCAGCAACGTGTTAGTGATTGCGTAGACGAGCCCTATCCAGGCGTCACCCTTCATCTCCGTTGGTCTGCGGACGCCAGAGGCCGTGAGTCCATAGGTGGCTATGGCCACTTGTCTACCGAT
>JBHIEI010000088.1:0-4489 GCA_046760555.1 Bathyarchaeia archaeon
GGCGTATAAGCCCGCTATGGCTCCCGAGACCCTCGGTTTGTTAACGATCAAGCGTCTAATTTTCATCTGTTCCCGGGTTTAAATAGAAATTTAAAGCGACAGCGCAAGGAAAAGGTAGCCGATGGATGCGAAAAATGCCACCGTTCTTGGGCTGAAAGTGGCCATCCTCACTCTGCTTCTGTCGGCTCTTTTCTCGATAAACTTCCTTGGACTGAGTCTGGTGGATTACGCACAAACCGCACCAGCGGCCCTGCTGATGTGGGCTTTTCTTGACACTGTCGTCCTGAGCTATCCGATCATCCGTTCCCGGTGGACCGGCTGGTGTCTGGTTCTGGCGATCTTCTTCCTGTTCTATGGTGTGATGACCTTCCTTTCTCAGATCGAAACGGTCGTGTTCCTCCAGTATCTGGTGGAGATAGTGCCAGCGGAGATGATCCCCGCGCTTTTCCTTAATGGGGCAATCACTGCGGCGCTCTTTTCGCCCTTAGCCGTTCTAGTACTCGGACGGATGAGAGGAAGTGAAGAGGAGCGGGAACCCAACCGGCGGCTGATCATGCCCTGGAAAGAGTGGGTCTGGAAGCTGGCTTTGATCGCGGTGGTCTATGTTGTCGTGTATATCTCGTTTGGCGCGCTCGTCTTCATACCGATAGCGGGTAAGGCAGCCCAGGAGTATTACGCTGGCCTCGAGTTACCTGGATGGATACTCCCGTTCCAAGCGGTGAGGGCGATGATATGGACGGCTCTGGCACTGCCGGTTATTCGGATGATGAAGGGTCGCTGGTGGGAGACCGGGTTGGCAGTGGCCCTACTGTTTTCGGTGCTGATGAGCACCCTTCTCTTGGTGCCCTCTGAGCTTATGCCCGAAACAGTGCGGTTGGCCCACTTTGTTGAAGTATTCTCCTCAAACTTCTTATTCGGCTGGATCGTCGTCTGGCTGTTGCACCTACGCCAGCGGGTCCCCACGTGAGCGCGCTCGGTGGCTTGATCCCGTGGCTAAGCTACCAACGATCGAAGTGCACGATCTCGTCGGCGGGCTTTCTATCGGCGACCTCGCCCTTCTCCTCGTCGGGGTAGCCAAGAGGGGTCATTGCCACGACGCGTATGTCCGACGGGATCCCGAGGATGCTCTTCGCTACGTCCTCATTGAAGGCCGCGATCCAGCACGTTCCCAGCCCCTCCTCGGTCGCCATAAGGACCATGTTCTGCATGGCTATCGCCACGTCGACCTTCCAGTACCCCTCCCTGTCCCATCTGGGCTTTGCCTCTCTGGGGTCGGCACAGGCGACGAGGATGACGGGAGCCTCGACGAACCAGTCTCTATCGTACGACTCCCTCAGCCTCTCTCTCATCTTGGGATCGGTAACCACGATGAAGTGCCAAGGCTGTCTGTTTCCAGAGGAAGGAGCAAGTCTCCCCGCCTCGAGTACGCGCAGTAACTTCTTCTTCCCGACTCGCCTCGACTTGTACCTCCTTTTGCTCCGCCGGACCTAATCGCTTGGCTCACATCCATTCCATTTTATGGACGGTGAGCTCCAATAAAAGCCAAGGCATTTGCTCTATGACCCTCGAGCGGCCGACGAATTGATGAATTATAGATGCTATTGATGCAGGGTAAGGATGATCTCGTGGATTAACTTTATCGTGTTGATTGTTTCGGCTTTGCTCTTCTTGTACTTTTATGTAAGAAGTGTGAGCCCTGCTGCTCTGAGAAAAAGATTGGCGAAATCGCCTACCCCAAATACACGCGATACAGGCTGATAGCCACGGGGTTTGAGTTTGTCGCCGTTGCCAACTACGTGGTCTACTTCTACCACCCCCTGCCGGTTCCGCTTCCTCGGGCCTTCCCCTGGGACTGGTGGATTTCAGCCGTAATAGCAATCGCGATTGCGATTCCCGGTGGCTATCTGTGGTGGAGAGGCACGAAGGACGCAGGTGAAGAAACCCTTCGGGTAAAAAAGGAGCACACCCTCTTCAGGGGCATCTATAAGAAGATCAGACACCCTCAGGCAACTGGTGAGGTAACGTACTGGTGAATAATAGCCTTCCTGTTGCATTCCCCCTTTCTTGCCCTGTTCTCGTTCATCTGGATCCCAATCTTCTATGCCATGTGCATCGCAGAGGAAAAAGACCTCACTATTCGATATGGGCAGGAATATATCGATTACAAAAGAAACACTGGTTTCATTTTACCTAAAAGAAGTAAAAAGTAATCTTTCTCGAGTTCTCTCCCAAAGGGTGCCCTGTCTACCAGGTCGGTCTTTCTATGTGCCTATCAAGTGTAGAATCGTTTGAAAACTCTGCAAGCTGCCAGACTTATCCACAAAGGAAGATCTTCTACGCTCCTCGCTTTCAGCAGGGTTAGCTTCCAAAGACCATTCTCTTGTTGTCTGTTACGAAGCCATTCTAGTGCTGTCTGAATTTGTGCGTTGTCCGTGGTGAACCCTAAGAGGGATAAGGAATCGAGGGAGGATAGGAGATCCGTCCACCAGAAGGGAAACGAGAACTTAGTCCAGAAAATCGCTGCCCTCCGATCAGGGTACTTGTCGGGTTGAAAGAAGTGTGACTTCAAGAGCTCTCCGGCCGTCTTTGCCTCCTCCGTCTCTCGGTATTTCTGATGGGCTGCAAAAGCCCGCAATACCACGCCAGTGATACAGTGAGAAAAGGGCTTTGACCTGTCTGGCTTAATTGGCTCTGGACTCTTGAGAGCCCGTAGCAGGGTTCCAGAACCGATCGTTCTAAGGGGTATCGCCCAGCCTCCATCACTCTGCCGAATCGATAGAAGCCAGTGAAAACCCATATCTATGCGGGGGTCTCCCTCGTAGCCGGCCTTGGTGAGCAGTTCCATTATCGCGGCACTGTAGTTGGGCGTGTATTGATTCCCGTAGATCCCTCTGAAATCTCCCTCCTTCGTCTGAAACTCGAACAGGAAGTCGGCGGCCTTCCTAATTGCGGGGTGTTCTCTCGTGAGTCCGTATAACTCTACGAGTTGACCCAGGTTCCTATAGGTCTCGAGCTGGTTGTAGTTTTGCTGTGAACGGATATTGGGTTTACCGCCATGGTATTTCCATGAACCATCTTCTTGCTGCTTCTGTACGATCTTCACAACAGGGGCTAATTGCCATAGAGTCTCTACCGGATCGACCTGCTCTTCCAAAAGGTCGCGCCTCACAAAATATTCGATCGCCCTATTCCCGGAAGAGACGAGTGTGGGTACTGGGTCAGACCTTAGATGGCTCCGCCAACCACTCACCTTTGCTTCCCCTTCGGATTCTCTAGCTCATTGATCGGTCTCTTTCCTCTGCTTACCATCGCCAAACATACCCCATAGAGGCTTCGAAGGGGGATAATTAAAAGCAGTAGCGGCGGCGATCAACCAGAGGTGGAAATCGAATTCAGGGGTGATACGGCCTACTTAAAAAACGAGGGCTTCTGCCCGTGATGGGTGTCTCCATGGCCCTCGAGATCCCCTGGCCATGGATATGCGAGAATTTTGGGTGGCAGCTCTTCCGCGGGATGGCTCGCGCGGTCGGTATTGACGTCGATATAAAGATCGAAAAGTACAGGCACAGGGGCGATCCCTGCTGCCTCCACGCCTTCAAAGAGAAGAAGTAGCCCCAACTTCCCCTAGCTTCTAGAAGCGCATGGACCTTCCCGACCTCCACGATATCCTTGATGCAATAATGGTCTTCACTAGCCCTCCTAACCAGCTCAAACCTCTGGTCGATCTTATGGCGTGGTAGGCGGTAGAGCCTACTCTCACCACTCCCTTTTCTTGATCGTCGCTCTCACATATAGGCCGAAGGATGCTCCGATGAACATCCCTGCCAAGTGGGCCCCACGGGCTATCCCCGATGGGGTGAACAGTCCGGCGAAGTCCAACAGACCCCATAGAAGGGCTGCGGCTATCAGGGGCACCGGGAACATGCCGGGGATGAAGACCAGTAGGAAAGGCGCCAAGACGGCGAGCGCGCCTATGACCCCGTACACGGCTCCCGAGGCCCCGATCGTCGGTACGAACGGGTTGCTCGCCGTGAGCATGTGGCCCACGTTCCCCACGACGCCGGATAGAATGAATACCGCTAGGAATTGGCTCCTTCCTACCATGCGCTCGAGGTAGGTGCCGAAGAAGAGCAGGGCGAACATGTTAAAGAACAGGTGCGACAGGCTCGCGTGGAGGAATAGGGAGGTAACGAGCGTCCAGGGCATCCGTGGAACCAGGGCTGGTACGAATGCCAGGTAGATCCACGCATCGCTAATCGTCTGGAATAGAAAGGCTGTGATGCAAGCTGCTATCAAAACATACGTCCACTTTGGAGAGGCATAAGCGGCCATCACGCCCTTATGAAGCGGCTGGCTACGAAGAGGACGATCGAGACCACTGATATCAGGATCAGGATGGGAGACGTTACGAAATAGAAGTTGTCCCGCCGATAGACCCATATCAGGATGGGAGGCAGCTTCTCCAGGCTCTCCAGCGACGGGGCATATC
>JBHIEI010000089.1:0-4443 GCA_046760555.1 Bathyarchaeia archaeon
TTGGGACGGGTTGAAGAATAGGCGCAACAAAGGCTCCCGCTTGATAACAGCCGATTCCGATCAGCAGGGCTCCGGTGATGACCGAAAAGGTTGCTATTTGCCTGGGAAGGGGAGGTGGAGAGTACTCTCGAACCCACCTGTAGAAACTTAAGATCACTCGATCAATCCCGAAACCCCTCACCAGAAGGAAACCACCAACAACGACGAGGAACGCAACCCAAGCGTAAAACAAGAGGTTGTATAACCACAAGATGCCCAAGATGATCATCAGAATTCCGGGCAAGCCGAGCGCGATTCGAGAATAACGGGGGTTCTCCACGAGCATCCTTAGATACCGAGAAAACAAGGCTGCCGTTTCCTCGATGGATTCACTGTGCTTTATCACGATCCTTCGAACCGAGGCAACCGGAACCCTTGATTGAATGAGGGGCAAAACTGCCTCATCTGTGAAGCCGTTGGTGACAAGGATAACATCGCTCGCGGGAAAGTTGCCTAACACATGGGTGAGCTCGGATACCACTTTCCTGTCTGCCCCTAGACCGCCCAGTTCAGAACCTGCTATGGTGGCGATCTGGTACTGTTCCTCCTTGGCTCCCTCCTTCAGTCGGTCGTAGATCCTCACCGCCTCAAACATGGCATTAGCGTCGGGTTCTTCGGGGTCTCTTAGGGCAAGGCTGACGGCCGCGTTTAGGTTTTCTTCTCTCCCAAGGATTGGCGTCTTGATCCCCGCTTTCATGCCTAGGTCGTCGTCTCTGTCGACGCAAAGAACAAGGGTGCGTTCAGGCTTCTCCTTCGCGGGCTTCGACATCTTTTGTTCTCCTATCCATTTGTTAATATTCATCTGATGTTATTAAATATCGCCTCTCTTCGGACCCCCGATATCGGAAGTATTGCTGTCGTTTCGATTAACCGTAAGATGTTGTTGAGCATCATGTTAATAGATTAACGATAAATAAAAAACGTATGAACGCAAAATATGTACAAAAAATTCACAATTATACGACCGTCTTAAGTGAGGTCGCGGGGGTCTTATACAGTCGGTATAGAGTTAAGACACAACAGAACACATTGCGGCCATAATCTCATATCAAATTGAGATCGCCGCCGTCACTATTGACACGATCCGAAGTGCCGCGGAATATGCACGGGATTACGATATCTTGCCCTATGATGGCATACATGTCTCATCGGCTACGGAACAGGGACCACGCAGATTGTGTCCGCTGACAGAGAATTGGATAAGATAGACATTGTGGAAAGGGTTGATCCACTCAAATACCAAGGGTGGTGAGCGGGAGACGTTCAGCGGTGTAGCACGCAAAGAACCTCCATTTAATAGTGAGGTGTAACATAAAACTTATTTATACATAGTTTATGTTATACTTGATGATATGTATGACTGAAAAGTATCGTAGTAGGGTTGGAGCAAAGGGGCAGGTTGTGGTGGCGAAGGAGCTGAGGGAAAAGCATGGGATAAGGGAGGGTGGGTTGGTTGAGCAGATCTCAACCGAGAGGGGTGTTTTGCTGGTTCCGGTTTCCGTTGATGATTTGTTGAAGGAGCTTGATGCTGTAGCTGAGGAGATAGGGGAGAGTTGGCCGAAGGGAGTGTCGGCGGTTGAGGCGATTAGGGCAGACAGGGAAAGGCAACGTTGAAGAAGTGAGTTTAGATTCTTCAGTTCTTGTTTCCGCACTTGTGAAGGGAGATGAATTTAGACCTGCAGCACGGCGTGTAATGGAAAAAATATTCTTGGGTCAATATCGCGTGACCACAAGCGCCATAGTACCTGTGGAGGTTTGCGGGTCGATCTCTAGAAGGGTTGGTGTGGATAAGGCGATTTCGGCTAAAAATCAGCTCAATAGATGGGAAAACATGAATCTCATTGCTTACAGCGAGCTCACTAGGAAAAGGAAGGAGGAAGCCACAGAGTTGGCCATAAAATTGAAAATGAGGGGGATGGATGCGATAGTGGTTCAGGTGGCAGAGGAGAAAAAGGGGATTTTGGTAACCTTCGATGAGGAAATGGCTGGGAAGGCTAAGACCGCAGTTAAGGTTCTCACCCATAAGGATTTTTAGAGTATGAAGGACCAACACGCGATTTAGCCTCACCTGACAAAGAAGACTTTGTGGACAGGATTGAAGAGAAGACGCCGATCGATCGATTCTGTATGTAGTGGTTTTGATGGATGATTTTTAATCTGTTTGTAATTCACAGAAGCGTTAAAAAGGGGTGGTATTGCTACACAATGTACGGAAAAATAAGGGAGGTAAGACACTGGATTGACGAGAAACTTGCTGACGAGATTCAGTCCTTTCAATTTCCTTACTTGGATTTTCTCTTTGAGCTTTAGGTTCATGAAGAAGAGGAAGCTGAATCTTTGGAAAATATAGCCTTAATATGGCTTAGCTTCTTCTTGTAGTCTATGTGCTGCGACGCTATTTTTGTTTTCAGCCGTAGAATTTCAGCTTCATCGCCTATGATAGGCTCTCCTTGAACGGCTTCATAGGCTAAGGTGATGTTGTCACAGGTATCCATCACTAGGACATCGATGTCCTCCCTTCCTAAAGTCTCATGCATATCTGACACTAATGCGCCAACTTCGTAGGGGTCTGGACGCCTCCCGAAGTAAACGGCTACGTCAATATCTCCTTTGAGACTGTAGCCCTTAACTTGGGATCCGAAGAGGAAGGCAAGGTTGACCTTATCCTTAAGCACTCTCCTCAAAGTTTCAGCGATGTCATTAGCAGTCTTTGGTGGGTCATGCAGCCTCTGTCTGGCTGATGAAAGAACCTCATCGGCAAGTCTAACGGCATCTTCTGGAAGTTTCTTGGAACTTTTGTTAATGATCTCTTTGTTTACTCCAACATACGCGTGGACGAGCACGTTTCTTAACCCAGCCATGGCTCTCATCAACTCGGCATCATTAGAGGCTAAGAGACCCAAACTACCGAGCGAAGTAGCTACATCGCCGTATCCTGTAGGGGACACGCCCATGGCTGAGAGCGTTATCAACCCCAGATCAAGGAGAGCCTGTATAATCAGCTGAACAAGCCTCTCCACACCTCGGTAGCTACCCTCGTATCTGAGTTCTCTGCTCAGTTCCCTTACGACGTCAGCTTGCTGTTCGATCCTTCTCAAGACTTCCATGATAACACCGCTAAGTAAGTTTAGTATTTTTGGCTCTTTTAAGTATGCCTCTAACCTAAGCATAGTAAAGAATTTGGGCCTTGTGGAGGGATTATTTTGTTGGGGTTTGGGGGAGGTCAGGTGGCGTAGAGGTGCAGAGAGACAGACAGAGGTATACACCTTGTCTAGGAGGTGTGAAGGGTTGTGGGTTAGGGCGTTATGTTATGGTGTGCTATACGTGATGATATATGGTGTATTACGATTGTTTACATTTGTATACAGGTGTTTTGGTGGCTTTTATATAGTTAGTGATTTCTAGTGTTTGGTGCGATATAAGTTTAGGGAGAAATTGGAGGAAAATCCTTGAAGAAGCAGAAGCTACTATCGGTATTGCTATTGACTATCTTCGCAACAGGCATAGTCTCTATGGCGGTTCCGGTGAAGGGTGCGATAGTAAGCGGAGAGACCACGATTGTGCTGCCGAACTATGTGGTTCCGGGAGGCAGCATCTGGGTCTATGTAGACGGTTATAGTGCGACTGGTGGTTCCACGTACTTCTTTCTGAGTGAAGACAATGACGCGGAGATATCCTCGGGGGACATAGAGATTGCTAAGATGGATACGAGTGATGTTGAGGATGCGATGGCTGACCTGGAGGGTGTGACTATTACGATTCCGACCACCGTTGACCCGGGCGTATACTACGTTAAGGTGTCGGATGACAATGACGTTGGCGACGAAGCCCTTCCATCAGACACATACGATGATTTAGAGACTGAAATGGGCCTGCCAGTGCGTACAGCGGCAGGGCTCGGTGTTCCCATGGATTGGGATGGCCTTGATACCATTGAGGTCTTAGAAGAGGAAGACTGGCCAACCATTACGGTGGACCCGGAATCGGGCACTGTCTGGATTCCTTGGCCAGACGAGGTGTTTCGTGAAATAGATGTGGAGGGCGAAGACATCGATACTGACTACGATGGGGCAAATGCGGCAGAGTTGTTCTGGGATGTCTACAATTGGATCTCGACCGCGGTTGCTGATTACGAGGGATTGATGCAGGATGACACCGGTGACATGGCTTTCGATGTGGCGGACGGAGAATTCGAGGCAGAGGACGTTGTGCTCACAGAAGCCTTTATGGGTGCTCACGACATTCTCGTCCTCCTCTGGAACGCGGACGATGAGGAGTTCCTCGGAACCTTCGGCACGTTCGATGTTGAGCCCTCTATTGACGTATACCCGCCAGCTCAATTCAGCGTCGAGGCAGAGGAGTGGGTTGTGGGTCAAGACGTTACCATCTATGCTCACGGCTTCC
>JBHIEI010000090.1:0-4385 GCA_046760555.1 Bathyarchaeia archaeon
GTATTGACAAAGGGAGTATACTGGGTTGGAGCAATTGACTGGGGCATACGAGACTTTCATGGGTACAGTACCCCCAAGGGAACCACGTATAACGCCTATCTCATCGAGGATGAGAAGGTGGCTCTCATCGACACGGTCAAATCGCCCTTCTCGAATGAGCTGCTTGCAAGGATCAGTGAGATAGTGAGACCAGGGGAAATCGATTACTTGGTTATGAATCACCTAGAGATGGATCATTCAGGCTCCATAGTCGAGGTAAGGAAACGGGCCAAAAAGGCGAAGGTCATCGCGAGCCAGAAGGGAAAGGAGGGGTTGATCCGACATTATGGTGGCGATCTCGGAGCCACTGTTGTGAAAACCGGTGACGAGATTGGGCTGGGAGGAAGGACGTTGACATTTGTCGAGGCACCAATGTTGCATTGGCCGGATAGCATGTTCACGTACCTCAAAGAGGATCACATCCTGCTACCTAACGACGCCTTTGGACAGCAATCGCGACCTCGAGCAGATTCGATGATGAGGTGGGTGACGTTATGGACGACGCAGCGAAATACTATGCAAACATCCTTATGCCGCTTGCCCCGCTGGTCACGAGGAAGATAGAGGAGATCGTAGAAATGGGTATGAAAATGGACATGATCGCCCCAAGTCACGGCGTGATATGGCGCTCAGAGCCTGACAAGATAATCGACGCCTATCTACGGTGGAGTAGGGGCGAGACGATGGACAAGATGGTGGTCGCGTACGACACCATGTGGGGAAGCACCGAGAAAATGGCCAGGGCGATAGTGACTGGTGCGATCGGGAGGGTGTGAAAGTCAAGCTATTCAATTTGCGCAACTCTGACTGGAGTGATATCGTCAAGGATATCCTGGAATCCAAGGCGGTTATCATAGGGTCCCCGACCCTCAACGTTGGGATATTTCCGACCGTTGCCGGGTTCCTAACGTATCTGAAAGGATTGAAACCGAGGGGAAAGATTTGGGCCGCTTTCGGATCCTACGGTTGGGGAAGAGGCGCGATTGGTTCGATCAATAAGCTGTTCGAAGAGGCTCGGTTTGAGGCTCCGGAACCTCCCTTGGAGATCCAATTTGTACCCGACGAAAACGATATCAATCAGTGCCTCGAGTTTGGAGCAAGAATGGCCAAGAGAGCAAAGGAGGTGTGAAGGTGGCAAAGTGGAGATGTACGGTCTGCGGATATATCTACGATCCGGCAAAGGGAGATCCGATCGGTGGAATTCCCGCAGGGACGGAGTTTGAAGACCTTCCGGACAATTGGGTCTGCCCCGCCTGCGGGGCGGGCAAGGATAAGTTCGAGAAGTTAGGCGACTGAGCATTCGATTGCGCATCCAACGCACCCATTAGTAACTTGTTAGGGCAGTACCCCCTCTTCCCTGAGACCAAGCTGGGGAAGGTTATACTGGTGCACGCAGGGAGGAGTAGCGTGGTTGGTGAAGCGATCATCGATGCCCTCACTACGCTTCCACAGGCTCGATATGAGGAATCCGTTAGCATCGCTGGCTTGGGCGAACGCAGAGTCCTGGTAACTCCGGAAGCAAGGATAGCAATGGGCAGGCGTTTTCACCCCATAAACAAGGACGTGATAAACAGACTCAGGCGTCGGCTTGAAGCCCCGGAGTTTCCAACGTTGGACTTCCACATCTCTGTTAATTTTCAGTATCGCCGCGAGGATGGGATCAGGAGCCTCCGATCCGATCGTTACCTCCTCAGGTTTTCGTTTTCCAAAAAGACTATTACCCTCGAGATCGCCCACCGCAGGGGGACGATGAGAATGACCGCTGGAAAGCTTATCACGATGATCCTTGAGAGGATAAACGCCAAACTCGAGGAGTCAGGGAGTCGTCCCTTAGACATCCGCGGCGTGAAGGTGATGGCTTGGGGTTCTTCGTAGTCCTCGAAGGCTTGGATCAATCCGGAAAGAAGACGCAGGCGAGCGTACTCCATTCCAAGCTGTCCAACAGGGGAATTGGAACGAAGATCATTTCATTTCCAGATTATTCCACCCCTATAGGGGGGGAGATTAAGGAGTTCCTATCTGGCACTAAAATGTTCAGCCCCATGGTTAGACAGATACTGTTCGCGGCAAATAGATGGGAGCGGAGGGAATCCATAGAGAGGTGGCTGCACGATGGGAAGGTAGTGATAGCCGACAGGTACGTCGGGTCTGGACTCGCCTACGGCCTCGCGAACGATTTGGAACTTGAATGGATGAAGTCATTGGAGGAAGGTCTTCCGGTGCCCAACGTAGTGATACTGATTGATGCGCCGGTGTCCGTGGTACTGAAGAGGAAGGATCTGATCGATCGGGACGTGTACGAGAGTGATAAGGAATTCCTAGAGAAGGTTAGAGGGGCATATCATCGCTTGGCTAAGGAGTACAACTGGCGGGTTGTACCAGGCAATCTATCGGTCGAGTCCATTTCCGAGAAAATCTGGGGGATAGTGGCACCATATGTGGGTGGGGAGATATGAGGTGCTGGGTTCAGGTTCAACCCTGAAACCATCCAGGTTCCCCTGTCTATCGTGGAAACACAGTTTGAGAATTTGAAGTCAGTGGAATAGAGACGGATTTCGATCCATATCGGGAGATTCTTTCACTTTTGAATTGATTCAGTTAACCAGTTGTACTCTTCGGAGTAGCGAGGATGGAAGGCGTAAATCGTTCCGCCCTCAACCATTGATCACTTCGATGGGTTGCTGACGAACGCTTCGTATCTCTCATGGTGCGCCTCTTTCCCCTCGTGGTGCATGCCTTGTTCCGCGATTATCTCGGCTGTTCTAGCAGAAATCGTTAGATCGTGAGAAATACTTCAAGGAACAACTAGCTCGCTTACATAGTACCATCACCTATTTTCTGTGATTATGCCTCGGGTATCGAAACGGCGAGGTGGGGCAAAGGTCGGGGAAATTAAGGATCCACTCTATGGTTACATCAGCATCAGTGAGCTTGACAGGAGGCTCATCGACACATATCCAGTCCAAAGACTGAAGAGGATAAAGCAGCTCGCTGGATCCGAATACGTCTATCCCTCGGCCAACCACACCAGGTTCGAACACTGCCTCGGCGTGATGCACCTCGCAAATCGACTCACATCAAACGTGAACGTGGCGGCTAATCTCGAAGACAAAGCCGAGGAGATCAGGATCGCCTGCCTTCTCCATGACGTTGGACATGGCCCCTTCTCCCATGTCTTTGAGGCCCTCCTTCAGCGCTTTGGTAAGTCGCATGAAGATCTATCGACCTGGGTCATAGAGAGATCGGAGGTTGCGGATATCATCGACGAGGCCGGGTACGACCCTAAGGAGATCTCGAAGCTATCGATCGGTAAGTCCGGCAATCACATCGCCGACCAATTCATCAGAAGCTCGATAGACGTGGATAAGATGGACTTTATAGTTCGTGACAACTACCACACCGGCGCGGGCTACGGAAACGTCGACGTATCGAGGATCATCGACGCTATTGACGTATTGGAGGAAAATCTAGCGGTCAATATCAACTCGATATCGGCCCTTGAGGCCTTCCTCATCGCAAGGATGGAGTCGTTCAGGACGATATACTTCCATCGAACATCTAGGGCAGCTCAGCTGATGCTGGCGGAGGCTCTCCTCCTAGCACAAGAGGACCTTTCCTTCTTGGACCTCAAATCGGTGGAGGAATACCTTAGGTTGGACGATTACACGACCTGGTCACTCTTGGAAAAATGCGACAGGTGTAAGGGGATTCTAGAAAGGCTCAAGAAGAGAGATCTGCTCAAGTGTTGCTACGACTCGGAATTCTATTCGAAAAGGAAGATAGTTTCGAGGGTTTTCAGCAGCGACGAGATCAGGGGGAAGTTCCGGAGGGATATATCCGACCTATCGAAAGTCCCTGAGGATAAGATATTCATCGATGTTCCCACCCTGCCGACGGTTCCCTATCGCCATTCCATCCAGCTCAAGCCGATGGAGATCCCCATATTCAGGGAGGAGGAGGGAATGAAGACGAGTATGAGGGCTTCCGAGGTTTCACCCGTCATAGAGAGCCTGAGGGTCTTCCTCAGCGCACTCCGGGTTTATACGGATACGGAACACCGGGAAGAGGTTCGAAGGGCCGCGCGAAAGGTACTTGGGACTTCTCCGCCTTCTCTCAGACTTTCTTACTAGCTCTCGGGAAAGCCTCCTCGAGCATCTCGAGGATATCCCTCCCTGCCTCCTCAGGCGAGACCGTTTTCAGAAATAGGGAAACCATACCGATCTTTCCAGTCAGCGATACCACCCGCTCGGCCAAGGTCTGGCACAGGATCGTGTTCCTATCGCCTAACATCACCGAGGAAATCGGGGTCTTCTCCGGGGTGAAGGGAACAGCGATCGCCACGGTAC
>JBHIEI010000091.1:0-4180 GCA_046760555.1 Bathyarchaeia archaeon
GAAATCGATTCATCCCATTGATTTAGGAGCTTTGAGTGTTAGGTACGATAGACTAACCTCTCTTTGACGAATTTCGAACCATACCTCTTTTAACTTTAGATTATAAACCTAATTTGATATAATGGGACCAGAAGCGCGAATCAAGCTAGACGAACTCGTGGGCGACCTCCTGAGGGTTAAGGGGCTGGAGTTCACGATCGGGAAGATCATAGAAGAGTGGGAGGAGGCCCCCGGCCCCACACCGATGCCAGGCATAGAAACTCTGCGGGAATGGGACCTCAAGCTTTTAAAAAAATACAGGCCATTTTACCTGCCGTTCTGTGATCTATGCTGCCTCTGCACGATGGGAAAATGTGACCTGACAAGGGGCAAACATGGTGCATGCGGGATCGACATCGGCACACACCAGTCACGCTTCGACTTGATCACCGCCTGCATCGGGACGGCCGCCCACTGTACTCACGCTAGAGACTTGGTCGATCACCTGATAGAAAAATATAGTCGAGATCACCCAATCGATGTTGGAGGGGTGAATGTCGAGCTCGAGGCGCCTAACATTCGTTTAGTCACGGGGATAAAGCCGACAAAGCTGGGTGATCTGGAACATGCCTTGGAGTACTGCGAAGCCCAAATAGTTCAGCTCCTCTCAGCCACCCACATGGGGCAGGAAGGAGATAGCTTGGACTTCGAATCCAAGATCTTCCATGCCGGCATGATCGACCACGTCGCCCTGGAGATTGCAGACATCGTTCAAATTTCCACCTACAACTTTCCGAAGGCCGAGCCGGAAACTCCCTTGGCCGAGATAGGTATGGGAACCGTCGACGCCTCAAAACCTGTAATTTTGGTAATCGGTCACAACGTCCCATCTGCTGCTGGAATAATCGATTATATGAAGAGGGAAGGACTTGAGGACAAGATTGAACTCTGTGGTCTGTGCTGCACCGCCCACGACGCCTCGCGGCACCACTCCAAGGTCAAAATAATCGGGCCCCTCTCGTGGCAGCTACGATTTATTCGGAGCGGGATCCCAGACATTATAATCATCGACATGCAATGCATCCGAACCGATGTCTTGGCAGAGGCACGAAAGATCAAGGCTCTGCTGATCACTACGTCCTCGCAGGATATGCAGGGGTTACCGAACCTCACCCAAGCTTCCGTGAATGAAATTCTAAAGGACCTCTTGGACGGGGGAGGTCCCGGGGCATTTATCTCAGACCCAGAGAAGACGGGAGAAGTGGTCGTCAGGCTGGCGATGGAATTGGCTCCTAGGAGGAAAAAATTCAAGGTCATTCCAGACAAAAGGAAGATTATCGAGGCCGCGAGAAAGTGCACGAAGTGCGGCCTCTGCAGGCGAGCTTGCCAGAACGACCTACTTATCCCAGATGCCATGGTGAGCGCGGGTAAGGGGGACCTACAGGGGCTCGTTGAACTCTACGATTCTTGCATAGCATGTGGGCGCTGTGAAACGGTTTGCCCGCTCAATCTGCTTCCTCTAACCTATATACTTGGGGCGGCAAAGCTGAAGATCGCCAAAGAGAGGAGCAAGATGAGGGTTGGGAGAGGAGCAATTCAAGATACCGAAATTAGGCATGTTGGTTACCCGATAGTCGTGGGCGAGATTCCTGGGGTGGTAGCATTCGTCGGGTGCTCTAACTACCCAGGTAGCTGGACGGCGCTTGGGGATATGGTCGAGGAGTTCGCGAAACGCAGGTACATCGTGACCACGTCGGGCTGTGCGGCGATGAGCATAGGTTTGCACAAAGATGAAGGAGGAAATGGACTTTACGAGAAATATCCGGGCGCGTTCGACGGTGGGGGCCTCGTCAACGTCGGATCCTGCGTCGCAAATTCCCACATCTCTGGGGCCGCTATCAAAATCGCCAGCATCTTCGCCAAGCGCAAGCTCCGCGCCAACTACGAGGAAATCGCCGACTACGTGCACAATCGGGTTGGTGCCGTGGGAGTTGCTTGGGGAGCCTACTCCCAGAAGGCCTTCGCCATCGCCGCCGGCTTCTGGAGGCTCGGTGTGCCTGTGATCGTTGGGCCTCATGGAGCCAAGTACAGGCGTATGCTCTTAGGGAGGAAGGACCGTGATGAGGACTGGTACGCGATCGATGCCCGCACTGGGAAGCAAGTTTATGTTGGCCCTGCGCCCGAACATCTGTTCTGCGTTGCAGAAACGAAGGAGGAAGCGATGGTGATGATCCCCAAACTTTGTATGAGGCCAAGCGATACGCCGAAAGGCAGGGCGATAAAGCTCACAAACTACATAGACATACACCGAAGGTTCTATGGAACTATACCTGATGACATCCACCTTTTTGTCCGCTCGATCTCGGACATCCCGATCACGATGAAGGACGAGGTCACGGAGTTCCTCGAACAAAAGGGCTGGAAGGAGGGGGAGGTCCCAGACCCCACCCTGCTGCCGAGGCTCGTCAGGGAAAAGAAGGGATAGACATGGCGGAACCTTGGCGAAGGGCCGAAATCGCCGCGACCATGAAGGCTTTGGTGATCAGGGAGTCAAAACAGGCCATTGGTACCATAAAGAGGGCTAAAAATCCAATTCTCATCGTCGGGCATGAGGCGGCCGTGGTTGAAGGAAATGGTAAAAAGCCAATCGACTACGCAATAGAGCTCTCAGAAAAAGGAAAGATTCCGATCGTAGCCACGGCGCAGACGGTGGGTGAGTTCTTGAAGAGGGGATTTCAACCTGCCGCGTGGATGTCGGCAATGGATATCGGCAACAGACTCAGCGACCCAGAGTGGAGGCTCTCGGGAGAAGGGGACGGACACGACCTCGCAGTTTTCCTCGGAATTCCTTACAACCTACAATGGACGATACTGTCCGGGCTCAAGCATCTCGCCCCGCATATCAAAACGATATCCTTGGACAGGTTCTACCATCCGCATTCTAATTTGTCCTTCCCAACCCTCCATATCAAGGTATGGCATCAAAAGATGGAGGAAATCGTGAGGGGTGTGGCAGGTGAAGGATGAAGTAACCGCGGAGACCTGCGCGGAGGCCGTCGTTTCTTCACGCCAAGCTAAGAAAGGGATGTTTGCCGACATTCCAGTTGATGTCGGGCTGGTCTACGAAGGGGAGAGAATAAGGAAACCAGATATGTACGTGGAGCTAGGCGGGCCCAAAGTAAAAAACAAATTCGAACTCCTGAGGGTGAAAAAACCGGAGGAAGTCGAGGACGGCAAAATAACTGTAGTGGGCCCGGAAATGAAGGACCTGAAGGAGGGAAGCTCAAACCCCTTCGGCATCTACATCCAAGTAGCTGGAAAACAGCTCGAGGAGGAGATGGAAGGGGTCTTCGAACGGCGTATCCACTACTTCTCCAACTACATCGAGGGCTTCATGCACCTGAACCAGCGGTACGACATATGGCTCCGCGTTAGCAAGAAGTCCATCGACGCGGGCTTAACTCTAAAACACATCGGTGATGTGCTGAAGAGGTTATACAAAAGCGAGCTGCCGATCATCGAGAAGATCCAAATCGATTTCATAACGGACCCCACCAAAGCTGAAGAGATGTTCCCTGAGGCAATGAAGGTCTACGAGGCCCGCGATGCGAGGGCTAGGGGGTTGAAGGATGAAGATGTAGATGCATTTTACGGGTGCAAACTCTGCCAGTCTTTTGCTCCCACCCACCTCTGCGTAATAACCCCACAGCGCCCAGCCAATTGCGGCGCGTTGAGCTGGTTCGATGGAAGGGCCTCCTCTCTGGCCGACCCCAAAGGCTCACTCTTCGAGATCAAAAAGGGGAATCTCATCGATGGGCTCGCAGGGGAGTATGAGGAAGTCAACAAGGTCGTGAAGGAGAAGACGCTCGGGGAAATCAAGCGAGTTCAGTTGTATACGGCGTTCGGCTACCCGCACACCTCCTGCGGTTGCTTCGAGGGGGTAGCGTTCTACATTCCGGAGGTTGATGGCATGGGACTCATCCACCGTGATTTCAGGGGCGCCGCCGTCAACGGGTTGAGGTTTCCGGCGATGGCGGATTCCACGGCCGGTGGGAGACAGGTTGACGGCTTTCATGGCATATCGATTGAGTATCTGAGATCCCCCAAGTTCCTCCATTTGGACGGAGGGTGGAGCAGAGTAGTTTGGATGCCCGCCAACTTGAAAGAGAGGGTAAGGGACTTCATCCCAAAGGAAGTCGTG
>JBHIEI010000092.1:0-4179 GCA_046760555.1 Bathyarchaeia archaeon
GAATCGACCACGGGGATGCCCCCTCAAGTAAGGCGGCTTCCTCGTATTCTGGAGGTATTTCATCGATGAATCCCTTGAGAATCCAGATGGAATAGGTCAGAGTGACAGCTGTGTACAGAACGATGAGCCCGAAATGGGTATCCAAGATTCGAAGGGTGGAGTAATAGATCAGAAGCGGGGTGATGAATACCGCTCCCGGCAACATCCTTGTCAGAAGGGTGAAGAAGAGGGTAAATGTCCCACCGGCTCTATATCGAGAGACACCGTAAGCAGCGAGAAATCCGACAAGCACCGCAAATACCGTGCCCAAGCTGCTGACTACGATGCTGTTTAGAAAGGGCTTCATCACCGGTTCGGCCACCGCAGTCATCACGCTGGTTTTACCGATTGGATTTGTGGTGTTGAAGATCCATATGAAGTTGTCTATGATGGGCTCTCGAGGAATTAGATTTGAGGTGTACCATTCCAGTGGAGGTTTAAAGGCCAATGAAACCAGCCAGGTGACTGGGCCGAGTGTCCATATGGTGAGTGCGATCAATAACGCGTATCTGACGACGGGTTTCGCCACCTGATTCCTTTTAGCCACACATACCCCTCACTCAGATTTTACCTCCAACGGCCTGATCGCGAATCGAGTTACGATGGCTAGCATCAATAGGATCATCACCCCTATCATGGCCGCATATGCAGTATCGTGATACACGTATGCGAGCTTGTAAATGTAGACCGAGAGCGTTTCGGTGGAGAATCCCGGGCCTCCTCCGGTCATTATATACACAAGGTCGAAGACCTTGAATGCCTCTAGGCTCCTGATGATCAGTGCGACGACAATTAGAGACTTAACTAGAGGGAGTTGAATACGCCTCAAGATCTGAGATGATGAAGCTCCAAGGACCTTTGCGGCTTCAATTAGTCTCTGCGGGACAGCGACTAGCCCCGAGTAGAGTATCAGAAACATCAGTGGAGTCCACTGCCAGATGTCGGCAACGATTATCGCGCCAAAGGCTAAAGTCGGGTTTCTAAACCACGATATCATCACTTCCTTACCCAGAAGCCATCTTAGCAATATCATATTCACTGGTCCATAGTCCTGGAAGCCCAGGAAGAATGTGAGCCCGACTACGGCCCATGGTACCATCATCGGGTAAAGCATGATCGATGTGAAGAGCCTCTTTCCCCGGAATTTGCCAAGAAATAGGAGGGCGATCCCTAGCCCGAGCAAAAACTCGATGGGCACGGCAACCCCGACGAAGGCGATCGTACGGAGAAAGGCCCAGTGGAACCTCGAGTCACCGAGCGCTTTAATGAAATTTGATGCTCCTCCCAGAGGAGCACTCCACCAAGGAACACGTAAGAGGGGGTGCCACTTTGTAAATGCTAAGTATATCATGATCGCAAATGGGATTATCAACACAAAGTTGAGTACGATATTGAGCGGGATGATCGAGACCCTCTTGAAGGTCTCTCGCTTTCTGAGCCAGTTTTTGATTCGTCTACTGATTCCGCTTCCCCTCCTCCTAGTTACATCTACGAATCCTTAGAAAGTTTAGTGATCTCGAGTGTTTTGTCCTGCTGATCTATTCGACCGCGTAGCCCTTTTCTTTCCAGATGGCCTTCACATGGGCAGGGTATAGTTTAGCCTCTGCCGCCCACGCCGCTTTCTGCGACTCTCTTCCGACGTCGTCGGTGACCTCGTCCCAAGCACGAGCCGCATCGTTAAGTGCATTCTCGACGCTTTTGGTCCCCGCACACGCGGCGTTGATGTTCTTAGTAAGGATGTCGATGTACGTTCCCGCCTTTGGGAGCATTAGGTCCGGGAAGGACACGGCTATGCTGTCTTGGAAGGCCTTCAATGCTTCAGGAGTGTAGGCTGTTCCGAAGTACTCCTTGTACAGCGGGTCGGTGAACCAGCATTCTCTGAAAACGTCAAAGATACCAACCTCTGATATGGAGTGCGCACCCTTGGTCGGACTCATGAACCATTGCAGGAAGGCGTATGCGAGTTCAGGGTATTTGCTGTAGTTTGAAACGACGCCTATCCAATTGACGGGGTTTGGCGAGACCTTGATCAGTTTTCTCTCTCCTGCTACTGTTACCCAGGAACCTGGAAGCAAAGCCGATCCAGACTTACCCTTGGTGACCTCAGAATCCTCCGCCCACTTGATCAGGGAGGGCCAAGCTGCAGTGAGTACTACTTTTCCCTCACAGTATCTCGTATAGAGGCTTGCCCATGTCCCTGTAACGGCTTCAGGGTGCATCCACGGCACCAAGTCCACAAACAGGTTTAGTGCCTCTATACCGTCGGGGCTGTTTATCTTCGGCTCCATGGTTGCAGGATCGAAGAAGATCCCTCCTCGTGACACAAAGATCGGAAGCCATCCGGTGTATGCCGCAAAAAGGGGTTCGGCGTAGAACATGGCCCCGTAGACTGGTTCGCCATCGGGTGCCTTTAGTCCAAGCTCGGTAAACCACTTGGCT
The DNA here is from genome assembly GCA_046760555.1 of Bathyarchaeia archaeon. GTDB lineage: Archaea > Thermoproteota > Bathyarchaeia > JBHIEI01 > JBHIEI01 > JBHIEI01. Next base: position 2,479 of record JBHIEI010000092.1, read on the forward strand.
ATCTCTATGACCTCTTCCCAGGTGTCCGGAACCTTCAGATCCTTTCCGGTATCGGATTTGTAGTGATCCGCATGCTCTTCGAATAGGTCCTTTCTGTATGTTAGGGTGAATACGTCAGTGTCAAGCGGTAGGGCGTACTGCTTGCCCTTGTAGAACGTTGTGTAGGTACCCAATGGCTCAATGGGTGGGCACGGAGAGTCTGGCTTGAGCCCAGGATCGTATCGGTTTATGTAATCCGTGAGCTCTTTCGCTAGTCCGGCCTCAACTATGTCGCCCTTCCAGGTGCTGAAGATTGTAACGGCATCGTATTTTCCCGTCTTCGTCGTCGCCTCCTCGATGGCTTTCGTGAATACGTCGCCCTCTGTGGGTTGGGTTGCTAATTCGATCTTTATGCCTGTTTCTCTCTCCCATTCGGGAGCGAGGAGAAGAAGCTGAGCCCTCGAGCCACCCACGTGTAGTATCGTTATTTTGGCATCCGGGGGAACCTTTCCGTACTCTATCAGTTTCTTAACTCCATCGATCGCTCTGTCGGCTTCTGTGGCCCCAACGGGGGTAACAACTTCGGGAGGTGTAGGAGCTGGTTTGGGTCTGGTTGTTAAGTAGTAGTAGCCCCCTGCTACGGCGATAACCGCGGCAGCCCCAGCGATGTACTTTAGGTACGACCTTCGGTCCAGCTGTTGTGTGAGTTTCCCGAGATCTTTTACGTTATCATCCTCTGCCTTTTCTTTACTATTTTCAGATAGCATTATTCTCTTTACTGGGTTCTATTTAAAATGATTATAAGCCGATCACTAACGCGCTACAGGTGATAGCTGGATACTTACTTTTGTCCAGAGATCGGGTCTCCTAATAAACAATCGCTGAACGAAGGTTAGTATGGCGTGATTCTCCCTACACAGCCCAAGAAACGTCTTCCCCCGAACACCAAAGACACCGATCTCGTTGCCAGAAATGGCGCAGAGATAGCCCAACTCGTGAGGTAATAAATCGAAGATTCTTTTCTCTTCACAGCATATCTTCTTGGGTCTATCGGTTTTCTTAGCCGTAATAGCGAAGAAGTCATCTCCGACAAACGCTTTGCCATCGGGTGCCTTGACCCATTCCAGCGTTCTATGGATCTCATAATGGGGGTTTTCGCTCGCTGTGGTCTTCAGATCCTTAAGCCACCCTAGATCGAGTACCCTCTCCCTCACCGAGAGGGCTACCGCATGAAGAAAGGTAGATATCTTTTTACCTGAGGCCGAGTGTACTTCCCACGTTTGCATCTCAGGAAGAGGTCATACTCTGAGCTTAAACACCCTGATAGCGTTTTCCTCGAAGATCTTCTTCCGAATGTCCTCCGCCAAGTTTAAGGCTTTTATCTTCGCAAGCTCGATGGGAGTGTTTTCGAGCAGGTCGGTGCCGAAGAGTACCTTGTCTGGAACCGATTCCACCATTGCCGTAACGTCGTAGGATGGAGACCATGAAATTTCTAGATAGATGTTATCGTACCTCTGGGCGAGAAGTAAGGCTTCAGCCGCGAAGAACCCAAAACCCGCGTGGGCTAGAACTATGGGAACATCAGGGAAGTCTTCCGCCTTTGGAATGACCATGGAGGGCAGTGCGAAGTGCATCCCCGGACCCGTGTGGACCATCACGGAGATCCCGAACTCATTGGCGGCCTTCCAGAGGACATCGGCATCCTTGGTCAGCGGATTCAGG
>JBHIEI010000093.1:0-3979 GCA_046760555.1 Bathyarchaeia archaeon
GGTGGCTGGTGCCTACGATCTGCCTATTCTGAGCCGATCCGCGGATCGGGTGTTCATGGTGACGGTATTGGCCGAGATACCCGATCCTCCGCGAGCGCTAAGGGAGTTCGCGAGAATCCTCAGGTCAGATGGGTCCCTCTCCACGAGCGAGTTCTTTTTGGATCCCGATTTTCCACTCAGACGAACGGTGACTCGCTGGTGCCATGAGGCCGGCTTTAAGGAGATCTCTCGGTATGGCAGTTTCTTGGATTACACACTGAACTTCCGCCAACGAAATCCGTATCATTAAGCCTGCCATGGAGGAACGAATGGGCATCGCTGATTCAACGCAGTTTTATGGAAGGCCATCCGCGGCACAGGCTTGCGAGAAAGCAGATGACTGGCTTCGATGGGGTCGTGAGCTTCGAGCCCGAGGGTGATTACGAAGCGACTGTAGGGTTCGCAGACAGCCTCAAGCTGTGCCATCTGGCAGAAAGCTTGGGTGGCACGAGGTCCTCATCACACAGCCTGTCACCACCTCACACTACTTCGTCCCCCCCAGAGGAAAGGGATTGATTAGACTATTCCTTGGGATCGAGGACGCAGAGGACATCATCGCCGATCTGGTAAGCCTCCGAAGTGATAGGATAGATCTTGACGTATGGGTTTCTTTGAGAGAAGCGATTGAACACTATAAACGTACAAGATGCACGGGACTCCAAACCCCATCGGGTAATATTCAAGGCACTAAAGTGGGAAAAGGAGCACCCTGACAGGAGGGGGTGGGCTTGGGGTGATATTAGGGTGCACCCTGCGGAGCTAATTCGCCTGGTCCGGGAAGGTAAGGTAGAGGTCGTTGGTGAGGACAGCTATGGAAGAAGACTATATAGAATCAAAGGGCCGACTGTTAAATAACCAATTTAGTTATTATGAACAAATAAGAAATGAAGTGGATACCATCTTGGATGGGAGAGGCTTACTGCAAGCTCTACGTCAGCTTCGGCACGAAGGGTTTTACCGTCGATGAGTGCGGCCGAGTCCTAGGAGGGAGGAGGGAGAGCGTCAGGGTCCTCATGAGCAGGCTTGCCTCTGCGGGCTACGCCGATAGGATCAGGAGGGGCGAGTATCAGCTGGTTCACCCAGACGAGATCGTCTTGGGCGTTAGCGGTGCGCTCGCCCCCCTTCATGAGATCAGGCAGAGGGAGTATGTTCCGATCCTGAGAAGGATGTTGGTCGAGCTAATGGGCGCCTTCAGAGATCGATTGGCGTCGGTGGTCTTATTCGGCAGCATCGCCCGCGGAAGAGCCCACCCGTTCAGCGATGTGGACGTCCTCGTGGTGGTCGACGGTATGCCCGAGTCTCTCTCAGATAGGGCGAGGGAGTTCTCGGGGATAAACAGACGCTTGCACAACGAGAGGATGAAGCTGTGGAAGAGGAAGGGTATCTACGCCAATATCGAATTCATACCCTTTAGCAGGGAAGAGGCGGGAATCCTGAGGGCCCTCTACCTCGACGCTGCCCTTGACAGCATCGTGCTCTTCGATAGGGACGGCTTCATGGGGGCTGTACTCGAGAGGTTGAGGAGGAGGCTCCGAGAGATGGGGGCCCGGAGGATAGAGCTCCCCGACGGTTCTTGGTATTGGAGGCTCAGACCGAAGGTGAGGAGAGGAGAGGTCGTATCGCTGTGAGGTTCGACAGGCTCGCCGAAGACTACTTGAGGAGGGCTAGGTCAAGGCTCATCGACGCGAAGTCGGCGTTCGACAGGGGGGACCATCCTGATGCCGTTCTGTACTGCCAGGAGTGTGTCGAGTTCTCTATCAAGGCGTGTCTCAGGTTGGTGGGCGTTGAGTATCCTCGGGAGCATGACGTTGGCGGTGTGTTGATCGACAGCGCTGATCTACTCCCGGAGTGGCTGAGGGGGCATGTAGACAAGATGGCGGAGATATCTGGAGAACTGGCGCTCCTCCGCGGGCCGAGCGTTTACGGCGAGGAGAGGAGGGGGATACCGCCCTCTGAGCTCTTCACCGAAGCAGATGGAAAAAGGGCCCTAGAGCGGGCAGAGGTCGTATTCGAGAAGTGCAAGAGATTTCTAGAGTGGTTTAAGACAAAGGGCAGTAGCCCCTCTTAGGAGGAGATCTGAGTCACTCGTCAATCGACTGCCAAATCGAGGTTGGGGATGTTGTACGCCCCTCTATGTTTCTCGGTACCATGGCTGGCAGACCTCAGGGTGACAGACCGCCTAAAGCTCGAACTATGTCTCTCGGTTTTTCTAGAACAACGATTCCTTCCATCAATTTCAGTTTCCTGAAATTCTCCCTGTCGACTTTCCTCATGGTCAACTCGATCTTTTCTCCGGAGGGCAACGTCGTGAGTACAGAGGGTCGATCTTGATCCGATGGGAGGACGTGAGCCGTGACCCCTCCCTTTATAGCCTCCGAAACGGAGTTGGTCACCAGCGAATCGGCTATGCCTGCAACGATCTTTGCAACGGTGTTCGCGGTTGCGGGGGCTATGAGCAAGAAGTCGTACTTTCCACGCTGGATTGGACCAACTATAAAGGGCGTGTTGGGATCCTTCTCGACGAGGATCTTCGACGACACCTTCTCCAGCTCCTCCCATAGGCCATACCGTTTAAGGACATTGACAGCTGCCTTTGAGACGAAGATCGTAATCTCGATATCGGTCCTATTCGCCACCCCCTTCATGATCTCGATCGTCTCCGAAAGGAAATATCCAGCACCAGTAAGACCCCAAGCGATCCTCTTTACCAACGCTACCTCACTCAAGTTTCTCCTCATGGATATATTACCTCCAAAACTCGTTGGCGATGTCTAGAACTTGCTGGTCGGAGACATCAGTCCTTCGACCTGCTAACCTGAATGCCCTTAGCGAGCCGGTACGCATAGGCCCCAATATCCAGTGGGAAACGACAGCGACAAGATCAACTAGGGCGTGAAGCACCATCGCCAGACCCAGATACCTAAAATCGGACAAGGCCTTGAACACAATGAAGGAGAAAGAGGCGTGCAGTACCACGGCCATGTTTCTCTCGAGGGCTCCGGGCAACAGGTCCAGAATCGTTAGCTGAGAACCTTGGATGTACACCATGGCTAGAACACCGAGAGCATAGATCTGCACGGCCTCTACGAAACCCCAGCCTAATCCCAGCGACAGGACGTGCCTGCAATCTGCTCGCACTCGCTCGATCTTCTTCATCAGCCCGTATTTGATGCCGTCCTCGAACAGACCGGCAAAGGCCGACGATAGCACGAAGAAGGGAAGGCTTTGTGCTATAGCAGTGTCGAAGGCTACGAGGATCCCGCTGAGAATAGGTGCTCTTAAAAATCCGGCGATCGTCCATCCGATAGCACCAATTACAAAGGCGATCCACATCGATCCTTTAGCTCCGGCTAGGTAGACAAACAGGAGAAAGCTTGGGGTCAGCGCGATGAGGATTCCGATCCACAAATCTAGCGACACACTGGCTTGACCTATCGATTGGGATATTTAAGTTCCTACTTTTCTATTCCACCTCTGGTGGCTCAGCCGATATAGAACTCTACAAGGTCCTCGACTTCGAGTACGTGCCTTCCCTACTGCCGTCCAAGGATCTTTACCGATCTTCCTCTACGTCCCCGATGTCTGTGGTGCCATACGCCTTCACCACAGCTTGACGAATACCCCACGCTCTCAAGGAGCTCTCTCACCTCGTTGAGGTTCCCCTGAAACGACCCAGGACAGCGACCCTGATGCCTCCGCTGCTCGACCTTCCTATCACTATCCGACCAGCTCTCTCCTCAAGGGATATATCGCTCTCATCCAATCCCCAGAGTCTGGTTGATCTGGCCGGATCCACGGTGCCGTCAAGGACGACCATCAGGGCATCGGCATTTCACACTAGACTGAGGTTTCTCGATAGGAAAGGGGTGGGTTTTCCCGAAGGTAGTAGCATCGCGGAGGCCTCCACCAACTGAATCTCGACACCATCCACCATATGCAT
>JBHIEI010000094.1:0-3930 GCA_046760555.1 Bathyarchaeia archaeon
AGCCCGGGGGAGATTCGAACTCCCGTCGGCGGGGCCAAAGCCCGCTATGCTTGTCCCCTACACCACCGGGCTTCAGATTATAGGGAAAATTCTTGCTGAAAAATGGATGGTTGAAAGTCTTTGGATACCCGATGCCCTATCACTACTTCGGGACAGTACCGATCTTTCTCGCGGGAACTCCAGTGACTATGGTGTATGGTGGCACGTCTTCCGTGACAACGCTACCAGCTCCGATCATAGCCTTTTCCCCAACAATGACCTCAGGGAAGACGGTTGCGTTGCATCCCACGCTGGCTCCAGCCTCTATAACTGGTCCCTTCAGCACAACGGGCTTGTGTCCCATGTACTTATCGTTTATGAGTGTGCAGTGAGGTCCCAAGAAAACGTCATCCTTGATGATGGTGTTGTAGGACAGATATGCTCCTGTTTGAATGGAGACACGCTTTCCCACTTCACAATTGCCGTCTATTACCGTGTTGGTCCCGATCAACGTGCGGTCTCCCACACGAACGTTCTCGCGCACCATAACGTTATGCCCAAACTCTACCCCGTCCCCGATCGTGGATCCGGAGTATAGCACACAGTTCGATCTGATCGTCACCTCTTTGCCAACAGACGTTGGCGCCTCGTTTCTCATATGCTCTCCCATTCTTGCCGCCAAGGACAAGCTCCCTCTCGGAGGATAAGCCAGAATACTGTTGGGCCCGATGTAGGTACCGTCGCCTATCCGGGTGTTATCGTAGATGATTGCGCTGGGAGAGACAATAACCTCCCGTCCTAACTTAACCCTACCGATAAGTCTGGTACCCACATTAACCACAGGTCCCTCGCCTATATTGGCTAATCACCGATGAATGCTTTGGATCTTTCCATGGCTGCAGTACGGATCAGTGAAGGTCCTAACTTATATAGGATACCGTCTCCTCTCTCCTCACCGGGAGCTCCTCCTCAGCAATCTCAGCCAATCGCCCCTTGAGCTGATCGAACTTGGCGATCCGCCTATCCATCTGTTTGAGATCTATCTTCAGCCCTAGTATTTCGGACAGAAGGGCGAGTATCTTCTTTGCTGGCTTTAAGCTGGGGGCATAACCCGGCGTCTCTCCTAGCAGGCATAGCGCCTCGATACCCTTAAAGCGAGCGAGGCTCAACAGGATTCCAGTGGTCCCGACTATGGGATTATCTGAGAGGTCGATCTTCACTCCCTCCTGTTTCAGCTTCTCCAGCAGCCTGTCGCTTGTTGAGGCACCCACGATCCTCTTTTCATCCGTTCCGCTGAACCCTCCTAGGGTAACCAGCAGCCTGACCTTATGACGCCTTGAGAAATCAAGGATACTTGCGGCCACCTCATACTGTCCAGCGGAGGTTGTAGGCTGACAATCCCCGGTGAGGAGCACCAAATCACGGTTCCCGACCCTCGCGTGATAGAACTCCAATCTCAAAAGTCTCACCCTCCCCTCCTCGGAAAGCACGTAGTATGGGAAGTGGGGAGAGTACAGACTGGCAAAACGCTTGGCCTTGAGATGCTGAATAAGGAAGGTAACGGCGATTTTACCAACGTATCCCAATCCGGGAAGCCCCTCTATCAGTAAGGGCTTACTCAGCGTGACCTTTTCCTCCTCAACGATCTCGGTCTCCTTCACTTCTCCGCCTCCGCTCTTTACTGTCTATGTCTTATCTCTTTTTCCCTTGATTTAATAACCAGCTTACTTCTCGGCTCTCCGGGCTCTCAACCTGTACATCAGGTACTTGTCATCCAGATTGAAGGGTGCGGGGTGCGGGATCTTTGTCTTCCCTCCACAGTGAGGGCATGTCTCACTTCTTAGAGTGTATTCCCCACACGCTCCGCACCTTCGCAAGGACCACCTCATTTCTTCGTCTCCTTCGAGAAGCTTCCCTGACCACCCTCTCTTTGAGCATATTCAATCGCAACCGTTGCCGCCTTCCTCAGGAGCTCATCGACCTTTTTGTAGTCTTCACCAACAGCCTCTATTCGGAAGTTTGGGCACCCGACAACCTGAACCTTCACATCACCGATTCTCTCGGCCCTCCGAATGGCCTCTCTTAGGACCTCGACCCCATTGGGTTTATAGCAGCTAATTTGCAACCTGCCGACGACCTTTGCCTTCCGCGGTCTAACGTTTTCCTCGGCAACTTGGGTCAGAACTCTCTTGGTCCGGTCATCGAGCCTAACGCCATCGAGGGCTTTAATCCCCCTTCTTGCCACCTCCTCGAAGCCGTCGTAGATGCTCCCGAATTTCTCTTCAAGAAGGGATGAATATCTTTTGTGGACCTCAGTAGGATCCTTCCCCAACTTCTCGGCGAAGATGCTCATCAGTGCCTTTTCCTTCCTCCCCTTCTTCCATTCCAGAAGCTTTCTCCTTCTGTCCGACTCGGAGGCCCTTCTCAGAGAGAGATCGACATGACCCTTTTTCTCGTCAACTCGGACTACCTTTGCAACCGTTCTTTGTCCCTCTCTAAGGAAGTTTCGTATGTTCCTCACCCAAGAGGACGAGATCTCGGATACGTGGATGAATCCCTCCCTGCCCCCATACTCCTCTAAACGGAGATATGCGCCATAGGGAGCTATACGTGTGACTGTCCCTATCACGTATTCATCGGGTTCTGGCCAATCGTCGGACATCTACCCCACCACCCGAATAACAGATCCCAGCACCTTAGCCTTTCCTCCCCTCGGTTCGATCAGTTGCTCTCCGCAGATCCCGCATTTCACCTTGGTCGTCGCGTGACCGAAAATGAGCTGTACATTGCCACACTTGGGGCACTTTACCTCTAGAAACCTGCTCTTGGGTTGGGGCAGAACCTCTCTTCTTCTCGGCATTCAGGTGCCCTCCCCGATCTTGAGGACCTTTCCCCTCATTCCCTTTCTGACCAGCGTATACCCACACTCCTTACATTTCAATCTTAGCGTCTGTTTCTTGGTCGCCTTGGCGTGCTTCCTCTGGATCGGATACTTTTGTCCCCCATAGCCATGCTTCTCGGCTTCATGCCTCCTCTCTCCCCACGACGCCTTGCTGGGCTTCCCCCTCTTATGAGTCGATACGCTATGTGGGGTGTGCTTTCCACATCGTGGACAAAAGGTGGATATCTCTGCCGGGACCCTCATTCACAATCGCCTAGCGTTTTACATCCACCTCCCTTGCTACCCCCCTCTTTACCAATGTCTCTGCACTCTCGGCAGGGAGGTATGCTACGTCTTCTGGTTTAAAGGGACCATACTTGCGCAGATCGACACCCACGATCGCGGGGACATCTCTTGTGAAGAGCACTACCCTCCCCCCAGCTTTCTCAACGTTATCGATGGGCCCCTTGAGCATGTCCCTCAGGTTTTTTTGGCGAGCGACGGCATCCTTGAGCTTCTCGTAAAACTCCCGTTCCTCGGGGGTGAACAGATCGGCGGGGACGATTTTACCCCTGATGGCGCTTTCCAATATCTTCTCCTGTCTGATCTCCAGCAACTCCCGTGCCAGTCTTTCGGCCTCTTCCTCCTCGTGCCGGAGAAGGTGGGCTTCGACGGAATTCTTGTCAAGCATCCTACCCACCTTCGATATTCTCGTGGCGTATTCCCCGATGAGTCGGTACAGGTCTTGGGGGACCTCCTGTAGGTCCTTGGATGTTTTCTCCTTTAACCAAAACTCAAACAGCTTTCGATACATCACGCAACCTCGGCCAAGTTCTTGCAGAGGAGGAGAATGGCGGCCGCAAGCGGCAACTCGACTTTTTGGTTTCTGTATGGTCCAAGTTCCTCTCCTCCTATCATAAATCTCGGACTCTTACGCACGAGTACTGATAAAGACCCCCGGGAAAAAGCTACCCCCTCTATGAGGGGGTTGAAGCCCTCCAGCCTATTCGGGGCGATCTCAACAACCTTTAGTCCGGTCTTGCCGTGCAGCGTCGTCGGCATTCTGATCA
>JBHIEI010000095.1:0-3897 GCA_046760555.1 Bathyarchaeia archaeon
GGGACAGGTGCAGGATCCCGATGAGCGGGTAGAGCGCCACCCGCATGACCGTTTTGGCCACCGGGTGATCGGCGATGAAAGCCGCGACGCCTGGGCTGATTTACTGCCTAGCACTGACACGGTCGCCACATTTATGATGTTGGTTCTTGCACTCGTTTTAGCAGAGGTGATCTAGTGTATCCTGATCTCTGAGGGCCAGCACGAGCTTGGGTCTTAACCTTATCTGTCTTAGCGTGCTAAGGGAGTGGGTTGGAGCTGGTTTTAACCTCCTACCGATACAGGGGGAGGGAGCTGCTTAAGGAGATCGGGGAGCTTGGAGATTTTCGGAGCACGGAGTTTAAGGACGTGATCAGAGGAAGGGTTGAAGACCTTGAAGGGTTCCTTAGAGGACTCGATAAGAGGACGATCCCCTCCCTGTCCAGGGTGACCCCCATCGAGAGATCCTTTCGCTTCTCGCCTGAGAGGGTCGTTGAAGAGTTCGTCGAGGCCGTAGAACCCCTCGTTGAGAGGATCCGGAAGGGGGAGACCTTTTGCGTGAGGGTTGAACGCAGGGGGCTCAAGGGGGTGTTCTCCTCCCAACTAGTCGCCAGAGAGGTGGGAACCTTCATCTCCAACGCCCTGAAGGAGAGGGACGGAGAGGAGCATAAGGTGGACCTAGAGGATCCCGATAAGGCTGTCGTCATCGAAACCCTTGGTGACTGGTGTGGGGTGGGCGTGATACCAAAGGCCCTGAGGATGAGGTACCCCCAGCTCAGGCTCCCCTGATCGACTTATCGGTGGCTTGCGTCTTTCTGTACTGTCCCTATTGCGGTTTAGCTAGGATGGGTCGTCTACTCTCCTATCCCTTAACTACGGAGCTGTCTGTTGGGATCCAGAGAAACGATGGAACGAACTAGCTTATCTGTACGCCCCGCAGTAACTCGCTCTTTTCATCCAGCGACATGCGGCCCAAAAAGGCGGCCAATCCTCTTAGCCTCCTTTCCACTTCCTTTCGGTCCGATCGACTGATCTTCCCCTTGAAGGCCTTGTACAGGTAGTAGTGACCCGGCCAGTCAACCGGTCCCCAGTTAAAGACCCTGTCGATTCCCACAATCAGCCACTCGCCCTCAGATACGAAGGGCTTCTTCGGCGTGGGCTGGATGCTGGTTAGAGCCGCATCAAGCTCACGAATCAGCTGGTTAAAAAATACTCCTTCAGCACAGCCCCACCTTTCAACCGATTCAACTCGTCCGACTTACCCAATCGATCGGTTACCGTGTCCAGCGCCATCCGATTCAGAATGAAGCGAGGGACCGCGATCGGAGGGCGAAAGTCTTCCGACGACGGCAGGCCCTTTGCCTTATCAGCGATGCGCGCCAAGAGTCGCGGGTAATCCTCGGCCTCAGCCTGGATAGCCGCTCTGAGTGCGTTGCTGGTGATAGCCTTCTCTAGGTCCTTCCACAGTTCATTCTTAGCTCTTCTTCTCCCAAGCAAGGCGAAGCCCTTCTCACGGGCGATGCTCTCTATAAGGTCCTTCAACTCCCTTTCGGACCATTCATCGAAGCCCTCCGGTTTTTCCACCCTATCCGCGTATTTCAGGGTCTTCTTCTCCACCTTTATCCAACCCATGTTCCCCCTTCTCTATGCCGCGACGCTTTTTTTTATCCATTCTGGTTCCCGTTTAGAGGTGCGTAACCGAGTACGCCTAGCCTAATTAGTCAGAAACTCCTCCTGCCAGCTCATGTGTCATCGATGGGCTAAAGGGAATGAGGGGATTAAAGTTGTGGAAGATGGAGAAATGGAGGTCGATAGCGGTTATCTGTTTGGTGGTGTTGCTCGTGCTTTGCGTGGCTTGGATGACCTGGGCCTACATGGGCCTTGCACGAGAATTTCCTGAGGAGATCTTCTCCTGGATCGAATGGATCGGCGAGCTCATCAAAGAGGGGGGAGGGTAGTTACGATGGGGCACAGGAGGGGAAACCTCAAGCTTCTCGCGTCTCCTTACACTTGCCGACCTCGGCGGGAGTCTTCCTCCGCCGGTTGTCAGCACGACCCCACCACGATGCCAACAGCGCGACCCGATGATTAGGGCGTATGTGAGGGTTCCCATCGCTGGTTGGGTGAGGAGTGGGGGTCGGGACCTTCGAGCGGGGTCGGGGTTGGAGTAGGATTAGCGATTGATGTCCCGATTTTGATTACAGCCCTTTCAAGCGCCTCCTGAGGCTCCGGATGAACCTTATCACGTTTTCCTTCTCTCCCTTTCGAAACCTCAACTCCTTCAGGGTCAGACCGGTAAGACTGGGGAGCTTCCGGTCCACCTCTCGTCTCAGCATTAGGTTCTCGTTCAGCATGCCAACCAGCTTGTCGATGCTCGGGGAGGAATCGAGAATGAGGCAGGCCAGATCGTATTCGACATCCTCGTCGATGGGGCCAAATAGCTTTGAGAGAAAGAGGGACTCGGGAGACAACGATTGCCCCGGAAAGTCGGTCAGCTCCTCCCTGACATCGAGAAAGAGCTCGGGTCTCTCGAAGCTCCGTATCACGTCGAGGTTCACATCGACCTTCATTCTCAGCGGTTCCTTTCTGAAAAAGACAAGATCGACTCTTCTACGCGTGAACCTTGAGTGCCGAAAGCCCAGCTCTCGAAACATGGATACTAGCCTCTCCTCATCCTTCCCCAACGCCACAACGTCGACGTCGAAGGTCTCTCTGGCGTGACGGGGGGAGTGGTGTTTCACTCCCCAAGCTCCCACCAGCTTCACCGCTATCCTGCGTCTCTCTGCCTCTGCCACTATCCTTCGAATCTCGGCTTGTAAGCTCATCCCAACAAGAAGGGTGCAAAGTCGTCGACGACCTTGCGAGCGTGGTGCGTGACCAATTCCCCGGCCTCCACGTCCTTATGTGGCAGTTTCACCCTGAGACCGGCCCCGCTACACGCCGTAGCTAGGGCCCCGATGACCTCGTCCAGCAGTTTCGAGGCGGACGATCGCTCCGCTAGCCTCCGTAGTAGCGTAAAGTCGACCTCGCCTTGCATCAGCATGGCCATGCCGCTCTTAAGGCCGGGTGCATCCCTCCTTAGGAGCGAGTCGACCACCACGAGCTCCGGAGGCGCGACGACCAGACCCTCGACGCTCGCCGGCCGAAGCGACAACTCGCCTAGGGGGTAGACCCGCGCATTCCAGAGCTTCCTCATGACCGGATCGTCTGATCTCAGCTCGATCTCGTCCCCCAGCTTATAGTAACCCACGAGGAGCCACTGCCCGGAGACGCCCGTTACCATGTACAGTCTTGCCGAGAACCTGAGGACCTCGAAGGCGTTTTCCAGTGGGTTGGGTCTCAGCCTCAGACCGTATAGGAACCCCATCTCGTCAGCCTCCCTTATGGTGCCCATCGCCTTGCCGATGTTATCGCTCATCGATCTCTCGATCTTCGCGACGTTGGCTTGGCTTGTCCCAAGCCTTCTGGCGACTTCGGTCTGAGTCATGCTCTCCCTCAGCTTGGCGATGATCCGTTGTCTCGAAGTAAGTAATGTTACAACCATTTTAGGTTATATAACTTAATAATGTTATAAATATTGGGAACGATCCATTTAGGACGCCTTTCACGCTGAAGTGATTAATCGATCTTTGAGAGGGGCTAGAGTAAAACCGTTCTGGTTTTCCCCTGCATTTTTCGAGAGAGGCTAAGTACGGCCTTAAATCGCGTGTGCCGTGGCGGCCATTCGCGCTAAAGGCAGCTACGTTTTTTGCTAAAATGGTAGTAAAGTGTGTTAGCTCAGCGAGACCTTTTCTTCTGATTGCAGCAGCCTAGACCCAAACCGAGTTCGTTTAGGTTTCTCTGGCTAGAGTTCCCGAGATTTTTGTGGATATCGTTAACGCCGAGAGGCTGAGCGTGGCGAGCACGAACGCCACGGTGGCG
>JBHIEI010000096.1:0-3809 GCA_046760555.1 Bathyarchaeia archaeon
TACGTAAGATGATGACTTCGGACTCGCCTCTGGGCACTCCATCAAGTTGATTTTCGTTCCTATGGATGTCATGGCTGACCCCGAGGCATAAGGGTAAGTAGAAGTAGGTTTTAAGTATTACACAAATCTTACTTACTGATGAGCTTTTTGGTCAAAGTCTCCTCCAAGGGCCAGGTGGTTATCCCCAAGGATGTCCGCAGGAAACTGGGATTCGGTAAGGGTAGCGTGGTAAAGATCGTCGTTGAGGACAACAGGATAATCATGACCCCGGTAACCAAGCCTCCCGAGGAGGCGTTGGTGGATGCTGGGCCCGAGGCGGTGAGGAAGCCCTTGAAGGAGGCCAAGAGCATCGATGAGGAGAAGGTACGTAGCCTCTTAGCAGCCCTCGGTGTAAAGGGATGAGCCTGGTCGTGCTTGATTCTGGTGTGATCGCCGAACGGGCAAACGTTACTGGTAGATTGTACCCCCATAGCAGATCCATCTTTAGATCGATCGAGCGGGGGAAACTCAGGGCCATTGTAGTCCCACCCACGATCAGCGAGGTGTATTACGTTTTATGGAGGCTATACGAGATCCAAGGTACCGGTGATCCGGAGAAAAAGGCCTACAGCTTCTGCGAATACATCTACTACCTTCCCGGTGTCGAGATAGCTGATACGACCCTCAAACTATCGGTCGAGTCCGGAAGAATCAAGAAGAGGTACAAGCTGGCATTAACGGATTCCTATGTCTTGGCAGCATCGAAGTTGTACGGTTGCAAGGCTGTTTTTCGCCATCGTGAAGCAGAGATGAGGGCGGTGATCGAGCCCTTAAGCAAAGAGTATCAGATCGTATTTTTGGAGGATTACGCGTAACGAGCGACTTCGTAAGGCTTCGGCGGTCATCTTATTCTGTCAGTGGCTCCGATGTTTCCCCACGCAGCGGTCAACAACGCCATTCTCTCGGCCAGCGGGCGCCCAAGGTCCCTCAATCGATCTCTGAATACCCTCATTGCCTCATTGAACTTAGCGATGATGTGGAGGATCGCCTTCTCCAGCAAAGGGAGTCGGGATGCTCCTAAGCAGGATTCTAGATTCAGAGCATTAGGGCCGTGGGTCTGGAGACCACTACTTCACCCCTCGAAGAATCCACGGCCAGACCCAGAGCCTCCAAGGTGAACGCCCCGAAGAGGGGCATCGGCACGTCGGCGATGACCGTGAAGACGATGGCTTCCCTGCCCTTAGCCCTCACCCGGATCGGGGCTATGGGAGCCATGACGGTGCACTTGTCGGCTAGGGTCACTTCCTCCTCTCCCACGATCTCTAGGCCGAGGCCGAGGTCTCTTGCCAGATCTTTCGTCACGGCCATATAGCTGGCTCCAGTGTCCGCCAAGAACTCAACCTCCTTGGGCTTACCCTTTCTGGGAAGCTCGACCACCGCTCTCAGGGTTACGTGCCCCATCTACCGAGTATTACTTCCTTTTCACTCATTAAGGTTCGTGAAGGATCGGCTTTAAATCAACAGGCATATCATCGATGCGTGCTTTTAACTAAAGATGCAGGCCTCTACCGGTAGGGGATCTACACCTATGTACCTATATGCCAATATGTTCCTCCAGGCCACGTACCTCCTCATCGATGCGGCAACATCTCGCGATAACGCGTTCCGTTCCCTCATAAGGTCTAAGTACTCCCCGTACGTCTCAGCTGGTCCCCATCCCTTGGCTGATACCACGTGCCTGCACGCGTCTAACATCGCCTCTCCATCATGACGAAGGCCCCTTCCGTCAAGGTCACCGGAACCAACACCGCCCATGGCTTCATCGATGGATGCCACCTCACGTTTGATCCCAAATTTCCTTCTGATCTCGATGGGCACTACCGCCCCTTTCTTGAAACCCTCAACGCGTTGCCCAATCATATGGAAATCTGAGCCGCCGCGATCAAACTTCTTCCGGTGTCGTCACCTTGATGTACTTACTGATTATTTTCTTGAGATCCCCGTCTCTGGTTACGAAGGCCTCCGCTTTTCGGCACAGGGCTGTGGCTAGGTGGTAGGCGTCGTGAACCGTTAGGTTATCCCTTATGACGTAGCTCGCGGCCAGCTTTGCCATGGTCTTGTCGAGAGCCGCTATTTTCAGGTTGCGCATGTCTTCTATCGACGCCGAGGCTGTCTCGGTCAGTTCCGCAAAGCCGCTCTCTGCCATGTCTATTATCGCCTCTAACAACGTCACCGACGAGGTTAGGGCCCAGTGTTTTCCATCTTGGATGTCTCTCAGAAATCTGGCGGAACCTTCCCTTGAAGCTGGCTCCTTGTAGATCACGTTCAGGAATATGTTTGTGTCTACGTAGTAGCTCATCGTTTGTTCTTCCTGACCTGCGTGTCGATCTTCTTGCGAAGTCTCCTTACGGTCTCGACGGCCGCTTTCTCGCCTCTCTCCGTCGGCAGATTCTCGAGTGTCTCTACTGGGTTCCGGATCACGGGCCTCAGCAGGATCCCGAAGGGTAGCGCTTGAACTTTGACCTCACTCCCCTCGCTTATCCCGGCCGCCTCCCTCAGCCTTTTCGGTATCACGGTGACACCTTTTTTCCCTATCCTGACGGCTCGTTCTTCCAACTTTTTCACCAAAAGTATAACTTGGTTTGAAAAATTAAGTTTTTGTTAAACCTAGAAAGGAGTGGGCTAGGGCTGGGACGACCCGAATCACTACTCAGCGTCCCGTCGTGAGCTGTGGTCGCTGGACAAGGTCCGTCGCTGAGAGCTGGGGGTAGTTCACTCATCTTAGAGACCACGGATTCATCCTAGGTAGAGAGAAAAGTTGTCGAAAGTGATAAAGCGAATCGGTACAAAGGAGAGCCGCATCACGAACGAGCAGATGCACAAAATCCCAAGACTATCGTGGACAAGGCAGAACGACTGAACGCCATCATAGCAATCGGGAATCCGAAAGGCATCGAATACAAGACAAACTGGCGAGGTATTCAGGTAATCGAGGTGAACGAAGCCTACACCTCGAAGCGGTGCTGTAAGTGCGGAACAATTGGAAACTCGAAGTGGAAATCAACACGGACTTTTAGAGTGTTCTCGATGCGGGATTGAAAGAGAATGCAGATAGGAATGGAGCCTTCAAAATAGGCAGACGAGCCTGGGCAGTCTCCAAAGTGGGTTGTCGTGAGCCAGCCCGTAACTGGGGCATTGCCGTTCAGCGAACATGGTAGCGTCGTTCAATGCCCGACCTCAGAAGCCACCCTTTGAAAAGGTGGTAGTTCACCGCGATCTCAACTTCTCCCTGGCCAACTTCAGCAGTTTCTCTGCCAGTTCAAGGACCTCCTTAGCGTCGGTTTCCGTTATATCTGCCCTCGCATCGTATCTCGCCCTACTCCTTCTCTCTAGCGCCCTCCCCAGTTTCCTCCCGAGCTCCCTTTCCACCTTGTCCGTGAGGACGTATGCTCTACCAAACTCACCGACCAACCCTCCGTGACTGCTAGGCAGATCCAACCCGTCCCACAGCAGCATGGCCTTCACGGCCAGTTCGGTGGCATTATAGCCTTCATCGACGGCGCTCCTGTACAATTTGTTCCGTATCAAGAGTTTGACCGCGTCTATGAACCTACCAGCCAACATCGCCATTTCGACGGCCTCGCTCCTCTTTACCTCGCTACCTCCGTCGGGGTAGATCAGAAACCCCTCCCCTCTCACCCTCTCGAGGAAGTACGAGCTACCCCACCAGAACTCCGACGCCGACATGACCACGGGCTCGATGCCCACGCCGAGCTCGGCCGACACTCTCATGGCTGCTTCGGCTGCCGCGTCTAATGCCTTTTCACGGT
>JBHIEI010000097.1:0-3721 GCA_046760555.1 Bathyarchaeia archaeon
GAAGCCTCAGGAAGCAAGAATCTCCCGACTTCAGTCGCGGGAGTGTCAAGCCGATCTATCTCCCGAGGAAAAAATTGAAATACATAGCGAGGCACTCGCCAATCGATAAGCTATGATAGAGAACCTTTCCAAGGAAACTATCGAAACCATGCTTAACGCTCTCCCAGTAGAGATTTCCTTCGTAGACCACACGGATACCCTTCGCTACTTCAACAAGAATGGAGACCGGATCTTCCCCCGACCCCGCTCGGCTATCGGGCGTAAGGTTCAGAACTGCCACCCTCAAAAGAGCCTTCATAAAGTCAACCAGATCCTCGAGGGGTTCAAGGCCGGAACCCTGGATCAGGCACGCTTCTGGATCGATCTGCGCGGGCGTAAGGTCTACATAAGGTACTTCCCCGTTCGCGATGAGAGAGGCAGATACATCGGAGCCCTAGAGGCCACTGAAGACATCACCGACATCAAGACCATTGAGGGGGAAAAGCGCCTCCTCTGACCATCTCGATACGGGATATCTGAGATAGAGCGCCGTCGTAAATCCTCTTTGAGTCCAGCCACATGGCGAGCTAGATCGACAGATCGTATCTCTTGTATCTCCAAACTCCAGGGAAGATGTAGTGTGGGGACCACTTCAGACCGAAGTAGAGAAACCTGAGAACCCCGAACCTACCCCCGCCCACCCTCTTGGTCGTCCTCGTGAAGGCTCCCGCCCTACTCACGTAGGAGGCCTTTCCGTACATACCGATGCTTCCTGAAAATAGATAGTCTTGACCCATGGCCAGCTCCGGATGGTATGGGCCCTCGATTGTGCGATTTCCATGGTAGTAAGCCACCCTCTGGGCAAAGTCGCGTCTGCAGGTTATGCTAGGTCCAGGCGTTCTCAATGAAAAGGGGATGCCAAACAACGTGAAGGAGGGCAGCCTTGTTGAGAGCCAGGTCATGAAGTTCATCCCCCTCATCCCCAGTCGTCTTACTCGACTCCTGCTGTACCTGGCCCTTAAGGATGGGGCTCCAAGAACGATGGGCCTGGCTCTGAATTCCTTGTACATGGCCTCGAGATAGTTGTCGTATCCGTCGAGTTCGGGGACGACGTACTTGTCGTCGAAATCTGTTCCCGTGGACATCAGGGTATCTATGTCTTGAAAAACCACCAGCTCCCCTCGGGCGCGTCTCAAACCGAGGTTCAACCCTATCGATTGGGAGTCCCACCTTCTCCTTAGGATCTCTCCGCAGCTGTAAAGCCCGTCCTTGTATTCCGAGTATTCTCTAAAAGAAACGTTTCGTATGTCGTGATCCTCTACGAGGCCGCTCAGATCCACGTTCCCGCCAGCATCCACCATGATGAATTCAACCAGATTTCTCCTCCCGATGCGACGTTCGAACGATTCCCTCGCTATCGACCAGCTCTCGAAGGTCTCACGGATCATATCCTCGTCTGTTTCACCCTTCGCTGTGGTAACTACGGAGAAGATTGGCCTCTGGGTCCTGATGCTAACTGAAACGCCTCGCAGTTTGTTCCCCTTAAATTGCGGCTGAAATAGTTTATACAAGCTTTTATCCCCGTCCATCTCGTGGAAAACCTAAGTGGGGTTCGATGGCTTTGACCCTAGTTCTTTTCAAAGCTTCGGATCAAAGCCTCTCGGAAGGCGGTCAAATTTCCTTTCCACAAACGCGTCGCCATCATGTTTCGTCAATCGTCGATTTTTCCCTCTGGAACCATCAGACTAATGTAGCTATAGCCTTAGTTTTATAAGCCAAAAATGATCCTCGGGACCGAGGGGCTCATCGAGGGCCTTATCACGCCAACTCTGGGGAGGGATCTCGCTAACCACGATCGCTGTAACTGAAAGAGGTCATCCGTGATAGGATGTCGTCTAAGGACGTAGTAATAACCCGTGCCATCTTCACCAGGAAGAACGGCGTGAGATGTCGCCACTGTGGAGGTCTGATAGAGGTTGGTGAGAGGGCGGTATCGAAGCCCACCCCTGTTCGTCAGCGGAGGGTAACGGTTTACTATCACCCGGGGTGCTGGCAGCAGCTGTTCTACGATGAGAGACCCGCATACGTGAAGTGGGCGGTAAAGCCGATAGAAAGGCTCTCAGACACCATCCCGAAGCCAAAGCTGGGACGGACATACTCCCGGATCAAGAAGAGTCTCAAGGATAAGGCGGCAAGGGCTGAAAACACCGCCAAAAAGGTGCTGAAGAGGGGCTCTTGAGCTCCCTTTTCGGAGACATGGATCTTAAGCAATGCTTACTAACTTCCGCGTAGTAGTCATGTGATACCGGATGGGCGAAGTGATTCGGAAAATCGCAAAAACTAAACGCAAGGGATCTACACTCCTGTCCGAGAGGGATTTTAAAGCGCACATGAAGACCCTCTCGACCACGTTATGGGACAGGGCCCTCTCGTCGCTATCTGATCTGGATAAGGAGAAAATAAAGACCGAGATCGCCTCCCTGAGAAACACCCTCGCTCGAATATCTGATGAGTACGACTCCAGTGTAGACGATGAAAACGACTCCTTCATGCGCCAACGGACCGCGTTGAAGAAGAGCTACAATGAGGAGAGGAAAGCGCTCAGGGCAAAGTATAGAGAGAACGAAAAAACGCTGAAGGAAAGACACGCCTCGAAGTTACAATCGATCAGGAAAGCCTCGGAATCGAGGACGAATTCCGCGATCGAGACCTCCTATGATGGCATCCGTAAGGCACTCAGCCAGCCCCTATCCGACATGCAAAAGACAATGTGGAGGATGGCAGACGCGTATAAGGTTCCACGCACTCTGGCTGACACTATGGTTGATAGGATCTTCCAACAATATATCCGAAGTCTGATGGAGGAGTACGGAGTGAAGAAGCCGAAGCTGGGGGAGGTCACGCCCGAGTTAGAAGGAACCTAGCGACTTTTCTCTTTCCATCCTAAGGTCGAGCCCTCATCGATTTCCCAATTTTGGTAACAAAAAGGCTATAGAGCCCCCCAACCTTAATGTCGAGTTAAGCGGTGGTGATCCAGCCTGGTTAAGATGCTGCCCTGCCACGGCAGATATCGCGGGTTCGAATCCCGCCCACCGCACCAGTTACCCATCCAAGATAATCGCTCTGTAGCCACTTTTTCTGCTTTTTAAAGCCTGGGGGAGAGTTTTGGATATGGAAAGAGCTGTCGGGGTCATCCGTCTGTTTCGGCCCATCAACTCCCTGATGATGGGCTTCGCAGTCATTGTTGGGGCTCTTCTCGTTGCCGACAATGCCATTTTTGCCTACCCCTTGAAGCTCTCTCTGGGGTTGCTAACGGGCTTTACCCTAACTGGCTCCCAAATGGCGGTCAATGACTACTACGACAGAGAGATCGATCTAATTAACGAACCGAGGCGCCCCATTCCCAGTGGTTTGGTGAAACCCTATGAGGCGGTATATTATGCTTCGATCCTCGGCTTCATAGGCTTGACCGCAGCTTTGCTGACGAACATCACCTGCTTCATTGTCGCGGTCATATCCTATCTCATATCGCTGGGCTACGTCACAGAGGGTAAGCGGACTGGATTTCCTGGAAACTTAATGGTAAGCACCTGCATCGCGGTCCCCTTCCTCTACGGTGCTTTGGCAATCGGAGCGGAGGTTGAACCCATCTTGCTGGTATTCATGGCCATGGTCTTTCTCTCGAATACGGGTAGAGAGGTCACTAAGGGTATAGTCGACGTGGTTGGCGATAGGTCGAGAG
>JBHIEI010000098.1:0-3712 GCA_046760555.1 Bathyarchaeia archaeon
GAACCCTCCAGCTTCGAGGTACGATGCCTTCACTGGCACCTCCTCCTCGGAGCCATCCTCATAGGTCACTAGGGCGGTGCTCACGAATCTGAAGAAACCGGCGAGGGTTTCATCCTCTGCCGCAAACCTCAGTTTCACCCGTCTACCCCTCTCGTCTCCCACTTCAAGCGGCTTTTCCTGTTCACCGATCTCATCCAAGTCTATGTCGGGTCTGCCCTCCACTCTGATTCTGTTGGCTACAATGTTTCCTCTGACCTCGGCGGATCGCGCCCTCGCCGTCGAAGATGCCTCTTGTGCCAACCCCTGCGTAGATGAGATGAATTCGTCCTCAAGTTGTCTAAACTCGCTCCTGATCTCTTCAAGCTCCCCTCTGATGGCGGAGGGTTCTGAAAGGGTTGACAAGCTCCTCAAACCCTCTAAGAGAGATTCTAGACCGCTCCTCAACGTGCCTTCGGCCTTAATCAGACCCCCCACATGTTCCTCCAATTCAGCCAGGGTCTTCGGGGCTACCTGATCCCGGAGTGCTTTGACCTTGTTGGCCATGTCTGCCCAGTCCATCCTCATCTCAGCGATCTCCGCTAGAAACTTAGAGATTTCCTCTTCTATGTCTTCGATGTCTTCCAACACATCCTCTAGTTCACCTTCCTCGGCTTCGTCTAGGGCATCCTCTATCTTCTCCAATATCTCGGAGCGTTTCTCGGCCAGCTCTCTGGCCCGCTCTGATACGTCACTACCTACATCTCTTGCCAAGTCTTCAGTCATGCTTGCCTCTACACCTTTTTCCACCACGACTTCTACGTTTTCTCCCGTGCCAGTTGTTAAGTCTACCCATAGTGCTAGGCTCTGGTTCTCCAGGTTGATCTCTGTTTCGTACTTATCCCTCATCAGCTCAGCGACCTCATCGAGAGCCCACTTCCAACCCAAGACTACAAAGTCGATCTTCAGCTCAGCCCTCGAGATGCTATAGACCGTTTCTCCGACGGTTTCCTCCACCGGCTCGAAGTAGAATCTACACCTGATCAACACGTTGTTCTCGGCGAACCTGAACATGGGGTGATCCACCTTGGTCAGGTTGAAGGCGAAGGAGAGCCCGATGACGTCTCCCTCCCCCGAGGTTATGTCTTCAACGTCTGTGACCTCCCACCGGCTGTAGCCGAAGAAGGAGAAGAAGGGGGGGTGCCACGTCGACCTCACGGTCTCCATAAATTCCCCCACCACCTTTCCCACCCTAGACGCCTCATCAGACACGTCTCCGCGCACCCGCGCAAGGGTCTGCATCGCGTCGGCTAAGTCCCGGTCGGAGGAAGTCAAAGATGAGGCAGCGTCTTCGAGAGCCGACGGTAGATCTGGCGCCGAGGTCAGAGGCATCGCGCCGATTCTACCTTTAGCATTCTCCAGCGAGGCCGCGGCGATATCCGTTTTGGAGAGAGCCTTTTCGACGGACCCCCTAAGTCTTTCATATGCCTCAGGGGGCATCTTCTTCTCAATCTCCTCTAGTTCGGATTTGACTTTGCCCTTGGCCTCCTCAATCTTCGCCAGGGCGTTGTCGATCTTCGATGTGGCCGGTGATATGTCTGATACGTCCTCTAGACTTTTAATCAGTTCTTTGAGTGTTTCCACGTTGGAGTCGATGTTTTCTACGATGGAGCCAGCCTTCGAACCTATTTCTTCAGACTTGGTTGCGATAGATCCGAGCTGAGATTTCAGCGTTCGATGTTCCTCGGCGAGTTCCTCGGCGATGTCTGAGAGTTGTCCAGTGGACGAGGCCACGTCGGCGGCGGCTGTTTTAACGCTGGACGCCGAGTTCTCCAAGTATTCTATGAAGGATGGGGCTTCACCGGGTGTGACTTCTGGTAGCCCGGACGCGACCTCTCTGAACGACTTTGCCGACTCGACAAGCTCGTCCACGGATGCTCTAACGCTGTCCGCGGCTGCCTTCAGTTTCTGGTAGTCTTCACCGCTCAGGAGGCGTCTCAGGACCTCCACCTTGGGGCTCAGGGTCTGTACCTCAGCTTTTAGGGTGATCCTGTCCACCATGTTTTTCACCGCCTCAGGGATGTTGAGCATTCGTCCGATGTTCTCCGAGTTCGCACGCATGTTTTGAGCCATACTTGGGAATTCCTCTGATATTTCCTTCGCGTCTTCCACGTCATCCTCGAGCTCGTCGATCGCGTCCAATATGTTATCGACCTGTTCCTTACCGGTTATTTTCAACACCAGCTTGTGGAGAAACCTCTCCCTGCTGGCGTGGTCCCTGTCAAAGGCGTCAGCTCCGTAGAACTCCCACAGACCCCTGAAGGCCGTGACGTAAACCGTGGATTTGTCTTTGGTATACCACCAGAGGAACATAGGGTGTCTGCCGTCCATCGGGAACATTATGGTGACTATGTCTGTCTCCAGGGTCCTCCACCCTTCGCGGCTCCCTATCTCCACCTCGGGTCGCCGCTGGGAGAGTGTCGTGGGCCACATTGGCATCAAAAGTATGACGAGTATTGCCAATGCCGGTGTGATTCCTTTTCTGTTCATCCGATTTTTCACCTCTATTTAGCCTTATTTTTTAAAAATAAGATGAGAAAAGCCTATTTTAAGGATTTTCTTTTAGAAATACAGAACTTTTAGTGTTTATTCTTCTATAAACACCGAACTTTTGCGTTGGACAGTGTTCAGTGTTTGCCGAATCCTGCTAGATACGGCCGAAAAGGGTCAAGATCGCCACGTTGACGTATAGAATGGTCAAACTCACCGCTATGGACCTGTCGAAACGCAGCCCCTTCCCAAAGGAGAGAGCGGATGTCAGTAGCAGCAGACACCAAACCTGCAGAATCAGGAGTGCCACCCTTGCCACGCTTAAGGGGACAGCCATGTAAAAATAGGGGAATAGGGACAAGGGGAGCATGGAGATGCCTACACCGGCGAGTAGGTCGAGCTCTCCTCCCAGCCGCCTATAAAAAAGGTAGGCAAATAGTTCGGCTAAGCCGAAAATGGAGATCCAATCCAACAAAAACAGGGTGAAGATTACCTCAAAGCTAAGCGTGGAGGGGTTGAAAAAGAATAAGAGGGGTTCAACCTTGGCGAGGCCGGCGCCCAACGCGCCTGCAAACACTATAGAGAAGCGGATGGGAGATAGTTTCCTCGAGTACATGGTCTTCAGAAAGATCGGCGCTAAGAAGACCCAGCGGCCCAGATAGTCTCCGAACCTCATCTTCACGTCGTCGGTCGCGGGTAGCCGTTGCTCGCCCAGCAGTTTGTGGAGGAGGAGGCCACGATCGCTCAATAAGTATTTTCGGTCCTCGTCCTGTGTGACAAAATCGGTGAGCATATCCAAGTGATAGTATATCGCGCCGACGCTGAGGTCCAGCTTCTCCTTTAAATCCTTGAAGCTCACGCGTCCGTCTTTACCTAAGATCTCAACTATGCGGCGTCGATAGGGATTTCTCAACAACGTATAATACAGGGAGAGCTCCTCCCCCACTGTGCACACCTCAAACAGTTAAAATGTTTAGATATACTCCTACCTTTTATCGTTTCCTGAGCATTAACCGAGTTATAATTACATCCGTCATGACACATGCCCTTCGTCTCCGAGGATATTGCATTTTCATTGAAAGTGTCATGACACTCTTTATAGGTGGGGTTAAATCTGAGTTTGACTTCTATCCCCCGCACCACACATGATTTCATGAAATCTGACGGTACACTCAGTAGGTGAGTT
>JBHIEI010000099.1:0-3629 GCA_046760555.1 Bathyarchaeia archaeon
CGTTAGGCCAAGATTAGTAAGACCGTCTGCGAAGTGAGGGTCCGATCCACCGTTTCTAAAGACAACTTCCGGTTTGAACTCGCTGGCGAGTGGGTCAACGATCTCGCTGAATACGTGTTTGAAGGAGGAATCAGAGGCCATTGGAGGTAATGGAACGTTTACATTGTAGCCTGTCCCATCGCCGGTTCCTATCTCATCCACAAAACCCACACCGGGATAGAGAGTCAGAGGGTCTTGGTGCATGGAAATGAATAGCACCCTCGGATCACCGTAAAATATCTCCGACGTCCCATCACCGGCGTGCGCATCCGTATCCAGGATGAGGACTCTCTTGAGCGAGTACTTCCTTAACAGGTGTGCCACCGAGATGGCCACATCGTTTAATAAGCAAAACCCTCCGCCTCGATCCCTCGCCGCGTGGTGCAGTCCTCCGCCTATAGCGACACCCTTTACATAGGTCCCTTTTCCGACGAGATCTGCGGCCGTCAGGGAAGAACCGACCAATAACTTTGCTGCCTCGAATATTCCTGGATGCATCGGCGTATCAAGCGTCAGCATTCCACCCTTTTCATTCATCCTTTTTAGCAGGGAAATGTACCCAGAATCATGAACGAGGAGCAGGTCACGATCATCCGCTGGTTTAGGCTCAACTATGTCGAAGGTGGGATCTTCGTGGAGTTTTAGTTCCTTGAACAGTCTCATGAAGTCGGTAAATCTGTCTCCCCTAAACGGATGACCGGATCCGAAGTCGTACTCCCTTAATTTCTCGTGGTAAATCAGTGCAATCTTCAATAGGTTCTACCTACATCTTTTCTCAAATCATCCCAAGGGGGCTCGAGAAGTGATCCTCTCAAACTCTTCATAACTGAAAAAGGTGTTGATATAAAATGGGACCATTCAGAAGATTCATCCTGCTTTTTTTGGCCTTTCTGTTAACCTTTGATGCGCTTCTGGTTGTCTACACGACCACCACAAAAGCCACGATCCTCGACCCCGTGTTTCTCGAAAGAGAACTGGCTGATCGGAGCGTGTATCCAAGAATTAAACAGCAGATCATCAACGAGCTAACGCCGAAAGTTCCTGACTGGTTAACCTACGCGTTAAGGGATTCTGTCACAGAAGATTGGGTGGAAGAACAAGCTCATGGCATCATACATGATCTCTACGACTACTTTTGGAGTGAAAACGCCTCACTGGATCTCAGGATCTCTTTGGTTGAGGTGAAGAACAACATAAAAGCTAATATCAGGGAATCCCCTCCCCCAGAAATCCGGGATCAGCCATCTGAGGTTGTTGATGAATTCCTTCTGGATCTTGACACGATCATCGATAGCAAGTTTCCTGATGAGATAGAGCTGGTTGACTTCCTAGACGAAGAAATCCTGACCTCAATGAGAAGAGTGAAAACCTTCTTCCTTTTTGTGAACAGGGCTTATTATTTGCTGTTCATCATGGCTGCAATGCTGATGTTTCTCATCGCCGTTACCACCCGTGACATTAGGTTGACTTTACTGATTTTTGGTCTGTCCATGCTTGTCAGCGGAGGAGTTTCCTACGGGATGAGCTTCTTCTTACTAGGTCAGTTCCCCGTTACAGAAATACCAGCTCCTATCTCTGGAGAAATGTTAGGATTAGTGAGAGACGTTCTCCACGTGATGAGGGATTATTCCATCTATCTTTCAGTAGCTGGACTGATTCTGATAGGAATGTACGTTATAGCCCCTGCTAGGCGCAAAGAACCCCCTCCCAGACCAGGGAGGGTCAAGTCCTTATCTTAGAAACCATGATTAGTTATCAATAATACGTAGACTTCAAATTCCTACGTTGAGCCTAAGTGAGATGAGTAAATCAAATACCAGTTCCGCTGGGGAGGAGTGTATCCTCTGTAACATCGTCGCTCATCGGTTGCCACTCTGGAAGGTTTATGAGGACGATGATGTTCTAGCCATCCTTGATAAATTTCCCGTGGGCAGGGGACACACCTTGGTCCTAACAAAGAAGCATTATCCAACGTTGTTGGACACACCGCCGGAGGAGGTCGCATCATTGTTCAAGGTGGTAGCGTTGGTTACTAAGGCCGTTAAAGCAGCGATGAAGGCCGATGGAGTAAACGTCCTTCAATGCAACGGAAAGGTAGCGTGGCAAGAGATCCCACACATCCATGTGCATGTGATACCGAGATATTCCGGTGACAATTTAAAGATCAGGTGGCCCTCCTACGAGGCCTCTGATGCCGAGAAAGACGAGGTTCGATCCTTGACCTCCAAAGAGGTCCAAAGGCTAGTTGGCTATTTAGCCTAGAACTCAATCATCGCGGTTATCAGGAAGAATATCGCCACTAGAACCAGCATGAAGATGAGGAATCCCTGAGTGGCCTCCTTGGGTCTCAGACAGAACGCGTATACCATACCGGCAACTAGCCCACCCAAATGGGCGCTATGTGCGATGTGGCTTACGTACCCGGTGGTTACTAATAGGGTAGCCACTAAGACGTAGGAGGCGGTGAAAACAACGATCGGGAAGGGAGCGAAGAGAGACCAGCCAAACTTTAAAGGGTGAATAAGTGTCACGGTACCAACGATGCCAAATATCGCGGCCGATGCCCCGATAACAGGGATATTTGGGGCTTCCGCGACTCTTACGATAACGTACGTGATCCCGCCAGCAATTCCTGATAGGAAATACATCCCCCCGAATTTCAGAGACCCTATATCCGCTTCAAGGTAGGATCCGAAGAAATAGAGTGGGATGCAGTTAAGCAACAGGTGGATCAGGCTGCCGTGTAAAAACATATGCGATACGAGTCGGTAGAGATCCTGTCCTCTGAGCACCACAGAGGGTACCAACCAGTACTCTTCGTTAAAACTTTGGAAGGCACTTGGTCCAAACTGAAACTGGAGGTAGATCTGATAGACAAATACCATCACATTTATCGTGACCAGCAGGGGAGCGATTACCGGGGATCTTTTCCTTTCGTAGTAACCCAATAGCTTCCCTCGGTCGTGTACTCCTTCTTCCAGATGGGAGCTCTCTTCTTAAGCTCGTCAACGGCCTTGCTCACCCCCCAAAAAACCTCCCTTCGGTGTTCGCCCAAGACCAAGACGTAGAGAATGTCTTCACCAGGTTTCACGGTGTCGACGACATGATGGATGGTGATATCAACTATCCCAGGGTGCCTCATCACTTCCTCGGCTATCTTAAGTAGCTCCCTTTCTGCAAGCCCCCCATGTGCCTCGTATTCCAGCTTTACCACTTTCTTCCTGCCCTCTGCGATTCCACGAACCACACCGATGAAACAACCAATTGCCCCAGCCTTATTCCTCTCCGGGTGAGCTTTGATAGCGTCTAGAAGATCCAAAAATGAGACCTTCCCCTTTCTGTGCACTCCTACGCTTACCATCCTTTAGTCTCCAACTGGGAAGATAACATATTTCTCAAGCTATTTCAGCTCAAACGTACCCGATGGGGATTTACTTCGGAGCTCGTGGGCTCCCTTCCATCTTCCTTTTATGAACGACTCTAATTTCATCTATTACAGTCTTTGGGTATTGCCCCTCTCTGTCCTTCTCATACTGTTTCACCATATCCCAGATTGTCAGGAGTGCCAGGGCAACAACTGTGAGCGCCTC
>JBHIEI010000100.1:0-3616 GCA_046760555.1 Bathyarchaeia archaeon
CCCATCGGTACGTCCAACCCGAACAATCGAAGAGCTTTATGGGAAGCGTATCCGCGTCGACCGTCTCCCCGGAGAAGAATTGCCAAAAGGGCTCGCATTGTGCCGGAGCGAGAACGTAGCCTGGATCCCTGATCACCCTCTTGAGCTCTCCCACTGGGACCTTCTTTGTAACCCTGAACGTTCCTTTAAAACTGTCGAAGACTCTCGGATCCCTCGGAGGTGAACATACGTAATACATTCCCTCGGGAATCCTCTCCAAATACCCGGGCATCCGTTTCATTACCTCCAGGGGAATGAGCTTTGGTAACATGAACGGCTCGAATTCGAGCCTCCGAGCGACCCTCGCTATAAGGATGTCCCGAATTACACCGAAGAGCTTGGCGTAAGGAGCCGTATAAACCCATTGCCCCCTTCCCGGGAACTCCTTTATCCACCCCAACTCCATGGCAACTCTTGCGGGATCATCTGTAAACACGATCTTCTTCGGAGGACTTTGTCTGATTACCTCCACCATCCCCTCAGCGGGGACCTCCTCGGCTCTTCGGGGTTCCGTGAGGATGTCCTCGACGATACCCAGAACACGATCGGGTACGTTTGCTCTCATTTCCTGAAAGGACAGCGGCTCGAAGAGTACGTGCACAACGTTCTTATCCACCGTGGCCCGCAGGACCTTTGTGAGGGTGGAAAGCTTGGGCTCGATATCCTTTGAGACCTGTTTTTCCAGCTCAAGCGTCACGGAATAATAATCGGCCCTCACACCCTTCACACCTATACGCTCTTTACCTAGAATCGCCGTGAGGGCTTTCCGAATTCTTAGAACCGCGGTGTGTGCTCTGACGTAGGTGCCTGACTGGATTCGAAGTGAGAGGCTGTTGCCCTCAGTCTTCCAATCTTTGATCTGTGCGGCTTCCGATTCCTTTCCCTTTGGTGCTCCTCTTACAAGAAGGCCTCGGTTTGCCTCACGGATGAAGCCCTTCAGAACGTCGCTTACGTCTTCTGACCTACTTAGTTTAAAGGTGCACGACAGATCGAATGTCACTCTTTTGATCACTTCGTCACATCCTCAAGGGACCTAACTGAAGCCTGAACACAGGAAAGTAGGTCATCGACGGTTGCCAAAAAGGTTCCGAGGCTGCTCGCTCCTATGACGGTCGTCACCTTCCTTCCGGTCACCGACGTCTTGACGTACAACCCCCTAACGCTAAGATCATCCGGGGATAATGAGGAGGCGATCGCCGAGGCAAACTCTTTGCTTTGGCAAGACAGTGTGATCTCACCCTCTACGATCCTAGGAGTTTGTTGCATCTTTCCACGAAACCATCCATATTCTCCTCGGGGATGTAGGCCCCAGCCGCGGCCTCGTGACCCCCTCCCTGTCCCTTTGCCTCAACTGCAGCCTCGATAACTACCTCTCCAACGTTGACGTCCCTCCCAGTGAAGTTCTCCCCTATCCGAGCTGAAACCTTCACCATGCCCTCCTCCTCCTCTGCTCTGGCAAACCCTATGACGACCTTATCTGAGAATATTGATGTGCTGATCGATGTCACAGTTCCGATGAGATCCTCCATTATGACCTCACGTCCATCTAATATGTAGGCGTTTTCCATCTCTCGAACGTTTCCCTCCGTTGCCCAGTCCAAGTACGCCGCAAGTTTCCTCCGATATCTAGTTGTTATATCGTCGGCCTGCTTCAGCGAACCCCTTCTGCTACCCAGACAGATAGAGAGGGCGAGCCCTGGATTCTTCATCCTGCTGCAAGCGTTTAGCAGAGTAGAAAACTCTCTGGCATTCCGAAAGGGTGTGAGGGGCTCCTCATGGGTCAGCGTGTAAACTTCTCCGATTAACTTGAACACATCTTCCCCCTTCGGTGCGATGAATCTTACTATTGCCTGAAGAAGCTTTCGTTTCTCATCCTCAGAGAGACCAGCAACCGTTCTCCACCTTCCACCCTTTTTTAGGGGGATGCCCGAGCTCTGCAAAATCGCCACGCACCGATCCTCCTTGCCCGTTAGTCCGGGTAAGAATGGGTTCGCCGTATAAGCTAGTGCTTTGCTTAGGGGGCGAGTTTCTCGACCGTAGAGCAGCAGATCCTCGGTGATTTCCAGAAACCCATTCCTCACGGCTCTCTCGGCTATTACCCTATTGATACTATGGAGTTTCCTGTCCTTATCTTGAAGATCTCCAAGAGCACCGACGATGGCGAGATAAGCGAGATCGTCGTTCTTCTCGTCCAACGTGTTTGCCAACAGGTAGGCTATGCCGGCTCCACTGATCTCGTGGCCTGAATCGAATCCGAATAGACGGGGATTTACATGGATGACGTTGGAGGGGATTGGTGCCTCGGTGGGTCTGTGATGATCGATGATCACGACCTCTGTCTTACTGTTCAACCCCTCCTTGATGGTATCCATGTAGCCGCTCCCGAGATCAGAAAATACAACGATCGGTGGCTCCTCATCCGCTATTTCCCCGATGAGCCTGGGGGTAATCGCCCTCGCTATCCGAATCCGATAGGGCGAATCGAGGCGCATCAGCGCTGTACCGAGAATCCCGGCAGCCGCCAGTCCATCAGCATCAAGATGTGAAATGGCCCGTATGAATGCCCCGTCTGTGGTGTATTTTAGGATCTTCTTGGAGGCAAGCTTGAGGGAGTCAACCATGCTTCCTTCCATGATTGGAGCTAGAGCACCTTAGCTATCTCATACTTGTATCTCCACGCCTTTGGAAGTATGCCCCTCCTTTTGTAATACTTGGATAGGCGATGTATCTTAGACTCCACCAGCTGTAGAGATCTGACGTTAACCTTATCCTTTCTATTCGCCTTCAGATGCCGTGATAGTCTCACAGCCTTTTTTAGAAGGTCCTCCAGATCCTGCGGAAGCTTTGGGGCCATCCCAGCCTCCTCAAGTAACTCAACTATCCCCTTACCGACGATCGGCTTAACCAGCGGAACCCCATACTGGTCCCGCAGAATCATGCCTATCATTGAAGGGGAGTATCCCTTCTTGGCGAGATCGATCACCAATGCCTCCACCTCCTCCTGGCTCCGTTTACACCAATCGGGTGGGCGCTTACTTATCGGTCTCGTCGAATGCGACTGACCCCGCTTATGGGAATATAGCCTCGCCACGTTTCTTAGGGTTTAATTTTCTTTTAAAGTCTCTCCGTCTCCTGCTGAAATACCAACTGGCGAATGTCTGTAGTGCTTTAGCCCTGTGAGAGATCTGATTCTTTTCATCGATAGACATCTCGGCGAGGGTTCGGTGGTTTTCATCGGGGATAAAGATGGGGTCGAAACCAAATCCATGAACTCCCGCCGCCTCGAAGGTCACCCTTCCGTTAAGCTTTCCAACGAAAGTTGCCGTTCTACCATCCGGCTCTGCGTACACTACCGCCGATCTGAAGTAGGCCCTTCGATCTCTGTAGCCCTTCATGAGTCTAATGATACCCTCGGGCCCAATAGTACGGCACGTGTAAGACGAATATGGACCAGGGAAGCCGGAGAGGGCTTCGATGAATAAACCGGCATCCTCGGTGATCACCGGTCCCTTCGACCGTTTCGCCGCGTCGGTGGCAGCTAATCTGGCTATTTCCTCGAGGGAGTCTGACTGGACCT
>JBHIEI010000101.1:0-3613 GCA_046760555.1 Bathyarchaeia archaeon
AAAGAACAAAGCGGAGGAGAGGATCCAGAAAATTCGGGCTGAGGTAGATAAGACCCTGGAAAGGCTGGGTCAAATCGAGATAGAGGCGTAAACCTTTGTGTGTTTGAGATGATCGTCTGCGAACTTTGTGGTAGGGGATTTAGAAGTGAACGGGGGCTCTCCGTGCACCTAGCTAGGGTTCACGGTGTCCGTGGGGCGCATGGACGGCTATCCGTGAAGGTCGTTCATCGGTTTTCCGCTGTTGAAGAAGAGGAGATGGGCTGAGGCTGACCGGTTTTTGAGGGAAGTCGAAGAGAATAACATGGGAGACGAGTGGGTGAAGGGCTACGTTCATGCGTCAAGGGGGATGCTCATCGCCCTCAAGGTAAACCACTCACCCCCGCATCCTTACATCCTAGAGGTCAAGAACTATGGCATGGACAAGCTTCAAGAGATAAGGGAGGAGTTCTTAAAGTTCTTTGAAAAACCCTTAAACACAAGCTTTGATGAGGGTTATTTCCAAGCGTGCCTCGATTACATCCGCTACCTGCTACATCAGAGAGCCGAAACGAACACAAAAGAACAGACCAATTTTTCTTCCCAAGAGGGTTAAGAGAGGGTTTCTGGCGACGTCCTCATCCTTATTCTAACCTGTGGATGAACCTCGTTCTTCATTAGTTCCCTCCCTTTCTCTTGGGCACTTTCTGCCGAACACGTTGAACCTGTAAACCCTAACCCTGCACTCCTCCACCTCTTTTCCATTCTTTTTGCAGTTCTGGCAAACGTGGGGGAGATAGGTGTTGGGACGCGGACTATCGGGATAGCTCAAGTTCCCTCACCCGAAGGGATACCCAATTTTCCCTTTTTATTTTTCATGTCAATAGCGTATGCTTGTAGCACGGATACTCCTCGATACAATCTCTTCCTCAGCGTCTTTTGATCCGTATCTATGAGCAAATAATCCAAGTTTTGATATGTTCATTGCTTGCCTTTGGGCGCTGGAGGACGTTGACATAATCTATGCGAAGGAAGTGAGGGCTAAGAACGTCGAATCGACTTAAGAATCCAACATAGGAATCTGTAAACCTCGCGGTGGTCTCGGAGACTGTAGTTGGCCGCGGTGGCCTTGTTCAGGTCCCCTGAGACACGCACCGTGACACCGAGGTCTTTGAGGTAGCTGAAGGCGTCCTCGTCTGTCTCGTCGTCGCCGAAATAGAGAGGGAGGGTGCCTTTATCCTTGAGGCGACTGAGGATTTCCCTTACGGCATCGCCCTTGTTCCACCCCCTCGGCCTTATCTCAAGAACCTCCGCTGGTGAGGGTTTCCACGGGTGGTATCCGGGAATTGCGCGGATGATTTCGAGGCCGTCTCCTACGTCAAGGGACTCCTTTACGTCTATGAACCTTTGTGTGGCTGTCTCCACGCTTTCACGGGGCAGTCGGTAGTGTAGCGCCAGGATATACTCCTTGTCTTCGATGTGAACGCCCTCTTCACCCTCCAGCTCCTGAACCGTTTTTTGCTTGATTTTGTCCAGAACAGGCTTTAGCTCTCTTGCCGGTTCCCACACGAATTTGTTCCCATCCGGAGACTCCATCTGAATACCGAGAAGCCCCGCGAGGGTCAGGCCGTCAACGTCCAGCGCCCTCTTAAGGCTCTGTAGGTGTCTGCTGCTCACGATGGCGACCTTGCACCGGGGGCTCCGGGATAGGGCTCTCAGAACCCTCCTCAGATCGTTCGTTGCGACGGCCTCCTCCGGGTTGTCCTGGAAAGGAACCAGCGTCCCGTCGTAATCGAGGAGCAGGGCTAGCAGGTCCGCCTCTTTGATTTTCCTCTGCAACTCGTGGAGATGGTCAAACAGATCCCTCTTAGTCATATCGTCCTACCTCCTTAGCTAAGATTCCGAGTTTGAAACCATCTAGACAGGCTCTTAGAAACGTTTTGGGGTATCGACGGAAGAACCAGTTCCTGAGTATGTGGAGCACCGGGTAAAAGAGCAGCCTCCACCTCGAATGCCTTGTAAGATAGATCATTCTATTACGGAAATGCCAATATAAATACCCTTTTTCCTTGAATCGACGGTGGCCGCCGGATTTTGCTGGTGTGTGCCTGATGATCAACGAGCTGTCGTAGAAGATCTCGTAACCCAGATCGTGCACCCTTTTCTGAAAATCTTGCTCTTCGTAATTGCAGTTTCCCCCGTATTCCGTGCTGAATTTCACGCTATCTAGAATGCCTCGTCTGACAGCCATGGCACCCACCACATACTCGTGGTTCACGTCTATGTACCTCGAACGATCATCCAGTACCTTTCTCAGATTCGTTAGGAGTTTGGGGATCCCTGAATCTTTTCCCGGCAGTCTGAACGAGCTCTTCCCGTCCTTGACCATCCTACACCCCACAATCCCCACCTCTTCTCTACTGAAATGCCGTCTCATCTCCACGAAGAGGTCGGTATCCGGGTAGACGTGATCGTCAGCGGTGAAGAAGACTATGTCGCAGTTTGAGCGGATCGCTTCGTTGAATGAACGCGGCGTTCCCAGCCTCTCCTCGTGCTCCACAATCATCATGTTGAATCGCGGCCTCCATTTTTCCAGGACCTCCCCCGTTTCATCGGTCGAACCGTCATTCACCACCAGTATCTCGTCCACCCCTCGGCACCTACTTAGGCTCTCCAGAGCTCGCTCTAAGTAGTCAGCTCTGTTGTAGGTCGGTATCACAACAGATAAACTAAACTCTTGGTTTCTCATTACGATCACGATCGATCGCGATTAACTTCGAGCGGTTATGGCTCTCAACAGCATCAAGAAAACCCATAAAACTATCGGTATGAGCACCAAGCCAGCCAGTGAGGGGTGGATCGCCACAAGAAAGGACCAGTACAGCGCGTACACGATCAGGACCGCCACAACCCAGACTACGCACCTAACCACGACCATCAACCGTTCTACAGGGGTTTCCGTCTTCCTCCATCGTACGTACCTGTAGGCAAGAACGTCTGACGCGGCTCCCAACAGAACGCGAAGCCCACCAAACGCCTTGAAGACGAAGGTGGAGAATCCTATGAGGAGGATTAGGGCGCAGGCAAGCGGCAGCACCTCAGGCGCTATTCTCTCTGCTGCGGGTAGGAAAACTAGGGCGCCGAAGAGCCATATGAGCGCTACGGCGGAAAGGTTGATCATGGTACTGGGTAAGTGCTCCCTCATAGCAGAAGCTAACTCAGCTCGGGCTTTAGCTTCTTCTCTTTCACTCATTTCCTACCCTTGCTGTATCGATTTTAGGAGATGCTTTAACACAACATAAGCTATCGAGGATGTCGAGAGGATGGCTACTGCGAGGCCTAAGATTATCGCAAACGTTTTTTCAAGATTATCTGGCCATGGCAACTTCTGAAAGACGAACTCGTAAACGCAGGGGAGATAGGTCTTGAAGAATAGGAAGAACGAGAGGTCAGCGACGAGTATAGCGGATAGCACCGCGATCTTGGTTGAGAGCTTCAAGAGGACCGCACCGTCTCTTCTCGGTCTACCCCAACGCCTTTCCAGCCCACTGACCAGAGTAGCGTCTGATCTCCGCCGAGATCGCCTTGACAACCCTCCATATCTGGTAGATCGCCCAGATGACGATCGCTATTAGCA
>JBHIEI010000102.1:0-3595 GCA_046760555.1 Bathyarchaeia archaeon
ACACCCCGACGTTCGATTGGTCCGATGTGATGGGGGCTGAGAACTATAACCTCCTCGTCGACAGCGATTCCGACTTCTCCTCGCCCGAGATTCAGGTAACCGTGACCGTATCCACCTACACCCCAACGGTCGGGCTGTCCGACGGTAAATACTGGTGGAAGGTAAGGGTTCGAGATGCCGCTGGCAACGTCAGTGATTGGTCGAGCACTTGGACCCTAACCACCAAAACTGTTGTCAGGGGAGTCGAGGTATCTATCTCACCAGAAAGCAAGAGCGGGCTCCCCGGAGAAACGCTTACCTATGGGGTCACTGTCAAAAACACTGGCTCGATCGACGATACTTACACCCTGAGTGCTGTGGGGACCGAGGATTGGTCCGTGAGCGTTGAGCCGACTCAGCTCACCCTCGCGGCAGGCGCTACGGGTAATGCCACGCTGAGCGTCATGGTGCCGCCCGATGCCAGTGAGAACGATTCGATGACGGTCACGGTGAGCGTGATATCTGAGGCGTATCCCTCCGTGACCGACAGCGATACCTGCAGGACGGTCGTCAAGGGTGTGCCCGTAGCGCCTGGGATAGGGGTTGCCGTTCCGCTCGCGATCTTGGTCCTCCTGATACTCTTGGCAATACTCCTGCTGGCTTACCTATCGCACAGGCGGCGCAAAGCGGCGGCAAGACGAAGGGTGCTCAGAGATGCGAGCCCTGGTTTCAGGAGATGGGTCGGGGACCGGGACTGCTGAGAGGGTGAGGACTTGAAATTCGCAAATTTAATAACGGCATCACCACAGACCTTCACGTGTGGGGGAAGATGTTTAAAAAAGGAGGAAACATGGGGGGCGGTAGCCTTAGCAACATGCACGTACGTTGCAGTATGTCCATTTCGGAAATTTGCCCCCTTCGCAACAAAATGACTTGAAAAACCAACAAAGGGGGAGGTCGTATGGTGGATATAGTCCAACTCGGTATCGGGTTTTTTGGCATCGGCGTCACGGGTTATGCCATCTACAGGTACAGGGTGGAGAGGAAATGGACCAAGATCCACAGGGAACACATGAAGAGGCTGCGCTGGCTGAAGAGAAAAATTGAGAAGGAGGT
This sequence comes from Bathyarchaeia archaeon, assembly GCA_046760555.1. Lineage (GTDB taxonomy): Archaea > Thermoproteota > Bathyarchaeia > JBHIEI01 > JBHIEI01 > JBHIEI01. Next base: position 1,096 of record JBHIEI010000102.1, read on the forward strand.
CTAAATGCTCGTGGAAGTTGCAGTTGGAGTACTGATCCTTGGAGCGGCGAGCTTCAGCTTGTGGGTGCTGCGCAGAAGGAAGTCCATGCTGCGGGAGCATGTGCTCAGGTACCAAGCGGTGGAGAGGTACATAGAGGAAGAGGAATAGCGGTGAGAGGATGAAATTGAACAGCCCGCTCGTCATGGTAATCATCATAGCCGCCCTGTGCTTAGTGATATTCTACTTCGAGTCCCGTGGACGCGTCAGCAAGGAGGATTTCGGGGTCAAGGGCGGAAAGGTATTGGGGGAGCCTTGGCGCTTCCTGACATTCATGTTCACACACGACGGGATGGGACACCTGCTCATGAACCTCACCGCCCTTCTCCTCGTCGGCTCCTTGGCGTTGGGGCTCGGGTTTTCGGGCTTATCCTTCGCTGTCGTCTTCCTCGTGGTTGGGCCGCTGACCATCATACCAGCGATCCTTCTATCGAGTCCGTACACGTTCGTCGGGGCATCCGCCGGGATAAGCGGACTCTTCGGCGCTGTCTCCGTCAGACTGAAGCGCTACGGCTTCTCGGCGGTCCCATTCTTCATCTTATTCGCAATCGCGCTCACGGCAACCCCTGCCGCGGAGGCTCTGTATAGCCAGTCTGCCGCCGCGGCCACCCAGGCATCGATGCACTTCCTTGCATTGGTGCTTGGTGCCGGGCTCGCCGTGAGCATGTACAGAAGACCGAGGAGGTGGTAAAAATTCCAGTTAGGACTGGAGTTCCGGGCTTGGATGAGTTGGTAGATGGAGGGTTCCCGAGGGGGGACCTAATCCTCGTGTCCGGAAAGGTTGGAGCAGGGACTAGCACCATGGCATTGCAGTACATCGTCAGGGGGGTAACGGATTACGGCGAGCCAGGCGTATTCGTTTCCCTCGAGCGCGGAAGGGACATACTGTACCTAGAGACGGTAGGGTTCGGATGGCCGCTCAAAGCGCTGGAGAACCAAGGAAACCTCGTGCTGTTGGGAGGACCCATGGGGGAAGTGATGACCTTCAAGAAGAAGGTCGGAGCGAAAATCCAGGACTTGCTTTCGGAGATCGTCGAAACAGTAGGGAAGATCAAGGCAGAGAGGCTAGCGATCGACGGGCCGTTCTACGAGCTGTTTCCAGACAAGGCCACATTCAGACAAGCGTTGACGGCGCTGACGCGAAGGCTCAGGGAGATGGGATGCACGACCGTCATCACATCGACCATAGAAGAGGGAAAGAGTTCGCTCAGCAGGTCTGGCGTAGAGGAGGAAGTAGCCGACGGCGTGGTCGTCCTGTACTACGAGGGGGACGGCCTGATGCGAGAACGCGCATTGGAAGTCAGAAAGATGAGGGGAGTGAAGCACAGCGAGGAGCTCCGCTTCTTCGAGATAGCCGATGGGGGGATTAGACTCATCGAGCCGCCGAAGAGATCGTCGAAGGGGAGCCACAGCAACAATCCCAAGTGCCTGTTCTGTGGAACGCCGCTGGAAAAGCCGATGAATGTCAGGGGAGGCGGACGAGCCAGCTTCTGCGACTCCTGCGCCAAGAAGCTAGAGAAGAAGGGGCTCCTAAGGTGGTACAAGGACAGGACGATAGGACTGAGGAAGCCGCTGCTACACGTGATCGAGAGGTTCTAAAACAAAGCTGACGAAACGCCGCCCCAGCCCCTGCTACTCCTCCTTGTAGCAGGCACCGAGGAGGTAGATGTCAACATCCTTTACTCCATTTACTCCTAGGATGCGCCTGCGCAGTTCCTTTATGTCGCGGTGGTTTCTGAACCTGCACTTGGCAAAGAGGTCGAACGTTCCCGTGGTTATCTCCCATATGTCGGACACGGAGTCATCCCCCTTCAGGACCTTCAGCAATTTATCGGTGACCTCTTCCGGGCAGATTATCCCCATGTATCCGACCATCCCGTAGCCGAGCTTCTCAGAGTCGATCTCGGGGATGTATCCGGTGATGACCCCTTTTTCCTCCAGGGTCTCCACCCTCAGATTTATCGTGCTTCTCGACTTCGAAAGCTCCTTGGCGAGCTCGGTCGGCCTCGCGCCCACCCCGACTCCCTTCGACATAGTCTTCAGTATTTTTTCATCAAGCTCGTCAAGATCGACCATCTAAAATCACCAACCCTTTGTCCTCATTTTCTTTATGATTTGTACTATTAAGACTTTACTGTATAATTTCGTACAAAACCCATCTCCTCCGAGTTCGGCCGGCCTCGCGCCCACTCCGGCCCCCTTCGACATCGTATTCTGTATTTTCCAATCAAGCTCGTCCAAATCGACCATCTCAAACCACCAATCCTTTGCCTATTTTATTCTTGATTTTATCATTTTCCAATTAAATATTAATGGTTATTTCACTAATAAAGTTAATTTTGACATAATTTAAGCTGATTTTATGGTAAATCGATAGTCTTATATACTCTTTAGTATCACTTTAGAATTGAAGGTGTGAAACACCTTAAAAAAAAGGAGGCAATAAGTGAGGACCGAGTATTC
>JBHIEI010000103.1:0-3534 GCA_046760555.1 Bathyarchaeia archaeon
TGCACCCTCATCGGCCTAGAGGCAGATGTGCTCTTCAGGATCTTCGTATTCATCCCGTGCCGCACGTACTGGTACTTCTACGGTCTCAGCCCCGAAGCCGTTCGATGGATCTGGATGACCACGGCTCCCACCATAACCCCGGCCAAGGTGACGATCTCGGCGTTTCTCACGACGGCTATCGGGACATCGCTATGGAGAACTCGATGGCCTCGCCAAGTTCGGTAGGGGGCGGATAGGGTGTTTATTAACGAATTCATTGCTAGTTATATAGCGGGAAGGGTCGCTATTCCAGTGTCTTAATCTCATCAATGCAGTTGCTTCCTTTACCTTAGAATTTGCATCAACACCGATAGTGCTGATTTGAGGAGGGTAAAGGTGCCTCCTTAACTCGCATTTTATGAAGTAGAAACGTTCCTGCCAATTCTCGTTAGATATCTAAACGTACATGCTTGGTTTTTCCATTACTATTATACTCATGCATGTGAAATTCAACAAGGTATGGTCGCGCTGACCTTTGGCTCATCTCTTGATCCTATATAGCCTCCTCCTATAGGCGTTCTCTCCGACGACTTCCACCTTGCCCTCTCTGATCAGGCGAATCAACTCCGCCGGATGTGCCTCCACATCATTCAACGTCCAACCTCTCTTGTCTGGGTGTTCCCTTTCCCACTCTAGTGCCCTGAATATTATCCGCTGTAATTTCGTTAGTAACCACATTTATGACACCATCAAAACCGGTTAAAGCACCACGACTCTTGATTAAAGAGTGGGGAAACTTCAAGACGGACCGTTCTCCATCCCCATTTGACCTGATCTCGATCACCCCAAGAACAATCATATATCGCGCCCAGATTTTGGTTAGGCGTTCGCAGTGAGCCTAAAAGAGATTATGGAACTGGCCGTGCCCGAAGGGAAAATCGCCCTCACGTGGTTCAACGACTACTCGGGAGTCGTTGTCAGAACACCGACGTCGACGCTGATCTTCGACCCCGTCGGCATCGGGCCCGCCGACGTTCCAAGGGCAGACGCCGTGGTGATCACCCACGAGCACCACGACCACTTCGAGAGAGGACTGACGGAGGACCTGCAGAGGCGGACTGGCGCGGTTGTGGTAACGACCCCGTTTGTCGCCGACCAGCTGAGGGGTATTCCCACTGACAAACTAAGATCGCTAAGAGTCGGGGAGTCAACAACGGTCGGGAAGACCAAGCTCGACGCGTGCCACTCCGACCACCCCGGGAGGCAACCGCTGACGTTCATGGTGACCACGGACGTTGGCATGAAGGTCTACCACTCGAGTGACAGCAGGCCCTTCCCGGAAATGAGAGAGCTCGGAGAGAAGTACAAGCCAGACGTAGCATTCTGCACCGTTGCGATCGCTCCTGGGACATCCCCGAGAAGCGGGTCCGAGATCGCGAAGCTCGTTGGGCCAAAGGTCGCGATCCCCTATCACACCGATCGTGGGGCACCCCTGCAAGAGTTCGCCCGAATCTTGGAGAGGGAAGCTCCTGAAATCAGGGCCAGAATCCTCAGACGATTCGAAGCCTACCAGTACCCAGAATAGGAAGATGGATCTATTCGAGGCGATCAGAGGCCGACGGAGCATCAGGGCGTTCAAACCGGACCCGATCCCGGATGATGTCCTGAACAGGATCTTGGAGGCGGCGTGCTGGGCTCCATCGGTCGGGAACCTCCAACCTTGGGAGTTCGTAGTGGCTAAAGATCCGGTGATGAAGGGGAATTGTGCAAGGCTACCTTGGGGGTGGTTTAGTTACTATCTCACCAAGAGACCTCCAGCTACCTATGCATACGGCTAGGTTTAAGTCAGAATCTTTGGAAGAGGAATTAGCGGAACCAGTGAGAAAGATGGTAGGGAAGACAAAAGAGTGTACGCTGAGCTCTATCGGAATGTCTGGATGAAAAAGAGGGTGGCCTTGGGTTCTTGTCCGGAGATAGAGAGGCCCGAAGACATGGCTACGAAAGTGGCTAGGATCATTCATTCATCGAGAGTCAACGACGTAACGATCGTAACCATGCCGAGGCCTGCTGCTTCCTCTTACACTATTCCGTAGACAAGGCATTATCAGATGTCGATGGGGAAATACCGGTTCGCACCTCGTCGCCGTCGAGGGCGAGATCAGGAGTTGAGTAGAGACGTGGTCAAAGCTAAGAATTTCGTCAGATTTCCCTGAGAGAGCCGAGGTTGTACGCGCCGTTCCCCTGGCTTAGAACTTTTTACCTGACAAGCCGGTAAATACATATAAGATATGGAGATCCAAGTTGTCGCAGAGGATATTTTAAAGGAAAACCGAGTCTGCACCCTAGCTACCGTTGGCACATCCGGCCCCTGGGCAACCACACTTTTCTTTGTGAACGATGGACTTCGCCTCTACGTGACCATTGAAAAAGCCGAGAAGACGGCATCAAATATAAAGAGGGATCCAAGGGTAGGCGTGGCGGTAGATAACAGGTCCCCCGTGAGTTTTATCCAGATGGCGGGTAGGGCAGCTATACTCTCGGGTGCAGAGGCTGACAAGGCCTGGAGCTTCATCCTGGAGAGGCTTCCCGAGATCCAGGGCCTCTCCACCCCTGAGAGCCACTATGCAGTGAGGATAGATCCATCAAAAATTAACGTAAGCGACGTTCCCAAAGGGTGGTTTCCGGCAAAGGTCCTCGAGATCTAGATGACTCTCCGGAGGATGTTCTCTTCGGTCACGGGAAACTATGACCTGCTTAACCGGATCCTGACGTGGGGTTTCGATGGATCGTGGAGGAGGACGACCACCACCGAGTGCTCCGACAGCGGGTGGCTGATCGACCTATGCTGCGGTACGGGAGAACTGGCTTTAACGATGGCCGAAGAACTCTCGGGACAAGTTGTAGGCATCGATTTTTCGGTACCGATGATCCTCAGTGCCTCTGAAAAAAGGATTCGCAGGATGGGTGGTGAAAGGGTCAATCTTGTTCTCGGAGATGCCTCAAACCTGCCTTTCAAAAACGCCTCCACTGGCTGCGTAGGAGTCTCATTTTCGCTCAGGAATCTCGTTTACAGGAATCCCGCAGCCCAGGAGTGCCTCAAGGAGGTCTGCAGGGTCCTCCGACCTGGCGGGAGGTTTGTAACTGTGGAAACGAGCCAGCCCAAGTACCGCTCGGTTAGGGCACTCTTTCGGCTCTACGTGAGAAGATTTGTTCCTTTGTTGGGAGGGCTTATCTCCGGGAATCGAGGTGCTTACCGATACCTAGGAATTTCCGCCGCCAACTTTCCACCCCCAGAGGAGATCTCAAGAATGATTAAGAGAGCTGGGTTTAGCAGGGTTTTCTTCAGGACGATGACCTTAGGAGTTGTGGCAGTACACATGGCAGTAAAGTAGGTTCCACGATTTCCCTCAACCCCAGCGAATGGGAGATTGGCACTCTTTCCCGACTCTGGACGGAGCTTCTTGACAGCGGATTAACCGGTTCCAACGATGATTCCTTGACAAAAGGTGCCGAGCGCAAGCTCCGATCTTAATCGTGGAGTTAGCGGGGCTTAAA
>JBHIEI010000104.1:0-3531 GCA_046760555.1 Bathyarchaeia archaeon
CCTGTCAGTTCATTAGGCGAGACGCCTTGGAGGAGGTGGGTGGGTGGAACGAGGAGTCTCTAACCGAGGACATGGAGGTCTCCGTGAGGCTGATGGAGAAGGGATACAACATAAGGTACGCCCCAGAGGCTCGGTCGTGGCAGGAGCATCCAGCAAAGCTAAGCCAGCTGATAGGACAGCGGACAAGGTGGTGTAGGGGAAACATGGAAATCGCACTGAAATATGGGAAGCTCGTCTCAAGGCTTAACCGAAGGAGCTTTGACGCGGAGGTCACCCTGGCGGGGCCGTACATGTTGACCTTTTGTCTGATAGGCTATCTCATGACGCTCTGCACCCTCCTGATCCCGGTTCAACCGGACCCTGTTTTCACGACGTTCACGCAGGTCACGTCCCTTTTGACCACAATTCCCTTGTTTCTCATCGGGGTAGCCTTGGTTTACACAACGAAACCGCGGAAAGTAACGAATCTGCTATGGTTGCCCTTCATTTATGCGTACTGGAGCTTGGAAACCTTCATAGCATCGTATGCGCTGATCCAGATCCTTCTGAAAAGGTCCAGGCGGTGGACACAAACGATGAAGACAGGGGCGGTCACTAATTGTGATTTTAACACCGTCGGGGATGCGCGAAAACCATTATGAAAACCAGGACTTTTGAAAGCCTATGCCTGATCTGAGAGTTAAGTTTACTGCAGCTGGTGTCGAGCTGAGGGCTCCCAGCTTCGGAAGGAGATTTTATGCACTGATGATTTTGGCTTTGCTCTTCCTCTTGGCCCTCGCCACTAGAACCTACCGCTTGTACAGCTTCCCCTACTTTCCCGAGGAAGCCCCTTGGCTCGGAAGCAATCCTGAGGGGCTATACCGCGATGAAGCTGACCCCTATCTCAGGTTGTCTGAAAGCTTGTTTGACAAGCTTCCTGTATATCAGCCGCCCTTCTTCCTCCTCTTCCTAAACCTCTCCGTTAAAGCTCTCGGATCGCCTTACGCGGTGAGGCTACCATCGGCAATAGCCTCCTCGTTTACCGCCGTTCTGGTCTACCTGGTTTCGATGAGGAAGTTTGGGAGGCGAGGAGCCTCGATCGCGTCTTCTCTCTACTTTATTGCCATGTTCCCTGCCTTTGTATATAATAGAATGGCCTTCCTTGAGAACGGGGTTGCTCTCTTCCTTCTCGCCTCGTACTACTGCCTCCTCGTCTATGAGGGCTGTCAGGAGGAAAAGTGGCTTTATCTTTCGGGGATCTTCTCCGCTCTGGCCGCACTGAGCAAGATTAACGGTGTGGTGGCTCCGCTCTTCCTCTTAGCTTATGGTCTTCATAAAGGGTTCTTTATGAGAGCTTTTAAGGTAATCGTCCTAGTCTTCGCCATATCCGTTGTCTCCTTCCTAACGGCCCTGCTAGTCATGGGAGTAGACCTGACTCCCCTGTTCGCCATGGGGCTACACCCATTAGCTATGGCAACACAATGGTGGATGGGGTTGGTGGGCAGAGAGACCTCGGCTTGGCAGTTCTTCATCATAAATACGATGCCCTCTGGATACTTGATGTGGTTTCTGGGCTATCTCAGGCCCGAGTACTGGTACATCTTCGCCTACTTCGCCCTCGCCTACCTCGCCGTTAAGGAATACGAAAAGGTTAGTGACATCATCCTCTTAATAGCCTCGTTTGTGGGCCTATGCCTCTTAGTCTGGGGGATCGGAAGCTACTACATCATCGTCCTCCAGCCCTTCTTCGCCATACCGGTCGGATACGCGCTCAAGAGAATGCTGAGGATGCAGCCACATGTAGCCATGATGTTCCTCCTCTTCCTCTACGCTCCGATGGCGATGACCTTTAACATCTCCGTTTTTGGGGAGGGGGTCTATCCGAGATTTGATCTTGCGCTCTACCTCCTCAAGCTCTTATTGGTGGGAGCACCTTTAGCCTCGGCCTTTTACCTATTAGTTAGGGGTCATGAGGCAGGTGAAATGAGGAGAACGCTCTTTAATGGAGCGATCCTAGGCCTCTTCTTAGCCCTCCTGCTCGTCGGAAGCTATCTGTCACCGGCCTTCTATCCCCATTACCTAAGTGTGGGAAGTAGAGGTTCAGCTTGAAGGAACACGTGTTGAAGGCCGTAGCCTTTCTCTTCGCCTTATCAGCCTCGGTAAGCCTCTTCGTCCACCTTTACAGTCTGATGTCGGTTTCACAACTCCCATCTGGCTTGGGTGCAGCGTTACATTACGATGCGTTAGCTAATGGACGAGGCGCTGATAGCCTCACCTCTATAGAGATGCTTCTATATCCGTTCATCTTTTTCACAATGCACACATTTAACTTGGACCTCCTCACAGCCCTCAAGCTCATACCCACATTTCTCTTGAGCATCCTACCCTTACTCGTCTATATCCTATCGTTAACCGTGACTGGAAACCGCCTCGTTGGTGTGGCGGCTGCTTGGATAACGGCCTTCACGCCGGTGGTCACCGCGCCTCTCATGATCGGCAATTACAACATTATATTGGTCCTGTTCCTCTTCACCGCGTATCTCAGCATCATAGTCAGATGCCTCAAGAGCAGGTCAAGGGTAGCCCCATATCTAACCCTCTTGTCAAGCGCTTTGGTCCTTCCCCTCTTGTTCTCAACCTTAAGTCCTTTGCTAGGAATTCAAGATCAGGTGCTCAGAATAAACTCCGGTCTGTGGGCTGAAAACTTGTGGCTCAGTTTGTCTATAGCGGTCGGCGTGAGTTTAGGGGTTTACGCCCTCTTGAAGAGGGTTAAGATGATAGTTTTACCGGTGTTACTTGCTTCAGCCACGGTGCCCTTGGCTTTAGCCTTTATCCCAACCTTTGCCTCACTTCATGTACTCTCAATACCGGTCTTGACTCTTTTTGTTACGTCACCATTGTTATGGCTTAGGGAATCCTGCTTGGTGCATGAGGTGAACGCTGTGGGTCATAGCCCGGTCGTGGAAGTGGTGATAGATTTACCTAAGCTCGCCGCTGTACTCCTCGTGGCTTTCTTAACGATCTCCACGGTATTTGTGGGCTATAATGCATCGGCATCGATCTACAGCGAGCACTCGGTTTCACGATACTTCACCAATGAAGAGATCGCTTCAGCCGTGAGGTGGATAAGGGGAAATATGCGTGGAGAAGCTGTTCTGGCTTCAAAACCATTGGTGGCTGCGTGGCTGGAAGCCCTCTCGGGGAAGAGGTTTATAGGCTTCAGAGGGTTGGATGAAGCTCTGGTGTCGGAGACGATAAAGTCAACGAGCTTCAGAATATTGACCCCAAGCTTGCTGGTGGATGAGTGGGAGCCCTTCTCTGCGTCGAAGGCCCCCTGTATCTCCTACTATGATGGAGGAGGGTACGAGCCGATAGCCTACATTGATGACTCCTTTGTAAGGGTTAGGCTGATCAAGGACGGCAAGGAATGGATTGAAAGCCCCTATCGTGCGGCGTATCACGGCTACCGATGGGTCAGTGAAGCTCAGCCGGAAGTAATTCTGGTGCAGGGCTTTGAAACGCATGGATTACTCTTCGAAAAGACAATATGGG
>JBHIEI010000105.1:0-3363 GCA_046760555.1 Bathyarchaeia archaeon
GAAGCCGGAACCCCAAACTTGAAAACGGCTGGGTGGTTAATATTTTTAGGGAGTGGAAAATGGCAAGGGACGAGAGCGATCTGTTCAAAAAGCTTAGCGATAGCCTAGCGAGGAATCTGTCGAAGTATGAGGAAATCGAGCTGGAAGACGTAACGATCGATGTAGAGGAACTCCAGATAAGGATACCTCCAACCCTGAGAAGAATTCTCCGAAAGGTAAAACCGGTCGAGCTAGCCAAGATCGAATTTACACCCCCGAGAACCGAGTGGATCGGGAAAGTCGTCGAAGTCAAGCTGGGGGCTGTGGTGGGCGACGGCGGGACGAGGGACAAAAGCTACATCATCGGTGGTGAAACCACGGCACCATTTTACACGTTCGAGAATCCCATGCCGCACCCTCCGGTAATATCTATGGATGTGTTCGACATGAAGATCCACCTCCCCCGAGTAGTTAGGGCTCATTTTGAGGATGTGCTGGAAGACCCTCCGGAATGGGCCAAAAGGTGCGTCGAAAAATACGGCGCGGAGATGATCAACCTCCACTTGGTCAGCACGGATCCGTACCTCAAGGACACCTCCCCCAAGGATGCAGCAAAGGTGGTCGAAGAGGTCCTCCAAGCCGTCAAGGTTCCGCTCTGCGTGGGGGGATCGGGAAACCCCACTAAGGACATCGAGGTATTCGAAAAGGTGGCCGAGGTCGGGAGGGGCGAGAGGCTCCTCATAAACTCGCTCAACTTGGACATGGACCTAGAAAAAGCGACCAAACCAATTAAGGAGCACGGGCACGTAGTCATAGCCTTCACCCAGATGGATTTAGATAAGGCAAGGGAGCTCAACCGGAGACTCTACGATTATTTGTCTAGGAATCAAATCGTGATGGATGTGAACTGTGCTGGGATAGGTTACGGCTTGGAGTACGGGTTCAGCATCGCCGAGAGAGCAAGACTGGCGGCCTTGAAGGGCGACACAGAACTTCAGCAACCCCTGGCTTCTGGGATATCGAACGCATGGGCCGCTAGAGAGGCTTGGCTGGAGATGGAACCCCGTTGGGGACCGAAGGAGATCAGGGGACCCATTTGGGAGACAGTAACTGCTTTGTCCATGCTTCTAGCTGGTGCGGATTATTTGATGATCATTCATCCGACATCGGTGAAGACCGTGAAAGATATCGTTGGCTATCTGCTCGGAAGATGGGAGGCGAAGGGAGCCTCTGACTGGACATCAGCAAGGTTAGGTGGTTAAAATGCCTTGGAAGGCCGTTAGCCCGATCAAAATCTATGCGCTGCTTCCGAAGATTAACTGTAAGAAGTGCGGGGTCGACAACTGCATGGCTTTTGCTGTAGGGCTCGTGAATATGGAGACACGGCTTGAAAAGTGCCCTCCGCTTTTGGAGGACAAGTACAGGAAAAATTACCTAGAATTGAGGAACATACTAAGTCCCCCCGTGAGGGAGGTGGAATTCGGGAACAAGGACAGGAAGATAAAGCTGGGGGGAGAATTTGTGATGCACAGGCACGAGCTCACCTACTTGAACCCAACGGCGGTCGCGCTAGATGTGGACGACGAGATGAGCGAAAGTGAATTGATGAAAAGGATCAAGTTCGTTGAGGGTTTCATTTACACTTACATAGGGGCGGAACTAAAACTCGATGCCTTGGCCATACGGTCTGTTTCGAACGAACCCCGCAAATTTGAGAATGCCGTTAAATTCGTGAGGGGTAACACAAGCCTGCCGCTCATCCTGTGTTCATTGAACCCAGAAGTCATAAAGGCGGGGTTGTCGGCCCTCGGAGAAGATAGGCCCCTCCTTTACGCGGCCACGAGTGACAACTGGAAAGAGATGGCCGAACTCTCTTTGAAGCATAAATGTCCCATGGCCGTTTTCAGCCCGAACGACCTTAAGACGTTGATATCCATAGCTAAAACGCTTGTGGACTACGGGGTGAATGACCTGGTACTCGATCCAGGGACCTTCGCTGGCGAGGGGCTGTCGTCAACTGCTAATGCGTTTACGATGCTTCGATGGAAAGCTTGCAACGATGGGGATAAACTATCTGGTTTCCCCTTGATCGGGAACCCAATAACCGCTTGGCTGGGGGCCAACGGGGAGAGTCAATCGAAGGCTTGGTGGGAGGCCATCACGGCGGCCATGTTAATTGACAGGTACGCGGACATCTTGATAATGCATAGCATGGAGGGCTGGAGCCTGCTGCCGAACGTCATGCTGAGGTTTAACATCTACACCGACCCAAGGAAGCCCGTTTCGGTTAAGCCCGGCCTAAGAGTAATAGGCAACCCGGGAGAGATGTCTCCCGTCATGGTGACAAGCAACTTCGCCCTTACCTATTACATCGTCTCCGGCGACATCGAGGCCGGAAAAGTCGATTGCTACCTACTCGTGGCTAACTCAGAGGGGATATCCCTCGAAAGCGCCGTCGCGGGGAGGAAGTTGACTGCAAAGGAGGTGGCCGAGGCCCTCGGGGAATCCGGAGTGGAGAAGATGGTCAAACATAGGACGCTCATCATTCCAGGCCTAGCTGCGAGGCTTTCAGGTGAGATCGAAGACGCGACTGGATGGAAGGTGATAGTAGGTCCTAGGGACTCCGCGGAGATACCGAAGTTCATCAAAGAGCGGTGGAAAGGGCAGAGTGCAGGGTGACCGGGGACCTCACTTCTTCCTGCTGGCTTCCCACCATGTCGGGAAGAGTTCACGTTTGCCCGGAAGCGAATAAGCTGCCGTGTACTCATCCATGAAATCCGCATCTTTGAGCAAATCAAAGTAAGCAATCAAGCCCGCTATCTCACTCGCCTTTTCCCTCCGCTTCCGGGAGACTAACGTTAAATAAGCCCCGGCCACTGAGCCGTTTCCGAGGTATGTCACCTGGGCCTTCGGGAACTCCGGTAGGAGACCTATCGCCATCGCGCTATTTGGATCTATGTAGGTGGCGAACGCGCCGCAGATGTTCACATTACGAACATCGTGCACGGACAACTTCATCTTTTTCATCATGACGCCCATGGCAGCACAGGCGGCAGCCTTCGAATCTATGAGGTTTGCGATGTCCTTCTCAGTTACGACTATATCTTTGCCTACATCTGTCTCGGGGGCCTGTACCACAACGTACTCGTACCCCTCGTCTCCGCGCCTGACGTATGGAGAACTCAACTTCCGATTCATCTTGCCCAAGCTGTCTAGGATGCCGTTCCTGAACATCTCACTCATTACATCTATCAAGCCTGAACCACATATCCCCCTCGGCCTCGCCTCCCCAATGATGGTATAGCTAGCCTTCAGAGTCGCCGGATCTACTTTCACGTGATCTATCGCCCCTTCCACTGACCTCATCCCAAACCTTATCCCCCA
>JBHIEI010000106.1:0-3288 GCA_046760555.1 Bathyarchaeia archaeon
CCTCTTCGTGTGGTAAACCCAGTCTGAGAGAACGGCTCTCCCTGAGTATATTACCGGTCTCTCGCCTTCCACATGGAGCGTTGCGAGGTTGCAGATGCCCAGATCCAGAGACGCCTTTTTATCGGCGCCGGTTCGGCTCGGAGGCTGCCACTCGACCTCGACTGGGATGTGGGCGTACCACTTCCCGCTGAGCTCATCCTTTACGACCTCGAGCCTTCCCCGTTTACCCACCCATAGCTCTCCGCATCGATAGGGGATCTTGGCATCCTTACCGATCGAGATTTCACTTTCGCTCATGCTCCAGCCATCGTTCCTCACGTAGAACGCCCTCGCCACTCTCTTGCCGTTCTTTTTCCAGTATCTTGGCGGACTTAGCCTACGGATATGTGGTGGCAACTTTCCTTTCTTCTTGAGCCTTAAAAGCGCGTAGAAGCTCCGCCACGCCTCGTCGAGCTTGGACAGAAGCGCTTGTGCCTTGCATGTGCCGAGCTTCTTGAATGGTTCAGTGTGTTTGAGCGCCCTACACTGGGTGGCGTATGAAGGCATTTTGACGCGCTCGTAGAAGGCTCTCCTACGTTCATAATTTGCCATATTCCATAGAATGGCTGACTGTTCAGCGTACTCGCTAAGCAGTTGTGTATCCGCGGTGGGTTTCAGAAGAACTGTCGAAGTCCTTAACACGCTCAGCGTATTTTCAGAAACCATATTTAAGCCCCGCTAACTCCACGATTAAAATCGGGAGCCTGCGCTCGGAGTATTTTAGTCAGCTGGCAGGTCGTAGGGCTCGGGTTCAAGCTCCTCATTGATAACCTGAAAATCATGAACGATCGTGATGATCGCTGTATTCCCGCCCACCTTGTTAAACTCTCTAAGGATGGCGAACTCAAACTCACCGTAGCCGCTTCCCTTGCCGATCCGAACTCCGTTCACTGAGACTGCGACAGCTCCACAGACGACGAGATCCACTTTGGGATCCTCTTTCCCAATTGAAAGGCTCCTCTGATCGTGGATGCCGTACGATGCATCCTAACGGCTATCTGCTCCGAATCGAGCAGCAAGAACCCCTTCTTCAGGCGAGGCGTGGGCATGACGACCCTCTTGCCGTCCCTGAGTGCCATTTCCCGAACGGCACGCTGAGGAGAGTCCGGATTGACCTTCAGAATTCTAGCCTTCTGGTACTCTGGCATGGATCCAAGCCTTGCGGCCGCTACCTCCGCCCCGACAAAATTCGGGATCCGACCGAAGACCGGACGAGGGAATCGAGCGATGTTCTGTTTTTCCATAAGATCCCAGATTTGTTTCCTTATCCTCTCCTTCTCCCGCTGCGAGTGCGTTGACACTGGCCTACCCCTTCAAACCACGGGTCCTCGCATAATGATAGGTTCCGTTTGGGTATTTTTTTGTATCCCCTGATTACTGGTTAAGATGGAATGCCCCCTTCAGTCATACCGTTATCAGAGAAGGACACACAACTGAACGTACTCTCACTGCTTCTCGCGGCAATGGCGTTCCTTTCCGCACGCTACGCCACAGACCTAGATGACTACAAAGAGGAAAACCCGAAAACAGAAACCAAAGGCAAATCCCTAGAACCGGTTCTAATTCTTGCGTATCCTAGGGTAACCGTGATCTTTTCTTTCTGCATCACGATCGCACCTGCAATTCTCTATTCACCGGAGACCGTACTCATGGGACCACAGGATGTAACTCGGTATATGTTGAAGATCATCGTCATGGATCTTCTGCTCATAGGTATCGTAGTAGTTGATTTTGGGCTAGACTGGCTACAATACAGATGGAGATAGCTCAAGTTGAATGGCCTCATTAAACATGCGATGCCCAAGCATGCCCCTCAAGTTGCGGGAATAGCCAAACAGCTGCATCCCCGACTGTTCTATGGATTAAGTCGGGAAGAGTATGCAGACTTAGCGAGAACCTCACAGTTCTTCTTTGTGTATGAGGTCGAGGGAGAGGTGGTTGGATTTGTACTAGGATACACGGACAAGGACTGGCTTACTCAGAAACCTAATTGGCTTGATGAGGTCGAATGGGATACTCCACACTCAAGCGAAATCATAGAAAAAGAGCGATTTTTCCTTTATGACCAGGTTGGTGTGAAACCCGAATGGCAAGGCAAACATATCGCTACTAAACTTTACAGGAGGCTGGAACTTTTAGCCCGAAAAGCAGAATTCAAACGGATGTTTGCCGAAATCCAACTTTCACCTTACCTTAATGAATATTCTATAAAGTGGCACGAAGGGCGTGGTTTCGCGCCTGTAGGAACAAGGGATGATCAAGGCGTCCGATGGAGAATATTCGTTAAATATCTGTAGATTTCACTGCCAGAAGAGTTTAAAAAGAGAAATGCGTGTTCAACGTACCGGGCCTTCATGCCTTTTCGAGCCCCAGCCCCTCGAAGTTCATCGTCCGCGAGTAGAGGCAATCAGTTCGGATCTGAAATGTGA
Organism: Bathyarchaeia archaeon; assembly: GCA_046760555.1. GTDB lineage: Archaea > Thermoproteota > Bathyarchaeia > JBHIEI01 > JBHIEI01 > JBHIEI01. Next base: position 2,469 of record JBHIEI010000106.1, read on the forward strand.
GTAGGCTTGCTTCTCATTGATCCTTCACATTTAGGGCAGTCTTTACTTCGCTCGCGATCCTCACCTCGCGTCCATTAAGAAACTTGCCGTGGGTAGGGCGGTGGCAAAAAGGATTGAGTTAATCGATATGCAAGTCGGACTATTGTCGTAGTCCAAGCGACTCGCGTCGGCCCAGGCTTCGGCTCAACCATGAAGAATGACCCTCCTTCGACCTTTGGCATAGCCACGCCCTTAGGCAGGGCAATTAATCTCTCTATCTCTATAGCCATCTCCGCGAATTTCGGATGGAGAATGCCGACGAAGATGAGAAGCTTGGCGAAAACCGCGATCGTGTCAACGTAAAAATCAGGGACTAGGCCTGTGAGCCAAAAGAGGTTGTTTAAAAAGAGGAGGAGGAAGAAAAAGAACTTTGGAGGGACTTGAACAAGTTGGTAAAGGGTTTACAAAAGTCCATGTGATAGCATAAGGAACTTACTTTTCATAGAAGAAACATTTGACACTCCCGCGACTGAAGTCGGGAGATTCTTGCTTCCTGAGGCTTCATGACCACTCATGGTGGTTCCACCTCGGAAGCAGGGGCTGTGCCATCGGCCCGCTACCGCTGGTCTCACACGAGACCTGTTCACGGCTACTTCGATCCCTCGAATCCGCCCACCTATCTCGGCTGAGAGCCTTATCGAGGCTTTGGACATCTCAGCCACACGACCCCGTATGGGGACACGCCTTCCTAATCCAGAGGGGACATGTATCTATGGGAGCTCCGTATTTAAGCCCCGCTAACTCCACGATTAAGATCGGAGCTTGCGCTCGGCACCTTTTG
>JBHIEI010000107.1:0-3241 GCA_046760555.1 Bathyarchaeia archaeon
AGACTGTGCCTCCACGCCGCCGGGAAATTTCTTATTTAAACTGCCGTCGCTCTTGATTACCCGCCAATAGGGTGTTATCGGTTTCCTTCCTGTTCGTAGATCCTCTTCAGCAGCCTCCGCGACGATCCGAAGATGAATGGCCACTTTGGAGGCCCTTCAACGACCTTGGGCAATCCCTTTGGAGGATTTTCTAATTTTTCCCGCCAACTTTTGGGCGATTTGGATTTACTCATCTTTTCACCTCGTAATTTTATTTTTTAAACCGATTCTCACCTTTCCCCCTCCCCTCCTAGACAGGCCATCCCCTCTAGACGCGTCGAAATAATACCCCTAAACGGGTCATTTCAATGGAGCAAATCGCTTGGAAAGAATGACCTTCCACGTTGCCCGTCGGGATCAAGGCAGGTGTGCAGACTGTGGATTCTGTACGGAATCCATTCTTTGTCCTGCCATGGGCAAGAAGGGGGTCGGGGGATTATTTGAGACTGCGTGCATCGACTGCACAGCCTGCTATCTGGGCTGTACCCATGGCGCGATCGATAGGGTTGAGGACGACATCCCAAGAATGGAAGTCACAATTTTCGTAGACGGGGAGAGGTTAGCAGTTCCCGAGGGAATAACCGTGAGGAGAGCCCTCGAGGAGATCGGGCTAAAGTCGAAAAGGTTCCCCGGAGACCTTGGTATATACACACCCTGCGAGACGGGCGGATGCTGGGCGTGTGCTCAGGTCATAGACGGAGAGGTCAAACCCATCTGCGCCACTCCCGTCCGCGAGGGGATGCGTGTGGAGCTGGCACCAATGGAGAACCAAGTTCCTCTCCGGAGGGTCTCGGGGTATCAAGCTCATCCCGTCGGAGGGGTCGGAACTCCCCTTTCGGTCAAGAGGAGCGGCTCGCGCTTCATCGAGGTCGCGGTCTTTGCCCACGGTTGCAACTTACGCTGTCCCCAGTGTCAAAACTACTCGATAACGTACGACAACGTCGCCCCACCAACCCATCCGAAGGATGCCGCAGCCATCCTCACCCACCAACGAAAGCGGTACGGCGTCGATCGGATGGCCATATCCGGCGGCGAGCCGACGCTAAACATCCCGTGGCTCCTCGATTTCTTTCGGGAGCTGCGAAGCCTCAATCCAGCGGGTAGGCTCCACCTCGACACGAACGCGACGGTGCTCACGCCCGGAGACGTCGATCGGCTCGTCGAGGCTGGATTGACCGACATCGGACCCGACCTGAAGGGCCTCCATGTGGAGACGTTCATGAGGATAACGGGGATCGGGAGCCGAAGCCTGGCCGAGCGTTATCTGGACAACGCATGGTCAGTAACCAGGTACGTGATCGACGAGTACTACCCGGAGCCCGTTTTCGTCGGGATAGGCGTCCCCTATAACCCACGCTTCATGTCACTGGAAGAGCTCAGGGAGATCGGGGACAGGATAGCGAGCATCGATTCGAGCATCCAGGTTTGCGCTCTGAACTATTTTCCCGTATTTAGAAGGGCCCACATGAGGGAGCCCTCTCCGGAGGAGATGGGGGAGGCCTGGAGAGTTCTCAAAGAATCGGGTCTGGCATGCGTCATAGCCCAGACTTCCCTTGGATACATATCGAAATAGCCAAGAGGATCCGTCCAAAGTGGAGACTATCCGGCTACAGCAAAAAACGAATCAAATAGGACGGAGGCTAGGTTCTTTATGATGGAGAAGACCACACTTGGTTTGCTCGTGGTATTGTTACTTGGTTGGATGGCGTTCGGCTACGCCATCATGATCGCCCCAGGGGGTCGAGCCCCTCCTCCTACCTTGGCACCTACGCCTACTCCCACACCAACACCCACCCCTACGCCTACTCCTGTTCCAGGACCGTTAAGATATACGTTGGGGGAGGCTATCCAAGAGGAGGCTGTGGAGGCCAGAATAAGAGGGCTTGGTGCTGCCGCGGGATCCAGCATCCTACTCGAGTTAACACGTCTAGCACCCGATGATGTCGAGATAGTGGTACCGAGGGGTACGGTTTTACTTGCAACGGGTAACGTACAGAACATGGTCGTTAGAGAGGTGCTTGGAGTACCCGTGGAGATCACAGCTGAACAAGTGACTTATCAGCCGGTTCAAAGGATCCTTCTAACTACCCCAGAGCCCCGGATCTATGTGCTGGAGGCTTACTGCTTAGATTTCCACAAGGACAACCCTCAGGAGGACAGCCTGTTCAGCGTGGGTGGGTTAGACCCCCAGGTTGTGGACATCTTTACCGCTGCGGAGAGGGTTCCCTCGGAGGTGGCTTCCGTTGAAGCCATTCAGGTGGCTATTTGGCTAGCTGCCGAGGACATCTCCGATGAAGAACTCATGAGAAGGTTTCGCGTGGGACCGGAGGACATAGCGAATGCGAGAAGGATCCTCCAAGAGATGCGCGGGCTGGAGGCGAGGTACGTCCTGGAGGATCTCGAGAGTCCCTTTGAGCTTCCCCTGAATCCAGTTGGCGAGTTCGATCATTGCAGAGTCTACATTCTAAGGAGGGTTAAAGAGCCCGTCACGATCAAGATCACGTTTTCAGGCCAGGGAAAGGTAGACATCTTTGAAGCCGAGGGCAATCGGTTCGTCTTGGAGCCTGTTCAGATAAGCGACACGACGACCTTCGAGATCGAATGGGATGGGAGAGGGATCCTCGAACCCAGAGTCCGGAAGGACTCGGCTATCACTTCCATCGTTCTAGAGTGGTAGTTTCCGGTTAAGCCAACGCCAGGGGGAGAGCATGCTATAGGAAAAAGGTAGCGTTGTGTTAAAAGATAGAACGTTGATGCAGCTTTCCAGGAGGCGCTTAGAGAGAATCGCAATAATTCTGGTTTGTCTAGCGCTCACTCTAGTCACCTTCTGGGCTATCCAGATAGGCGGTGGCCCAGACGGCGAATCAGAGTACAGACTGGCCGCTGAGCGGTTGTTTGAGGAGGTGGCGAGCAGGTATGAGCGGTTCAGGGGTCTGTCTCCAGGCGAAGGGGGCTTGAAGATAGTCACCGCCGATTGGGTGGAGGAGAACTGGGCGAGAGAGTACGTTGAGGGGGCTGCGCAGGAGATCGAGCTGGAGGAGGAGATCTACAAGTCCCTCTTCCTGATACCTCAGGATGTTAACCTATCGGAGTTAGAGGTTCGAGAAGCCGTCTTCCTGGCAGCCGCCTGGAAAGGCGATATCTACATTGTCCAAGAGTATTTCGATCCCTTCAACAGGATGGAAGCCAGAAAGGTTTTCGC
>JBHIEI010000108.1:0-3119 GCA_046760555.1 Bathyarchaeia archaeon
GTTTCGGTGCTACACACCAGCGCAACAGCTGTATGCGGCCTCGCCATGCTCCGCCAAGTCTCAACTATTCCTTGGCGAATCTATCTAGGATCGATCTTCTTCGCTCCCTCTTGGCTGCCTTCCTCGGCGGTCCGATCACGTAGTGTAGGAGGGCGTACCGTCTACCCGTCGTGCAGAGCCTAGCGTTCAAGAGCTCGATGGGCACTCATAGATGACTAATTTATAACGATCTTAATGACCGACAAGTGAGACTTGAGCGCTATAAACGATTGGCTTTCAGAAGCAGAGGAAGAGGTGTCTATCGCTGAGATCCCTTAGAAAAGGTGAAATTCAGCGCTGCATGTTTCCACTCGCGGCAGGTGCGAGAAGATCACCCGGCTTCCGCAAGCTCTTGTATTGGGGTACTAGAACCTCAGTCCCAGCAGCTCCTCGGGTGTGACGAGCCTCACTTCATCCTTTACTGGTGCGAAATGTCTCTTGTTCCTCGTGACCATCGCCTCAGCAGCCGCCTCCTTTGCCGATAGGTACTGAATGGCATCCTCAAGCCTAAGCCTCTTCTCTCTCAGGGCAGACCTCACAACATTGAACGAGAAGTCGAGGACTGTTAGGAACGACTGAAAACCCTCAACCTTCTTCCTAGCGAGGAGGTCGCCGGCCTCCGTATCCCTTGGGTTGACGAGCACGCTCACCACGTAGAGCGATAGAGCGCTGACATAACCCTTGTGCCTCCCCTTGAGGATATCGTTGAGGAGAAGAGACGATGGAAGCCACAGGGGCTTCCCGTCGGTCCCGATGCGCCTCAGGGCGACATCGACGAGGATGTTTGCATCAACGAACAGTTTCACGAGGACAGCCTCCGCCTCAATGCCTTAATCAGCAGGCGCCGATCCTCCTTTGCTGGAATGATGTGTTCCTCCTCACCTATTAGCTCCAAGATGATGGGGTCGAGCTCTCTTCCAGGCGTGACTGAGGAGACCTCCTCCGCGGTGCTCCCTCGCTCTCCCCCTCTTTCGGCAATCTGAAGCCAGAGTTCCAGGGCCTCATTCAGGGCCATCTTCTTCTTCGAACCATAGGCAACCCCGTAAAGGTCAACTAGCGCCTTCTGAAACCTCCTCCAGATTTTTTCGTCGACCTCAACGGTCTGTCTCATCGGAAATTACACAACCATGCGTTTATTAACTTATGTATTTACGTAGTTATGCATTTTACTAGCGATGTAATCGTATAAGCTCATCTCCAGAGCGATTAGGAGGTTTGATTCCTCGGAGGCATTACCGTAATATCTGAGAGAAATTCTCTATGGTAGACATAGAATGGGTGCTGATCTAAAATACTCTCATAGGCGGGGTCATGTTCACGACCTCGAGCATCCGAAATAGCTTGCTAGGCATGGCCTTCGCCAATCTTGGATCGGAATTTCTCCTAGTTTCTCTAAAGACACTATTGTCCGATTCTAGATCTTATATCTAAAACTAAGACACTATTGGAAAACATGAAAGCTCTAGATCCGGGCGTTCAAGTGGCTCGAGGGGCTAGCATTCTGTTTACCCAAAATCTGGCTGTTCTGGTTATCGGACTCGTCTACTTCGTCTTCTTGGCAAGGCTTTTGCCCCCTTATGAAATGGGGGTGCTCACGGTCCTGCTGCTGATCCTTTACCTCATTGAAATGGTCGGGGATCTTGGCTTAAGCAACGCCTCCTCGAAGTACATACCCGATTTAATGGGAAAGGGCGACATCGATGGCGCTTCGAGCGTTTACCGAAAAATCTTGGGTACGAACATGCTCTTTGGGTTCTCACTCTCAGCGCTTTGTTTCATCATGGCTCCATGGTTGAGCCTCGCTCTTACTCAAACCCTCGAATACGTGGTACTCTTCAGGGTTCTTTCTCTCTCGGTATTAACGGGGTTGATATCCCTAGCCGCTTTTGGTTTCGTTCAGGGCATACAGCACTGGAGGGAGTACGCTGGCATCAGCATCGTTCACTTCACAATTAGGAGATTTCTCGGTCTCTATCTTGTTTTTATAGGCTTGGGGTTGATCGGGATCGTTTATGGTTGGATACTTGGGGACATACTCGGTATCTTTCTTTCCCTTCTTGTTGTGGACAGGAGGCTAAAAAGCACGGTCTCCGCCAGTTTCCCATTGCCAAAACTCCTGGCTTTCTCCATACCGATCCTTGGATACAATCTCCTCAGGTATGCTGTACAGTGGGTAGATCGGGTTTTCGTTATGGGCTATATGTCGCTCTTCGATCTCGGCATCTACCAGATAGCGATCTACGCCTTAACCGTGTTGGGGATCATTCCCCTGTCCATTTTTACGGTTCTCTATCCTCAACTGAGCGAGCTCTATGCAAAACGCGGGATCCAAGCACTTGATAAGATTTTCAAGTCGGTAACGCGGTACACCATCCTTATTTTTACCCCCATTGTTTTTGCGGTGATAACCCTTCACAGACCGATAATCGCGCTTTTCGCGGGTCTCCGATACATTGAGGCTTCCATCCCACTCGCCATCATGTGCGTTGGGGCCCTGGCTTGGGGCCTCGCTCTTATCATCAATTCCTTCCTCATGACCCTTGAGCAGACCAAGGCAGTTTTCGGGGTTATGTCTACTTCCTTCGTCTTGTACCTAATGGCGAGCCTTTTACTCGTTCCCAATTTGGGTCTTATTGGCGCCGCTACCGTTCGTGGATCCTTACCCTTCGCTATGCTCTTTTTGGGGTTTTACGCCCTTCGCAAGCACATGACAACCGAGTTCGACAGGGAAGCCTGCTGGAAGGGGTTTACTGCCTCCGTCATTGCCTCGGTTGTTATCGTGTTGCTTAAACAGGCAACCCCTTCGTATGTTCTTCTCGTCGCCTACGGTGTGATTGGTGCTATAGCATACGTTGGTATGTTAGTTGTCTTAAAGTCTATCCATCACTACGATGTCGATTTTCTGGAGAATTTCGCTCCTAAGTCAACGAAACAACTTGTTAGGTATGCAAGGAAACTCGTGTGGTGATCCTCCGCATATTTCAATTATTTCTAATCTTCAAAAAGCAAATGATGTGCTAATGCCCCTATTTTCGTTTCCCCTTGGGAGCTTTTCTAGACGGAGCTTTTCTGGGCGGTCC
>JBHIEI010000109.1:0-3081 GCA_046760555.1 Bathyarchaeia archaeon
AATCGTCCGTCAAGACGCTCGAGGAAAGACTACGGCGGGAGTAACAAAGGGAGTAAACCGGCTCAGGGCTTCTTCGTCAAATAATGGGTATGAGGTCCGCGACAAAGATAAAGGTCTACCTCGTCATCGCTGCGGTAGCGTTGGTGGGACCTATCCTGTATCAGGATAATAAGGAGGTCGCTCTGACCTACGTCGAGAGGTATCTAGGGATAGGCAAGGAGCTCGCCACGTTCTACTTCGGGATCGGTAGTCTCGTGGCCTTCGTTGTTCTCGTGATCGTGCTCTACGCGGCGATGAGGGTGCTCGTTAGCGACATCGCCAAGGTAACATAGCCCGGGGTCATCCTTTCATTAAAACGATAGACTCGCGAAGTCTTCTACGACCCCTCCACCCCCTCCCCTCTCTTCTATAGGTCCAGGGAAAGGTAAGGTAAAGCATCGACTATGAGCAGTGGCCCCTTCCACTTGCGGATGATGAACCTCAACGGGCTCGGTAGCTCGGGCGTAAGCCCTTGGGCTTACGGATCTCCACCGCGATGGGCTCGAGCCATAGAATGGCACGTAAAATATATATGCCGATGATCGTATCGATCCCGTTGTCGACTAAAACATGTTCATGGAAGCAGCACTTGGGTTCATTCAGGGAGTTATATATGGTGGAGTAGCCTCTGTTCCGATCATCTTCCTATCGTTGATTTTTACCTATCTCACTGGCAAGCGGTTCCCCTCGCTGATGGGGGTGATCTTGGGCTTGGGGATCTTAGGCATCGGAGGCGGTCTGCTCGCTGTTCTCAATCAGCCAACGGTGGGAGGAGTTACCGAGGTCATTGTTGCCAGCATTCTGATCGTATGGGTCGTTAACGCGGGAAACAAGCTCGCTGAAAAGATTCCAAAGAAGAACGGGTCCATATCCGGCATCTGGAGAAGGGCTAGAAAGCATGGATACCTCACGATAAAACTGCCCGGTGCTCGCCTGATAAACGACATATCTGGGAAACCGCGCGTTCCAGAGGATCTGAAGATCGAGCTGTCGGAGAGGGAGTTTGTTTTGCCCTACGATCTTCCAAGGGATGAGCTCTCAAACAGGCTGAAGAGGCGGTTAATCACGGACTGGGGCATAGGTGATGTAGAGTTAGATCTAGACGACGAGTATAGGGTCAATTACTTCGCTGTGGCAGCAAGGGAACTGGGCATAGGCCAGACCATCCCCAGCGGGAGTGTCGCCACGCCCATAAAATGCAACATGATGCCGCACGGCCTGGCCGCCGGGGACCTCGTAAGGGTCTATCTGGACAACGGGGGAGGTCATCGATCGCGTCGAGGTGAAGGGGATCGATAAGACGGGGAAAGCGGTCACCGTTCTGGCGGACGTGGATTCCTTCGAAAGGATAAGGGACAGAGAGGCATCGCTGATCGTTGCCCTACCGATCTCTGTTAGGAAACCAGTGAAAGTGAAGAAACGCTCGGGCGCCATCCAGGAATTTGACCTAACCCAGATCACTGAGAGCATGAAGAACGCGGGCGTGGGCGATGAGCTAGCGGAGGCGGTCGCGAGGATAGTTGGGACGGAATTCGCTAAGAGGGCTTCTCCAGTTCCCACGAAGAGGATAAAGGAAGCGGTCATCAAGGAGCTGATAAAAAGAGATCCCAAGGCTGCAAGGCTCTTTGAGAAATACCGAAAAAAGCTATCCACTGCTAGCTGGGCGTGGTGGTTCGAGCGGTAGGTCCTTGGTTTGCGGATCTCGACGACGATCAGATGATCCCTCAAAAAAATGCGAGATTTTTCGCATCAGTCGGCGTTAGACTCTATCGGTTCGAAACATCTCTCCACCCTCCTAGGTAACTTTTTTAGACGCCATTTTTTCTCTTTTTCTCAACTTTAGATGCTCCATCTCGCCACGAGTAATGCCGTGATTACCAATACCAATAGGGAAACGGGAAGCGCCAGCATCACCACACGAGATCTAAGACGGGATCCCACTCCCACTTGGGTTTCATTTCTTCCCAGACCCTTAATATCAAATCCCAGTTCCGCCATCCTCTCTTAGACCTGTACGATCTAAGAAGAAACCTAAGTCGGTCACTTTTTCTTCAGCTCTTTGATCCATAAATTGGACAGCGATCCAGAGCCTTCGAGATTTAAAACGAATTGTCCATCGTTCCCTGTGCCTGACTAGCAAACCCGCTCATTCTTTCAAGTGCTCCATCTTGTTTTGTGAGACTTTCTATACGGTCCCGTAGTTCTGCTTTTAGATTTCTTTCTTCGCTCTCTTTTCTTTACAGCCTTCTCAGCCTTCTCCTCTTCGGTCTCGCTCATTCCCTGACTTACTTTTGATAATAGGTTTTTGAGATCGCGTCGAATTTGGATGAGTCTCTCTGAATATCCAAGAGTTCCTGACAGACGTTAGCTAACACAGCTTCGGTTGATGGCATGCCTGGGGCACGAATGCGCGATGCCCATACTTTGTAGATCTTCGATCTTTCTTCGATCTCTTTTAGCCTTTTAGCGTCTTTCCCGCTCATCTTCTCAGGCGCTCACTGGTCTCGCCAGCATCTCTAACCCCAGATCCTCGAGACCAATCTCTTTTAAGACCCTGTAACGGTTTCTCACCGTTACATCCGTCACACCCGCCGCTTCGGCGACCGATTTCTGAGTTATCGCTTCTCCGTTGATGATCCTGCAAGCCATGTAAACCGCCCCCGCCGCCACCCCCATTGGATCCTTTCCGACCGTGGCCCCCTTCTCAATAGCACGCTCCAGAATCTTAGTGGCTACGCGTATCACCCCGTCACCGAGGTTGAGAATGGAAACGATTTTTGAGACAGACCTTATGGGGTCGACCAGAGGAACCTTGATGTCGAGGGTTCGAAGAAGGAGCCTGTAATAGCGAGCGATGTCCGTTTTATTTAAAAGGCTCACCTCGCTGATCTCGGTTAACGATCTGGGAAATCGGGTAATCCTGCAAGCCAGATACATGGAGGCAGCCGCTATTCCGACTACAGTCCGGCCCCTTACAAGCCCCCTCTTTAACGCCTTCCGATAGATGATGGCCGCCCTCTCCTTGACGCTGTTGGGGATGGA
>JBHIEI010000110.1:0-3067 GCA_046760555.1 Bathyarchaeia archaeon
CGGGACAGGTGGTCCAGGGACCACATTGAGTGACGTTCACGGAGCACCGTTCTCATTGAGCGATTACAGGGGGCGTGTTGTCATCCTCGATTTCATGGCAACTTGGTGTGGCCCTTGCTTGGTAGAGATAAACCACCTGGCGGTGGTTCACGAGAGATTTGGCGACCAAATAGCCATTATATCTGTCAGTGTAAGTCCAAGCTCCGATACCGATGCGAAGTTATTGGAGTACGCTAAAGATCACGACATTAGCTGGACGGTGGCTAGGGACACGGTGGGTTTAGGTGACGCCTTCAGAGTAACGGTGATACCGACGATCGTGATCATAGATCAGAGGGGCGACCAGAAATTTAGACACGAGGGAGTGGTCCCGGAGGCGATTCTCTCATCAGAAATTGATGAATTACTGAGAGCTTGAGCATACCTTACCTGTACTCCCTCCTGATCATCTTTGCATCCGGGCTCTCATCGATATTCTCTCCGTGTCTGTTCCCGATACTACCGATTTTTGTAGCTTACATCACAGGTGCAAAGGAGAGCCAAAGGAGGGGGATTACTGGAGGAGTTGCGTTTACTCTAGGGATCGTGCTCAGCTTCCTCGCATATGGATTTGTTGCATCATACGTAGGAACTTTTTTCATAGCTCAACATCGCGTTCTTACCACTTTTCTGGGTCTAATCATTGTCTTCCTTGGCATCGTGATGCTTACCCCAATGAGTAGAATATTCTGGCGAATCACTCCCACAAGTTTTGGATCGCAAATAAGGGGCGAATTGGGTGCCTTTGTTGTTGGAGTCACCTTTGCCTTCATTGCTGCTCCCTGTGCCGCTCCGGTACTGCTATCACTGATGCTGTTTTTGGCAGCGATGAAACCATTTCAGGCCGCAATATCCTCTATGGTTTATTCTTTAGGGGTGGGAATCCCGTTCATCATACTGGGAGCCCTTGCCCAACGAGTGAGCATGTCCGAGAGGTTCTCCTGGCTACTTAAGAGGAGTCACCAGTTATCTGGAATACTTCTGATACTTCTCGGGATACCCCTGATCCTGGGGTGGGGATGACTTCAATTTACTCGTTCCATACGGCTTGCATTTCTGATGTTTCACCGCTTGCTGGCTCTAACCCCTAACAAAAATTTTATGCACTGAAATAGCCCAGCGCATTAAGAAGAGTAATGTCTGAGGGGAGAGGAGCTGAGTCGCTGAGGAAGTATCGTGACACAAATCAGAAAATAGAAAGCGGCGATGCGACCGTCATGACGGCTGACGAGTTCGTTGAGTACGCAGGGACCCACGGTCTGAGTGCGGCGGCAAAGGAAGTCGACGTGGTAACCACCGGAACCTTTGGGGCGATGTGTAGCTCCGGAGCGTTTCTCAATTTTGGGCACGCTGAGCCTCCGATCAAGATGGTCAGGTGCTGGCTCAACGACGTCCCGGCCTATAAGGGCTTGGCGGCGGTCGACGCTTACATCGGCACCACAGCCATCAGTGAGAGGCTGGGTATCGATTACGGTGGGGGCTACGTCATTGAGGATTTAGTCAGCCATAAAGAGATCGACTTGCGTGGTGAGGGATACGTCACCGATTGCTACCCTCGCGCGTACATTGAGACGTCGATAACAATGCGGCGACCAACAGCACAGAACGGGTATTGTATACCTACATGGGTACGCTTCTACCCGATTTCGGTAACGTGAACTTCTCGGGTTCAGGGCAGTTAAGCCCGCTGTACAAGGATAAGAACCTAGAAACGGTGGGCATCGGTACACGCATCTTTCTCGGTGGTGGAGTTGGCTACGTTATCGGTGAGGGGACGCAGCATAACCCACAGAACCAGTTCAGCACGCTGATGGTTCGTGGGGATCTTAAGCAGATGAGCCCCGAATATCTACGCGGCGCCACGTTTCATCGTTATGGTGTAACGCTCTATGTGGGCCTCGGCATACCCATACCGATAATCAACAAGAACGTCGCCTAATCAGCCGCCCTTTCGGATGATCAGATCCTCACCGATGTGTTAGATTATGGGGTGCCGTCACGAAACAGACCATCGCTGCTCAAGGTTTCCTACGCCGAGCTAAAGTCAGGAAAGGTTGTACTAAAAGACAAAACCGTCCCATCGTCCCCCCTAAGTAGCTTCAAAGTCGCGAGGGAGATCGCGGAGACGCTTAAGCGCTGGATCCAAGAGGGGACCTTCCTGCTGTCTCAACCGTCGGAGCTTCTTCCCAAGGAGCGTGAGTTCAAACCGCTAGAGGTCCGTGAGTACGAGCACCGTGTAAGGGACGTTATGAGAAGACAGGTTATCACGGCCAAGGCCACCGACGACGTTAAGACTGCCGCTGAGCTACTCGTGAAGCACGGTGCTGACCACCTACCCATCGTGAATGAGAAGAATCAGCCTATCGGGATCGTCACCTCATGGGATATCGCCAAAGCCGTTGCCAAGGGCAGCTTGGAATTAAGCCAGATAATGACGAGGAAGGTGATAACCGCTCTGGAGAGCGAGGCGATAGATGTGGTTGCCCACCGACTCACGCAGCATAACATCTCAGGAGCACCAGTGGTCGACGGTAAGAATCATCTCGTGGGAATAGTGACTACCGACGATCTGGCAACGCTCTTGAAGGAGAGGAGATAGGGGTGGTGAAGCTAAGACTCGTCTACACCCGTGAGAACGTCGATGATCCAGTACTATCCGAGGTAGTGCTAGAAACGAGGATCCCGATAAACATCCTGGGGGCGAAGATCCTCCCCACCGCGGGAGAGATCGTGGTCGATGTTCCCGTTTCTGGTAGGAGGTTGAAGAAGGTTATAGCGTCCTTTCAGAGGGCTGGGGTCTCTGTTAGGAAGATCGCTGCACCCATCGAGATCGATTTCGATAAGTGCATGTTCTGTGGAGCGTGTATTTCACCCTGTCCCGTTCTGGCGATAGAGTTTCGACCGAACCTAGAAATCGAATTGGATGAGGATAAGTGTGTTGGCTGTCTGATATGCATTGATGCTTGTCCGGTGAAAGCCATCAAGGCTCTATAGAAGAATGAGAGACCAGATCGTCAAAAGACGTGGC
>JBHIEI010000111.1:0-3006 GCA_046760555.1 Bathyarchaeia archaeon
CGGGTACTGAACCGTAGCGAGCGGACGGATACTCTAGGCTTCTAGGATTAGTCATCCCATGTCTTATGTTGAAAGCCCTAAGCAGATTGACAATCCTCAGGCCTGCGGTGTTCGCCTCCTCAGGCGTGAAGTCCCATCCCGTAGCCGCGCTTACCGCTGGAGCAAGAAATGTTAAGTCGCTGTGCGTATAGAATCGGCACACTACCATGGAGTCCTCGAAGGACATCCAACCCTTTGTCTTCGCTACCGCCGTGGACATTTCTATTGGTCGATCGGGCCCGGCGAGTTCAGTCATGCCAAAGTCTGCTAGATGAACCTCGATCGTGCCCGTGTTCGAAACACATGTATCAAACATCTCATACCATCTGTACCGGTGATCGTGGCCGCGGGGGGTATTTCCCTTTTTGGTGTGAATCGCCCAGTTAAGGGCTTCTCCCCCGATTCGCTGGGCGGCTCGCATAACGCCCTCAGCTAGCACATCACCAATGCCCTCACGCCTCGCGATCATTTCAAGCATCTTCTTCGTGGCCTCGACATTCCCCCAGGTCATTTCAAGTCCGTTCGTATCTTCCTTAGTAAGGATTCCTCTCTCGTAGCATTCCATCACCCAGCTAATCGTCCAACCCGCCTCATTGTTTTCAAAGCCGAGATTGTCGGTTATATAGCTAAGCATAATCACTGAAGCCACGTCTGTATTGCCGATATTCGAACTCCAAGCGGCGAACTGCTCGTACTCGGGCGCGTCGATAACCATCCCAGCATAGGGGCCTTCGGTGATTGTTACCCACTCAACATGATGCTGTTGACAGGCCCAGCAGGGATTTCTCTTAGCCTTGAAGTGCTCGCGGATGTACTCGGCTTCGAACGTGGCCAACTTGTCTTCATCGATGGGCCATATACTCGTGGTGTAGTTTTTGACAGGAAGCCAGTGTTGTTCATTAAGGGCTGTCATGACAAAGAGGGTTCCCCACTTGTACGTTGCATACGTCTTCGCTTTTTCCGATATCTCGTTAGCGATGGCTAAGAGCCTCTCCTTGTCCTTTACCTCAACAGGAAGCCTTCCCCTGCTGACGGCGATGGCCTTCAGCTTCTTGGAACCCATTACAGCACCAGGTCCGTTGTGAGAGGCGGAATGCCCTTTGTCGACGTATATCCCGGCGAATTTCACGAGATTCTCGCCAGCGGGTCCTATGCTCACGACGCTCATCTGACGCTCCTTTTTGCCGAGCTCTTCTTTGATCAGGTCTACGGTTTCATAGGTACCCTTGCCTACTAAATGGCTGGCATCTCTCAGCTCGGCCGCTCCGTTTTCAATGCAAAGATACACCCATCTTTTTGACGCGCCCTGCAGAACTATGCCGTCGAAGCCGGAAGATTTCAGGAACGCGCCAAAGAACCCGTTGGCTTGAGCGGAGGCAGCACCGTTGGTTAGTGGACCCTTGGTGACTACCGAGACGGAGCCCGAACCCGGTATCCTCGTTCCCCCAAGAGGGCCTGAGGCTAGTATCAAGCGATTCTCGGGGTCAGACCATTCTACTCCCGGAGGGACCTCTTCATAGAGGATTTTGGCACCAAGGCCGGTTCCTCCTAAGTACATCCTCAATGTAGCCTCGTCGGGAACCTCTTCAATGACGCGTTCCGTGGTTAGATCTACTCTAAGGAGCTTGCCTGCGTAACCACCTATACGATTTTTAGACATGGCTAACACCATCAGGGCTATTTTCGTATATCTTCTTTATAAAATTAAAGAAAAAGAATTTGATAGTTGTAGTAAGATAGGAAAAGTTATGGGTCGGAAGCAAATCCTAATAGAGGCATGATTTTGGGGGTTAGAGAAATTCCTGATTTGTTCATAGGGAGAGAAATGTTCGTGCGATCTCTTGGGATAAGGGAAATGCCGAGGGAGTAGCTTTGGTTGAGAAAAAATTTGAAGAACATGTCCGCCAAGGCTGGTTGGCATTTACAATATCATTGGATAACAAGAAGATTTGATTTTGGTTTTAACCTAGAACTTGAGAGAATCTTTTTGGGCCCTCTTTCAGAAGAGGGTTAAGAAGGAAAGGGACTAAGGAGCCTCCCTGGTAGGTTGGGGGAATTTGTCTTTATGAAGTTTGTTCTTTTGTTTAATTCCCTTACTCTAATTTTTCTAGGAATTCATCACGGGTCATAACTTCCCCTATTCTAGGAAAGATGTATTTCTCAGCATAGCTTTGCTCTTCGGCGGTATCAGTAGCGGTACAATCCTTTATAATGATGACCCTATACCCCTTATCGTAGGCAGATCTCGCAGTCGACTCCACACACCAGTTGGTATGGAAACCTACAATCGCAACCCACTCTATCTCATTTGCCCTCAATATGTAATCTAACGCAGTAGAGTGAAACGCGTCTAAGGTCTTTTTGCCCTCGATGACTATATCTCCAGGTTGCGGTTTCAATTCATCAATTATCTCTGGCCCCGGTGTCCCCCTAACCCACGCACCCTTGGTTCCCCACGCGGGCATTTCCATTTCAATGCCCCGCAATCCAGCGACGGCGGGTCCACCTCGCTTCAACTCGGGGAAGCCAGGCTCAAACGAGTGGAAGGGGACATATATTATCTTAACCTTACCCCTTGCCCTATTCACGAGGTCCACAAGGTTTTCGATGACATTTCTTTCCTTCAGCTGATCCTTGATGTATTCATACATGGCTCCACCTGGCTTTAGGAAGTCGTTCTGGGGCTCTATTAACACAATGGCTGTTTTATTCGCTTTTATCCTCATAACCACACCTGTGTCGAGTATTGTTTTGGTGTATTATTTAAATTTAACGCTGGCTATTACGAGGCATAGGAACCTTCGGGGCTCTATCTTGAAACATTAATCTAGAATCAATAGCAAAGGCCCACGACCTCTACCATCGGATTAGTTTAAGAACTACCCCTAGTAAATTGATAGGTTTTAACACATTCGCTAGTAAAATTAATATCCGAATAAAAATATCACATGGAGAGGAGGAGAGTTC
>JBHIEI010000112.1:0-2931 GCA_046760555.1 Bathyarchaeia archaeon
TTCACGAACCTCTTTGGCGGTGGTTCGGCTTACAGCTATACCTAAGTCGGCGTTTGCGTGCACGTATCTTAGAATATACACGGTGACAAGCTTCGAAAGTAGGAGTTTCAAGCTCACTCCGCGGTTCCTCCATTTCGACACCAGTCTTGCCTAAGCTCTTCACCTCGCTTGTTACCCGGATTCCGTCGGTTTCTATTTTGAAGTCCAGATTCACGCTGGTGATCGGAATGGGGTGGCAAAGTGGGATTAGGGATGGCGTTTGTTTCGCGGCTAGGGTAGCCGCCACCTCTCCCACTGCTAATGGATCTCCTTTCTCGATACTCCCCTTTGAAACGCGCTCTAGCGTACTCTCCTTGAGATGGATCACGCCCGAAGCTCTAGCGATCCTTATGATGTCAGTCTTGCCTGAGATATCCACCATTCTCGCTCTTCCGCCCCTAGAGACCATCATTAAAGTTCCGAAGCCGATCTTTAACTTCACCGCCGAGAAGTTCCCTTCCGTGTGAAACCTTTTGGCGGGCTAAAACGCTTTCTCCATAGGCGCTTCTATCTGAAGCTTCAGAAGTTCAATGAAGCGATCTTTCGCCTCGGGCGCGATCCTTCCTCCCGCGGCGAGTTTGTGTCCTCCACCACTCCCCGAGAAACCTGCACACATTTCGGCCAAGAGTCGGCCTAGGTGAAGACCCCCCTTATAGTCATCAGGGGCCCTGCCACAAACGACGAAGTAGTCGGCGTCTATGGGTCTAAAGATGCCGAATGCTATCCTTCTCCTTCTGTTGGCGAGCTCGGACAGAGCGGGTCCCACGTGTCCGTGAAGTCTCTCCTTCGGGCTGCTCACCAGCAGTGTGGGTCCATCGAACGAGATCGCCTGCTCCATCTTTTTTATGACCTCTCTCCGCATCTTGATTGCCTTTCGATAGTTTTCGACAGCCTGAGGGATCTGAGAAGGCATCTTCCCATCCCGTAGCTCTCGAACGAGAAATCTACGAAAGTCATGGTCAAAGGAATTTGCCCTCCAGCTTTCGTCCAATATAAGAGCTTCCCTTTCCCCAATGGGGGAACGGGGATAAATGCATCTGTCGGAAATTCCACCTAATTCGGCCAGTTTCTCGATCCTAGACAACATTGCCTCGCTTAACTCCCACTTTTTCTGAACCCACTCGCTTGTCAATTGGCTTGCTGATGGACCAGAGGAGTGATAGTACGTGGTGTCGGGCAACGTGTTAAGGATCCTCAGATCGGCGTCGGTTATCAGGTGGTGATCGATGTAAATGATCTCTGTCCCGCCACCGGATAGCCTCCTTAGCTCGGAGAAGACCTTGCTCTTTTTTTGTTGATCCACCGCCAAATCGAGGATATACAGTTTATCGTGGGGTGATATCTTACCGAGAGTTTTGTTTAGGAGATGAGGCTCGGTAAAGTGAACGTGTTCATCATCGATGGTGATCTTCTCCGGAATGCTAACGATGCTGGCTGCGACGATACCATCAGAATCCGAATGGGCGACAATAACCGTGCTGTTCATGGCGATCCAGGAAACTCCGGCCGATTCCCTATCCTTTTAACGCTCCACGAAATCCCCATGGGACAGATTCGACGGTTCATTTCGATTACAGGACTCATTGAATTCACCTTTGGGGATTCCTAGTAGAAAAGTTTTGCTCATTTGTGGCGATGGGAAGTGTAGCAATAAACCTAGCCCAGACAATGCTTGGATATTCCTAGTTTCGGTCAGCTTGTTTGTCCCTAGCCTTTTAGCGGGGCATCCTCGCCGCCTCATTTGGATGGAGATCTTGACCGAAACGACCGAAGGCATGGAGAAACCGGGCAGGAGGACTCGAAGCCTTCCGTAGTCCTGTTGGAAATACACTCTCGAGAATTCGGCTAATGTTTTGAGCCATCATCCGACCGATCTACCATTCGGTTTTCAGCCTCTCGAGTTTCTCGCATTACCGGTCCGTATACCGTTATCCCTAGTTGCCTAACCGCCTCTGATCTCCTCTCCGGGCTAGGAGCGAGAGGCTCCAACAGTTGTATTAGCTCGGGCTCAAAGGTAATAATGCTCAAGGAGACGGCACACTAAGACCTCTCGGAGATATCGGAGAGGATGTCCGTATCCCTGAGGACCAAATCGGATTTTGTTCCAATGTGAACAGGAAAACCATTATCTCTTAAGATCTCGAGAATCTTTTTCGTGAGCTTGTATTTTCTCTCTGCCGGTTGATACGGATCCGTTACCCCGCTCAGAGCGACGACATCTCGCTTCCGCCTTCCTATCTCCTCTCTTAAGATCTCTGGTGCGTTCACCTTCACGTGAATGATCCTCGAGAAGTCTTGGATACCCTCATGGACCAGATACTTCTCGGTTATGGCGTCACAGTAGTTACATGCAAATTGGCATCCGCGATAGGGATTTACGCCGTACCTACACCAAACCAATTGTCTCGATGCTTGTATGTATTGAGAACTCGCTTCGATTCGACTTCTCTGAACTCCACCATTAAGTGTCTTTGAAATTCCTATCACTCCAAGTTAAGCTGATCGGCAACATCTTCCAGATCCAGTGCCTGCAACTTTTCTCGCGTCGGCACGCCCTCCCCATTCCACCCACGAAGCCTGTAGTACGCCTGGAGAAGTTTCCTGAAGCGTGGCTGATCAAGAGTAGTTCCCTTAAGCGCACCTTTAGGAACGGCATCTTTGAACACCCGATCCGGAAGCCTGTCTTCACCGCCGCGCATACCATTCCGTAGATTAATGCCTCTGGTCAGGTTCCACACTCGCTCCATCGCCACGAGTAGCCTCCTTCGTGATGTCTCGATTCCCGTTGCCGCTGAGTATGCTTTGACGTAGTACTCAATGCCCAGATGAAGCTCGACGTGAGGAAACCGGCACACTCCCAGACAGTCGAATAGTGGTCGGATGTGCTGCAAC
>JBHIEI010000113.1:0-2918 GCA_046760555.1 Bathyarchaeia archaeon
TAGCGTGGGTGGTGGAGAGGTTGCCGGTGTGGAGGAAGGTCTTCTATGGCTGGTGGGTGTTGCTGGCGTGTACGACGATCCACATCCTCGGAGCCGGCTTATTCTTCTACGGGTTCAGCGTCTTCTTCCATCCGATAATCCTAGAGTTCGGATGGTCGAGCGCCGTCATGGCCGGTGCCTTCTCCCTGTCACGGCTTGAAGGGGGTTTTGAGGGTCCCTTTGTCGGCCGGCTGGTGGACAGGTTTGGAGCTAGAAAGCTGCTCCTAGTAGGCCTGGCCATAACGGGCACCTTCTTCATTTTGATGTCGAGGATCGGCTCCGTCTTGACGATGTACGCGGTCTATGGCCTCCTTTCGCTTGGATATAACATTGGATACACCCACGCGATGACCGCTGCCGTAGCGAACTGGTTTGTCAAGAAGAGGTCCCGTGCCATGTCGATCTACACCCTGGGAGCCGGCATAGGTGGAGCGATAGTTGTGCCTTTGCTCGCCCGTCTTATATTCCAAGTCGGCTGGAGGGCAGCATCTGTGATAACCGGGCTTTCGCTATGGATCATCGGGTTTCCTCTGGCCATAATCATAAGGCACAGACCGGAGGATCGTGGACTACACCCTGATGGGGAGCCGATCGAGCTAGACCAAGAGATCGATGAGGCCACGACATCCGATGAGTCGAGGGAACGAGTGGAGTTAACGGAGGGGGAAGTGAGCTTCACGGCGAGGGAGGCTGTGAAGATGTCTTCTTTCTGGGTCTTTGTTCTGGCCATGATATTCAGAGCCACTCTCCTCAGCTCCCTTGTAGTCCACCAAATCCCTCATCTGGTGAGCATCGGGATTCCAGAGCAGACCGCCAGTGACATCCTGGGGCTGATGGTGCTTATGAGCATCCCGGGGCGGATCGTCTTCGGGTGGGCGGGGGACTACTACCCGAAGAAGATTCTGATAGCCATAAGCATGTTCATGCAGTGTGTAGGCATATTCTTCCTATCCAATGCGAGGGGCATCGAGTTCATTTACCTCTTTGACATTATATACGGGATCGGGTACGGAGGGGCGATCCCCCTCACCGCGGCCTACAGGGGCGACCTCTTCGGGCGCAGATACTACGCTACGATTTCGGGACTGATGTCCCCGGTCTGGATGATAGGGGGGATAGCAGGACCGATCTTTGCGGGCTACATATATGACATCAACCAAAGCTACAAATTCGCATTAGACACCTTCACAGTTCTGGCCCTCCTAGGCGCCATCACCATCCTCTTCGTGAAGAAGCCCAAGCCACCACCGAGACTCACCCACACACACTTCTAGAGGGAGAGAATCAGCCGTTTCTATGGCCCTTTCGCCCAAATAAGCCGTCTCCGGGCCTAACTCGGATCAGAAAATTTTTCTAGACATCTCAAGAGAAGTGGAGTAAATGGTTCTAACGCCAATCTTACCAACGATCCAATCGGCTACCTGCACAACGATACAGCTATAAATCCCTGTTGGCCCAGAGAGTCTGGTGATCCCACGAAAAGTATATTAGAATCAGATAAGTCTGGCATGAATATGTCGTTTAACCCCGTGGATTGGCTCACAAGCGTTATCACCACAGAACGCATCCTGTTGGGAGTCACAGCGCTGGTTATCCTCGTAGTAACGTTAGTAATCGACAGGGTGATAAGGAAGGCAATTGGGCGTTACTCCCAAAAAATATCCCTCGACAAGAACATCGAAAACGGCTTCAAACTCATCTCAAGGGTACTCGTCGTCGCTGCCGGCGCCGTCGCCATCCTCCAGCTCTTCGGAATAGAATCAGGACAGTGGCTCATCAGCGTCTCAGCCCTGGGAGGAGCCGCCATCGGCTTTGCGTCCACGCAGACGGTCGGCAACTTCTTGGCCGGGATCTACCTCATGGTCTCAAGGCCGTTCCTCGTGAACGACTACGTGCGGATAGGGGATAATGAAGGGGAGGTGAGAGAGATCAACGTGAACTACACGAAGCTGTACACACCCACCTTCAACGTCATAGAGATCCCCAACAGACAGGTCCTTGAAAGCACGATCGTCAACTACTCCAAAGGCGACGTGATCGATTGGACCTTTACGATAGGCTTTTCCCACGACGTGCCCCATCAGGAGCTGGTCAGCAAGTGCATCATTCCCGCCCTGGACGCTTTCTACGAGAAGTATAGAGACCTACTGCCGAGAAAACCGGAATACGGCCTCTGCGGCATGGACAGGCTGGGCAGGCAGTTCTCGATCAGAATCTTCTTCCCGGAGCAGAAGATGGACACCTTCTACAACCTCCAACCCGAAATCATGGGGGACATCGTAAACAGGTGGGACATACTAAGGAGGAGATGGGGATCCCATTAGTCGGGGATAAATAAGGGAAATAATGCCCCTCTTTAATGATCATTATTATCAGATAATTAGCGACAGGATCATACATCCCATTCTCAACGGGCTGATAGCCAGCACACTGAAAGAGTCCACAGAGGATGAGAACACAATTTACGCCAATTGCATCAACACCTCAGCTAGGGCTACCAAACCCTGCTTAAACCAAAGCCGGCTACACGGTAATTTACTAGTAAGATGGTGCGGGGGCGGGGGTTCGAACCCCGGAAGGCCTTCGCCACGGGATCTCCCATCTGTGCCCCTTGCCATAGGATCTTAAGTCCCGCGCCTTTGTCCACTCGGCAACCCCCGCCCATCGAATGATAAAGAGGCGCCCCCTCCCTTCATAAACCTTTGTAGAGGGCAAGCCTCATCCACCATCGAGGGGAAGTCTCTACAGGATATCACCAGGCTAGACTGACTCCGATCGAGCAGAGGCTTAAAGCAGGAGTCCTTATATCCCCGAAAGGGTGAGACGATGACAGAGTTCCCAAAGGGTGGGGAGCGGGTGTGAGCAACAGAGTCATCCTC
>JBHIEI010000114.1:0-2829 GCA_046760555.1 Bathyarchaeia archaeon
ATAGTCGGTCTCATGCCTGTGAAATCTGAATCTTTTGTTGTATAAAAAGCGCAGCCTTCGGTAGCGATGGTGATTCCTCGGGATCAGGGGTCTCCCTCTAGCGTCGACCAGACGGTCTGAGAGGGGATATCCTATGAAGCTTCCCAAACCATCGACGCTGCTTGGGCGTTCCCCGAGGGCACCGTAAGATCGATGGGGCGGTGAGGATCTGTGCCTCCCCACCCGACCGTTGGAGATGTGCCTCAGTCCACTCAGGCGCCTCTCTTGTACGATCCCACATTGGCTACACACAAGTTCACCCTCGGATGATATGATTTTGCTATGGCACTCTTGACATCTTTCCTGAGGGGAAGTCATGCGAAAATGAGGTCTTCCTATTTTTTATGTCAATTTTCCATAATTTTTTGATATTTAAAAGAATTTTCTAGGTTATTTTCTCATAAAAGTCTGTTTTTATCCTCTATACTGGAACGTTATAAGCCCGAGTGGGTGAGAATTGGGCGAAAGTGAACGGTTACCTTATTCGGTATGGTTTGTTCTGGCGATAGGCAACCTTGCGCTCCAGCCTCAATGAGGTCGTCCTATTGCATTACACTCCTATTTAGTTAGTGCCATGGGCTGATGGGACTCGAACCCATAAGGGTTTAAATCACTGTTTGTACCGTTATCGCTAGAGAAAAAATTCTATCCGCTCAAAAATCCCATTGCTTCGCCTGGTTCCGAGCCCCGTGTGTATGTTTGGTTAAGAAATCGAAAACCTTTTGAGGAGAGTATCAGGAGCTTTCGCCTAGCTTTTCAGTTTTTGCGATTTATCGTCTTTCTATTGCCTGTATCCAAGGGCTTATTTCAAGAGGAGTTCGTGGTTTTGAATGCGATAGAAAAGATTACTTAAAGAAGAGCCTCATCGCATTGAGCACGGCGCTCACTGACCTAAGTAGGTCCCTCTCGGTGACTATGCCGACCACTTCGTCGCCATCCGTGACCAGAAGCCTCCTGACGTTGTTTTTGGTCATTACTTGCAACGCGTCGCTGATGCCTAGCTCGGCGTCGACCGTGATGAGGGGGGAGCTCATGATGCTACCAACAGATACTGTTTTGACATCCAAGCCCTTGGCAACGACCCTATTCAAAATGTCCCTCTCGGTCACGATCCCGATGGGCTTCTCGTTCTTCGTGATCACGATCGACCCTATCTCGCGGTCGGCCATGGTTTGGGCCGCATCGCTCACCGAGGCTTCAGCGTCGATGGTTATCAAGCGGTGCGCGACATCTCGGATGGGTATCTTGATGGACATGATCAGGCCTCGAGCCTAACACCCTTATCCGTGATCTCGAAGGGATGCCAAGCCCTATCGTGCCTGGTAGGACCTTTAGCCACGCGCAACTCCAGCACTTCGTTCCTCGTGCAGGTCGCGATCACGCAGTCGGCCAAGGCTGCCATATATTTCTCGATCTGGTTGCTCTGGGCACCTTTATCCATGACATAGAAGGCGGTTGTCCCCATCTGACGGCTTCGGGCTTTCATCACGTGGGCCAGCTTGAATATGTCCCTTGCGTCCTCGGCGACCAGAAACAGGACGAGAAGGAGTGAAAGACGCCTCTACCACCATGACCCACCTCCTTCCTCGCCTTGGATATTACCGTTAGGACTTCCTTTACATTCAGCGGCATCGCCTTGTACCCTATGGGAGGGATGGCCGTTTCGGGGAACCACTCCCTCGCCCATTCGGAGTGCAGGTTCACGGTGCGCAGGAGCCCCTTCTTCTCATAGCGACCGTAGTCCCAGCCAAAGGCACGACGGGCCTGTTCCTTCAATTGCCTCGAGTTCAGTACCGTGCTCACGTACAGGCATGGCTCGCCCCTCCGCAAGCCCTCATGGATGAACTGATGGCATATGTACGACTTTCCGGTGCCCGGAGGGCCTATGAGGAGCGTGGTCGAACCCTTGATTATACCTCCGTAGAGCAGCTCATCGAGCCCCTCGATGCCGATAGAGATCACTCCCCACCTCGTTAAACTCCCACCAGTTGGCTCACGGGAAGATGACTTCTTGCCACCCAGATAGAAATGGGATGATCCCCACCCTGGGTGACATGGATTATAGCTCACTCTCTATCACAAGAGGAAAAAATCCCCTTGTTTTTTAATTTGGTCTATAGATGTACTTGGACTGATAAAACATACTTGGCGCTTTCTTATAGGATGTCGACCAGGCCAAGCAAAAGGTCTCAGTTTCTGCGCCTTCCTCTGAGCCCACCAATCCTTCCGTTCTTGATGAAACTTCTTCTAAAGAAGTTTAGGGCCATGGGCCGGGTGGGACTCGAACCCACGACCACTTGGACGTGAGCCAAGCATTCCACCGCTGAACTACCGGCCCAATCAAAATTATTCCCATAACTACTTAGTAGGCATTTCTATCGAATGGTATACGGATGTGGGTTCACTAAACATCAATACTTTTACTTTTCTCCTATCAGGAGTATTCTGGATAGTGTATGGTTAAGACGGTCATCTGCGATTTCTGCCTCAAGAGTGGAGTCCTCTGCTCCGCCTGTAAAGAGAAGATAAAATCGGGCGAGGTCTCACCGATCTATGTCGAAATAGCGAAGCTCTTGCTCGATGAGGAGAAGAAGTACCAACCGATAGCCAAGATGTCCTTACACGATGCGGTTGAGGTCGGAGATACCGTGGGCCTAGTCGTGGGTCGAGGCGATATTCCCTATGCCCTGAGTCGAGGGGGAAAGATAATTCGATCGATAGGAGAGAAGCTTGGAAAGGATATACGCGTGTTGGAAAGGGGCTCCTCCGAAAGAAAGTTTCTCGAGGATC
>JBHIEI010000115.1:0-2777 GCA_046760555.1 Bathyarchaeia archaeon
AGTGACGAGCAATTCCCCCCACGATTCGAGGAGGAAACTCCCACGTTAGCTGGCAGATCTTCAATCAGACGCACCGGATGCTCATGTTACGGTCACGCTACTAGTTCATGAATTTTATCCACGTACTCCTGGATTAAGCGATCGGCAGCCTCCTTACTGGAAGCCTCTGCGTAGAGATGGATAACGGGCTCCTCCGAGCTGGGATGCATAAGAATCCAATTATCGTCATAAAAGACTTTAATTCCATCAATGGTATCGATTTCTCGATCTCGAATTTCCTCGATCAAGCTTCTCATGATTCGTCCACGAAGCTCCCAGGAGCAAGGGACCATATGCTTAACCATGTAGAAGCTCGGCAAGTCTTTATAAAGACTGGATAGAGTGATGGCCTCCCTCGCTAGTATCTCGATGAGCTTCGCCGTGGAAAAGATGCCGTCGTATCCCCTTTGAAAGCTGGGAAAGACGAAGCCCCCGCTTTCCTCTCCCCCAAAAATGGCTTGATGACGAGTAATGGCTTCGAGGAGCGGCCTTGCCCCTATCCCACATCGGATCACCTGCCCACCATTGGGTTCAACGATTCGATTGATCATGCGGGAGGCACTTATGGGAACAATGACCTTGCCGCCCTTCTTTTCCTTCACCATTTCTCGAGAAAGCAGGGCGAGGGAGGCGTCGCTGGAGAGAACATCCCCCCTCTCGTCGATGAACATGACCCGATCAGCGTCTCCATCTAGGGCGACCCCAAGGTCGGCGCCGAGAGCCTTCACCACCCTAGCCAAGTTTAAGATGGACATGGGCGCTTGTTCAAAGGTTCGAGGCCCAATAAACTCGTCAAGTCTAGAGTTTATGGTTGTCACCTGACAGCCCAGCTCGCCGAGGATGGATGGAGCCACTATGGATCCGGACCCGTTGGCGCAGTCAATAACCACACTTAATCCAGCCTTTCGTATGGTTTCCCAGTCTATGAGCTTCAGCAAATCCTTTCGGTAAAAGTCAACTATCCTTGCTGGATATATGATGTCTCCAACCTCGTCGCTGAGCACCCTTCGAAATTCTTCCTTAAAGAAGATCCCCTCCACCCTCTTCTCCGAAGACCGATCTAACTCCATTCCATTAAAGCCAAAAAACTGGATGTTTACCGATCTTGGATCGATGTGGTCAATCTTCACCATGACTCCTGCATCGGTCCCAAAACTACGAATCATATATCTAGTAATCGGCGCAGGGCAGATCCTTAAATTATAAACATCCACACCCACCGCGGTTAAACCCGCGATCAAAGCCCTCTTTACCATCCTAGAAACCCTGTGCGTGTCGCGACCAATAACCACCTTTGCTCCCCTTCCCAGAAACGAACCAAAAGCAACTCCCAGCTTTGAGGCGAACTCAGGGGTGATTTCGATGTTGGCTAGACCGGTTATTCCATAAGCCCCAAAAAGGGTGGTCATCCACTGCATGCCCCATTTCAAATCCGTGTGAACGATGGCCCCTGCCTCGATCATCTTCCCGGGCCAGATTCTTATCCTCGACTTGATCGTGGCGCCACGCCCAACAATGCACTCATCCCCGACAACCGCCCCCTCTAGAATGGTCGTTGCGTCGTGAACACGGCATTTCTCACCAACTATGCACCCAACCAGATCAGCTTTAGGCCCAATGAGAGTGTTATTCCATATGACCGAACGTTTTATTGTAGCCATCTCATCGATGGTAACGTTGTCTCCGACGACGGTGAGACCTCCTATCGTGGAGCCTCTTCGGATTCGACAGTTTCTTCCGATCAGAGCCGGCGGCTTAATCCCTGCATAATCATCAATTTCTGCGCCCTCGTCAATCCATATGCCGTTCGTCTTGCGGCCGGGGATCTTCACCTTCACACGACCTTGCAAGGCTTCGTGATTAGCCTGTAGATATTGGACAGGATTACCGATGTCACACCAGTATCCATCGGCGACGTACCCATAGATTAGCTCATCCTGCTCTAGCAGTTTGGGAAAAAGCTGCGTGCTAAAGTCAAACACGGTTTCGGGCTTCACATGCCTGAGCGCCTCTGGCTCTAAAACGTAGATCCCGGTGTTAATCGTGTCGCTAAAGACCTCTCCCCACCCTGGCTTCTCTTTGAACTCTTTGATCCGACCCTCTTCGTCGATTATCACGGTTCCATACTCGATGGGATTAGGAACTCTGGTTAAAACGATGGTCGCGAGGGCTCCCTTTCGTTGATGAAAAAGAAGAGCCTTAGAGAGGTCAATATCGGTCAACACGTCTCCGCTAAAAACAATAAAGGTTTTGTCGAGGAGATTTTCAGCTTTCTTCACCCCTCCAGCGGTTCCAAGTGATTTCTCTTCCACAAAGTAGGTCATCCTGACATCGAATTCAGATCCATCTTGGAAGTGACTGCTTATGACCTCGGGCATATAATGGAGGGTGGCGATCACGTCATGAAGCCCATGCTGTTTCAAAAGGTTGATTGTGTGCTCCAGCAGCGGTCGATTCGCTATGGGCACCATGGGCTTGGGGCGGTTCGTTGTTAGGGGGCGAAGCCTCGTCCCCTCCCCGCCAGCCATCACCACCGCTCGCATGGCCTTCTTCTCCACGTAATTTCACAGTACGAGTTTATATAAGTAGATGCAAAGTACAACCGACTCTTCTAGTGGTATACTGGTCACGGAGAACTTAACCATCTGCCTCTTTCTGTCTAGTGGGTATTGTTCCTTCGAATATGAGTAGCGAGACGCAGGGCGCTAGACTCTGACCTTTGCATACTCTCAGCAGCC
>JBHIEI010000116.1:0-2744 GCA_046760555.1 Bathyarchaeia archaeon
CGTGGCCTTCGTTGTTCTCGTGATCGTGCTCTACGCGGCGATGAGGGTGCTCGTTGGCGACATCGCTAAGGTAACATAGATGAGCCAATACTTTCGGTAAATCTCGATCGGATACCATTGTGGGCAGCAGGGGCTTTTCAGGCTCATTGCGCTGACTGCCCGATGGCGAGCCTAAACGAATGGTGCCAAATGAGTAGCGATCGGAATGGCCAACAGAGAGGCCATCTTTCGATGGTGCTAGACTTCTTCCAGCAACCGTCTTGGTATCCTCGAGTAAGACAAGTGCACGTGGATTACTAATAACCGCGTTCCTCTTACTTCTTTGGTGAGACTATATCTAAGGCCATCGTCATTACCCAGGCTCACATCACTAGAAGGGGGCGCATATTGTGCCGACGGTGCGGAGGGCGGATCGAGCTCGGCGGAGAGGCCGTGTCGAGAACCTCTGTTACCAGAGGCAGGCGCCTAACGGTCTATTACCACCCAGGCTGTTGGCAACGGCTGTTCTACGAAGAAGGGTATGCGTTTGGAGTGGGGTCGCTCAGGAGGTTTTACCCTGTCGTCGTCCTCACCTTAAAGCAGTTGGATCGAGTGTATTCATCGATCAAGAGGAGGCTGGGGGTAGCTACCAGCTGATCGATACTTATTTATCAAAAAGAAAACGGCTATGTGGCCTATACTCTTCACGGCGCTCATCCCAATTCTATTCGTTCTTGTCTTGATGTTCGGTATTTACCTTAATCGTGTAGCCGCGAAAGTCCTCGTATCGACAACTCTACGATCTTGCAGACGTCGAAGAGGAAGCCCATGGCGATGTTCTCATCGGGCGCTTCGTATACGAGAACGGCGTCGTATTCACCGAAGAGCCCCCACGCCGATACGAGTTCTATCTGCTCGGGAAGCTTCAGTTCTCTGATCGCCTCATAGGCCTCCGAACACTTATCGGGGGATATGATGAGGATGTTACGTAGATCATCAGAAGAACCGTGGATCCTTTTATTTCACTCTAGCGCTGTTATGGAGTAGCAGGATAGCATGCGCTAGGGAGATCGCTGGGATACGCGGCTTAAAACATCCTTTTTTGAAGGAAAGCTTCTAACAATCTTGAAACTCTTCTATTCCAAGATGATTTCCCTATCTTGGAAGTTCTGCTGGTACATCCTAGTGACTCTAAAGAGCGCTCTGGTACGCCCCTCTTGCTCCTCTTGGCTCACCCTGAACTCACCGTCGAAGAGCTCCCGCAACGCCTCGATGTCCGACTTGGAGTGAACGTCGGGGTTCAGAACGCTCAGCGCCGTGAACCCCCGACCCTTCAGCCTCTGGAGAACGTCTGCCAACCACTTCTTGGTCGTGCCCGCGCCGTGCTGGGAGAGGATGTCAGACAGGATATCACAGCATGCGATACCTTTCTCTTCTCCGGATTCCATAGACTGAATGGCATCCATCAGCGACGCGTTGAGGTGACTGAGGACTTCCGCACCCCTAACCGCATAGACGTTCTCTCTGCCCTGTGCGACCTGATCGGACATGGAGTGGCATAAGATCAGCCGCATAAACTTGGGATAGGACGCGGCAAGATCGAGGACGCCTCTTGGATCGCTGGTAAGGTAGCAGGCTGGGCGGCCGTCCAGGACCGAGTGCTTGATGAAGCCCTCCAGGAATCGGGTTCTCTCATCGCAGACGGGGGACAGGAGGAGGACGGCGTAGCCCTCGGGCATCCCGCCGAACAGGAGCTCGTCAACGCTCGTGTCACCGGTCGGCACTCGGTATATGGTGACGATCTTCTCGCAGAAGGGGTCCCCGAACTTGTACATGGATTTCGTCATGTGGTAGCTGGCTTTGGGGTTCAGAGCCTCCAGAAAGCCCATCACGAAGGAACAAACCTCTCCACAAAGCATGTCACACATCCATGGAGGGTATCCGCCCTTCTTCCACGCCTCGGCCGGTCTGCACCTTTTCTTGATCCATCTAGCCTCGTTGAGGTGGACGGAATACTCCATTTCTACCCCAGCGAGCGAGGAGGCTATTTTCGTTGCTTCGGATATATCTTCTAAGGTGTTGCCGCTAAACCCTAATTCCTTTTTTATATGATCAGCGGAATTCTTTGAATACTCATGCAAAATTTTCCTCGCTTCCTCAACACCTTCGTCACCAGAATGTAGCTTCATCCGTCTGCAAAAATCTGCCATAAGGATCGCCCACGTACCGACCATCGAAGACCAACGTACTTCGGCGGGTAACCCTCGTCTGCGAACGATGAATCGTTTGATCGCCGACATAAGTACCAATCATGTGTCCTCCGCCAGATATTCAAAGGTTGCTTTGTCTGCAACAAAAAGCTTCTAACAATCTTGAAATAAGGAAATCATCAAAATATGCTTGGAATGCTTGTGGGAACGGTAAGCGCCGTAATGACTCACGGTGTTATCACCGCTGGTCCGGATGGTACGGTTAAGGAGGCTGCCACAATCATGAGGGAAAACGGAATCGCCAATGTTGTGGTAGCATCTAAGGGAAAGCCCTTAGGCATCCTAACTCAGCGGGATGTCCTGCTTCGTGTTACTGCAGAGGGACTTGATCCCGAAAAAATAAAGATAAAGGAAGTAATGACGAGCCCTATAATCACTCAGACCAAGGACATCACCCTGCTCGACGCGATCAGGACGATGTATGAGAATAAGATCCGTAGGCTGCCTATACTCGATGAGGATGGGATCCTCATCGGCATCATAACCTATCGAGAC
>JBHIEI010000117.1:0-2717 GCA_046760555.1 Bathyarchaeia archaeon
GTGCCCAGGTCGCCCAGCTGAGGGAGATAGGCCTTGACCCTGTACCATTGGGTCCCGACACGCACGTTAAGGTGATAGACATCACAGGGGATGGCTATCCCTGCGGCATCGAGCTCCTCGTACCCATCCGGGGTCTCGACGACGCTCCTGACGAAGGATCCTAGGGTCTGGGACAGGATCAGGGCTTCGTCGAATCCGGTGTCCAACAAGGTTTCCACCCTCAACGGTGACCTGAACTCCTCCCTGTGGATCACGATCGGCAGTACGGGGAACGGTTCGAAGCCTGCTTCTGCGTGATAGTCGTGACTGGTCACCACGTTGAGTTCACATCTCAATTTGAACTCTCCTCACTAACGCCAAGATGATCCGAACTCAAGTCAGGTCCTCGACTTCCCCCGGTCTGGGTGGCTCCTCGTGAACCGACTCGAAGGTGGCTCCGACCCTCACCCTCGGGACCGACAGCAGGCGGGCCCTCCTGGGTCGACGCAGCATGAAGATCCTCTCCTTCGGCGTTCTCAGCTCCACGACGACACCCGCCATCTTCAAGCCTTCGAGGTACTTCTCACACGTTTTCCACCCGATGCCCAGCCTTTTGGCGATCTCCCCTACGGGCTTCGCTCCCTCGCCGAGCTCCTTGAGGATCCCCTCCAGAGTAAGAACATCCATCTCTTCATATTTAGAGAGTACTCTCCAATAAAGATTCTCCGGAACTCATGGCAACGAATAGATTCGGTTTAAGTTGTTGATCTCGCAGAACGGTCACCCCTGATGATCACGGGCAGGTGGAGACCGCACGAACCTCTCGTGGCAAACACTGTGCCGACCCATGAGTCCAGTCCTGCAACCGCGTGAAGCCGTGCTAGGCGGTTCAACCACCAGAGAATCTCCGACTTTAGCCGAGGAGAGTGGCAATTTACACTGCCAGGGAGAATCTCAAACACTTTTTGAGACGCTTCCGAAACTTTGTTGATGATTGTGGAAAGGGGCCTGAAGGCTATTCTTGGAGCCACGGAAAGGGTGCTGATAATCCACCACTGGGATACGGATGGGATATGCTCGGCTTCTATACTATGCGAGGTGCTTGAAGGTCGTTCCGTTGACCTTAGGACCCCGACAATAGGGAATTACTTCCTGACTCAGGAGGACCTTAACGGGATCGGTCGAGCTAAACATGATACAACAATCGTAGTCGATCTATCCCTATCAGGGAGAGACTTTTCCCTGCTGAGGGAATGGACCGGGGGACGAGTCATCCATATCGACCACCACCTCCAAAGGGAGAGCGTCTCTAGCGTTTTCCAGATGAATCCCATAGCCGAGGGAGGGAGAACCGAGGAGTTCCCATCGACCTCGTGGATCCTCACCCGGTCTCTACACCGAGACCTCGACCTTCTAACGGTACTTGGTGCTGTAGGGGACCATGAGCAGAAAGTGAAGACCTTCGATGTCTTCCGGGACATCGAGAACTTCATGAAAAGAGAGCGATTGAGCTTCGAGAATCTGCTGAAAATGGTCGAGCTCATCGATTCAAGCTATGTGACGGGTGACGCGGCAGGGGTGGAGAGGAGCGTTCTCAAATTGCTTCGGTATAAAGACAACCCCCTAGCCACGCTCGAGGATGGGGAATGGAGGAGGAAAGCCAAGAAGGTGAACGACGAGATCGAACGGCAGCTGCTGACCGAGGACAGGAGGACCGGTCGTATCGTAATGAAGGAGATTCACTCGAGATACGACATCATATCCTCTATAGCGAGGAGGGTCGCTTGGGAGGAGGAAGGCAGGATCGCGATAGTTGTCAATCGGGGCTTCTTCGACGATAGGGACCAGATCTACGTGAGGAGCAACGAAGGAGGGGTCGATCTGTCACCCATTATAACGGATGCTAGGTCACGAGGGTACCCGGCTGGTGGAAGGGATCAGGTTGTTGGCATCGTATCGTCTAAGGCTGGGACTGATAGGTTTCTGAGATTTGCCTTAGAATACCTCTCGTCTTAATCGTCTGTCCTCACGGACCATTCGTTTCGTTGCTACTAGCCCGGGAGGTAGCCAAGATCCTGGAGCTTCTCCATGACTTTTCTGATGTTGTCCTCCGGCGTATCGTTCTCGGTGTCTAGGGTCACTTCGGGGTTCTCGGGTTCCTCGTAGGGATCCTGAATCCCCGTCATGTTGGTTATCTCCCCCTCTAGGGCTCTTTTGTAGAGACCCTTCGGATCCCGTCTCATGCACTCCTCCAAGGAGCACCTCAGGTAAACCTCCACGAATCTGGGCAGCTGTCCCCTCGCCGAGGATCTCGTGCTCCTATAGGGTGAGATCAACGATACGATGGCGTTGACCCCATTTCTAGTAAGCAGCTTACAGACGTATATGACCCTCTTGTTGTGGGTGTCTCGATCTTCCTTACTGAATCCCAGTCCCTTGCTGAGGTTTCTTCTAACCTCGTCTCCGTCAAAAACCTCCACCTTGAGTCCCTTAGCTCTCAGCTCGTTCTCCACTCCCCTAGCTATCGTTGTCTTTCCCGATCCTGGCAAGCCGGTTATCCAAGCAACGAAACCCTCGTCGTTCATAGTACCTCCTCGATCACCTCGCCTTCCATGTCCTCGGGCACCCGAGAACCTACCAGATGCAGGACGGTGGGGGCGATGTCGAGAATGTCTATGTCGATTTCCCTTCCCTCAAGGTTCTCATCGGGATCGTAAAGGATGAAGATACCGTGTTGG
>JBHIEI010000118.1:0-2578 GCA_046760555.1 Bathyarchaeia archaeon
AACCCTCGTCGGCATCATAACGTACCGTGACGTCCTAGGGATCCTACTAACGCGACTCATTCCTTTCCTGGTGAAGTGAGTTCCTGCTTTTCTAGGTCATCCATGTGTGGTGTAGGCTCAGGCCTTAGGAAAAAGCTAGTTATATGGATAAGGGAATTTAGACCCAAATTTCTTTCCCTGTCAGCTGTCTTGGTAGTACTTGGCCTAGCTCTGGCGTGGAGAGAGGGATTTATGGACCCCTTTTTGGCAGCACTGACCTTTATCGGCGTTGTGATTTGTGCACATGGTTCTGTGGATATCCTCAACGACTACTTCGATATGGGAATCGATATCAGAACAAACCCCACCCCTTTCAGTGGGGGCAGCAGGATCATACAAGAGGGGTTAATGAAACCGAAAGAGGTATTGGCAGAGGGGCTTATCCTCCTAATCGGAGGAGTCATCATTGGAACGTATCTCACTTTTTCTACGGGGGGATGGCTCATACCCTTTCTCGTTTTGCTCGGTGCTGTTTGTATTGGCCTTTATTCCCCGGTGTTCTCTAAACTCGGAATAGGGGAATTCGTTGTCGGTCTTAATTTCGGACTCATGGTTCTGGGTACGTACTACGTCCAGACACTCAGAATAAGTTGGGAGGCTTTGGTTTTCACAGCGGTGGCGGGCATCATGGTTGGAGGGGTGCTGTACATTAATGAGTTTCCCGATTATGAAGCGGATAAAGCCGAGGGGAGATACCACCTCATTGTCCGACTTGGTAAAGACAGAGCTGCCAGGTGGTTTAAGGCGATCCCTCTCACTGCCTATGCTCTGATCATCTTCGCAACGCTTCTCGATATCGTTCCATTTTGGTCTTTGATGGCTTTGATCACCATACCTTTCGCGGTAAAGGCAGTGCGCCTATGCGAGAAATACTACGATGATCCGATACAACTAATCCCCGGAATGGCATCGATGGTTATGGCTACACTAGGGATTCCTGTTGCTCTTACGATAGCATACGTTATCTCGGGATTGTTATAAGGTGTAAGCCATCCGGCTTATCGAGGATAAACAGATAATTATTTCTGGATTCTCAGAAAGTCAAACAATCGGAAGTTGAACATGGGAAAGTATGACGTTGTCGTCGTAGGAGCCGGACCAGCCGGATCATCAGCCGCCAGAAGGGCAGCCAAACTGGGCGCCAGTGTGTTACTCCTGGAGGAGCATGCGGAGATAGGAGTTCCGATTCAATGCGCAGAGTACATTCATCCCGCCGACGAAGCGAAGAACATCTTTAGAAGTTCGGAAAGGGTAAAGGGGCTCCTGCGAGTCCCGAACTCGGATGTCGTTAATCGATGCACGAGGTTGAGACTTGTCAGCCCTTCGGGTCAATCCTACGATGTCGATGTAAAGGGTGTGGTCGTTGATAGGAGGATATTCGACAGGAGACTGGCCATTGAGGCCGTAGACGTTGGAGCGGAGATGAGCCTATTATCTAAAGTCATCGATGTCTCCACAAAAGGAATAGTAGTTTTCCGTGATCATGGAGCTAAGAAAAGGGTCACCTGCGATGTGGTGATAGGGGCTGATGGAGTACCCTCGACGGTCGCAAGATCTGTAGGACTACCCACAACAAAGGACCCTATGGACCTAGCCCCAACGATCCAATTTCAGATGGTAGGGATCGAAGTGGATCCAGACGTGGTTGAGATCCATTCTAACCAGGCGTACACTCCTGGGGCTTACGCCTGGATCATCCCGAAGGGAGAAGGTGTCGCAAATGTGGGGCTCGGTGTACGGACGCCTTTCATTAAGGAGAGAGTTAGTATCAGACATCGATTGATTCGTTTCATCAAGGAGCATTCGGGGACAACAACCGATCTCTCAAAGGGTAACGTCATTTCTGAAACTGGTGGACCCGTCCCGGTCGGAGGGCCGGCGTCGAAAACGTTCGCGGGGAATGTCCTGATCGTCGGTGACGCTGCCGGTTTTGTAATGGCCTGTACTGGCTGTGGTATACCACCCGCCATCATTGGGGGAGATATAGCTGGTGAAGTGGCGGCAAACAAGGTGAGCGGCGAATGTGATCTGGGTCGATTCGAAGAGACATGGAAGATGGAGATCGGTAGAGAACTCGAGGCATCATTGGAGATAAGGAATATGATAGATGCAGCTGCTTTTAAGGGCCCTGAGGTGATTGACAAGCTCCTCCGTATGGGGAGGAAATATCTGGATGATCTCGTTCGGTACAGAATTCCTTTGGGCGTCAGAGTTGTGCGTAAAGTTCTAAGGATATAAACTGAGGTGGTTAGCCAGCTTCCTTTAGCATCAAACTGACAACAGTTTGGGGAGCGTGCTCTAATAGATCCCTGTACTCACTTCGGGGAAATGCTCCCGCCACCTTTCTCGCCTCCTGAGTCTTAGAGTTAATCAGGACCTCGAGTTTTGTGGTGTCCACTCGGTTTAAAGCATCGATCGAGGGGGCCCTTCTCATCACGTCCTTCACCATTTCTCCGATAACGTCCTTGGAGAGGTAAAGCATCGTTGGAAGCAACTTTATCGCGGTGGCTTTATCGATCGTTCCTTTCTTCCTGGCAAT
>JBHIEI010000119.1:0-2576 GCA_046760555.1 Bathyarchaeia archaeon
ACGGTCGGGTCTCGCCCTCCCTTTCTTCGTGATCGGTTCCACTCCTCAAACACGGGCTTCTTTGCTACTAGTGACATAGAATGGCTCGGGGTAATCTTGCGGCTTCAGAAGGAAGGGCGCTTGAAATGGCGATCGGTCACGACCAAGCCACTAGGTATCGCCTGGGTTGAGAAGGCGGTCAACTCTGCAATTGACGAGCCCATTTCCATACGATTCATGCGAGTCGTAGCGCATAAGGAGTTGACCAGAGGGGCTTCACTCGGTAGGATATCGCTGACAAATCGTCACCATATCGGTGGGACGCCGTCGCCTCTGTCGTCCACTGTCAGTCACCGGCTATGGGAACTATTGCAGGCGCAATGATGGATATGAAAAAAGCAATAGACTATCTCTTGGCTGGACAACCGCTTGCCCTGGCCACTGACTTCGACGGCACGCTCAGCGCGATCACCCCAACTCCACAAAGTGCCAGGATCCACCCTGCGTGCCGTGACAGTCTTGCCAGGCTCTCTGGTGAACTGGCCTTGGTTACTGTCCTATCAGGCCGAGAGGTAGAGCAGCTGCGTCACCTGGTAGGACTGGAGGGGCTGGTCTATATCGGGAACCACGGGCTGGAGCGGTGGGAGAAGAACAACAAATACGTTGAGCCCCGGGCTTTCCAGTACGCTCCGGTGATCCGTAACGTCCTGGGGCGGGCGCGGCAAGAGCTGAAGCTACCCGGCTTTCCGTTCGAGGAGAAGGGGATCACTGCCTCGATCCATTACCGATCGGCTCAGGATCCGGTCGCAGCCAGAAAGCGAATCGCGTCCCTCCTACGTGATCTGGCGAGGGAACCGGGCCTGAAGGTGCTTGAGGGACGTCGCGTGGTAGAGTTAAGGCCGCCCCTCGACCTGAACAAGGGCACCGCGCTGCTCGATCTACTCCGCAAGTATGATGTGAGGGGTGTGATCTATGCCGGCGACGACGAGACCGACCTCGATGCTTTCCGAGCGATTCATCGCTGGGGGATTCAGGAGGAGAGGCGCGCTTTGGCCGTGGGGGTCATATCACCAGAGATGCCACATGGGCTAATGGAGGAGTCTGATCTGGTGGTCGAGGGAGTCAAAGGGGTGGCTGAGTTCTTGGCTATTCTTGCGGAGGCTTTCTCTAGGAACCAGTGATAACTGAACCCTGGATACGAGACAGATCCAGGAGTTGGTCGTAGAGCCAGTCGGTTACCGTGTGGCCCTCCACGATTCTGCGTAATCTCCTGGCTCGCTGTGCCCGCTCGCCCGGAGCCATAACAAGAGCCTGGTGCAGCGACTCCGCTGTTTCCACCAAATCGTAGGGTGAGATCACCAAAGCTCCTTCCCCCAGTTCCTCACATGCTCCGGCGCCTTCCGAAAGGATAAGAACCCCATCCCGCTCGTTCACCACGGGCCCCTCCTTGGCCACAAGGTTCATGCCATCGATGATGGGGTTTACCAGCAGCACATCATAGAACTGCATGGCGGCCACAGCACGGGCGTAATCCTCTCCAACGAAGAGCTCAACGGGTTGCCAGTCACTGTCTCCATACTCCAAGTTGACCCATTGAGCGGCCGCTATTACCTCCTCTAGGTACTTCTGATACTCTTCGATAGCCAGGCGTGAGGGCACCAGAAAGGCTAGAAAGCGCACCCGACCTCGGTGCTCAGAGTAGCGCTCAAGCAAGAGGTCAAGAGCCTGAAATCCACGGACGATGTTCTTGCTGGGTTCGATACGGTCAACGCGGACGATCGTCTGCTCTCCCAAACGACCGAGGAGATGATCGCGATGTCGAGTCGTTTTGCGAGCTTTGCTCACCCTTCGTAGAGCGGCGATATCTATCGAAATGGGATAGTTGCGAACCCG
The DNA here is from genome assembly GCA_046760555.1 of Bathyarchaeia archaeon. GTDB lineage: Archaea > Thermoproteota > Bathyarchaeia > JBHIEI01 > JBHIEI01 > JBHIEI01. Next base: position 1,873 of record JBHIEI010000119.1, read on the forward strand.
AACGACCTTCCCATCCCGTTCTACGGTGTAGGACGAGTAATCCACTTCAGAACCAGGCAGCAAACTTTCGCAGGTTCGAAGAAAATTGAGAGCGTAGCGTCTAGTATGAAAGGCTAAGATATCGTTCCCACACAGGCTGCCCAAGATCTGCTCCCTGACGATTGGGGGCAAAACCAACCAATAGTCGGGGCCAGGCCAGGGTATGTGGATGAAGTGGGAGAGCAAGCAGCCCTCGGGCAGCCGAGGAGCCAAGCCTCCCGGACATAGATATAAGTGATAATCCTGCAACATCACGATGGCGGGCTTTCCCGCTCTTGTCGCCTCCTCAGCGATGGCCTCGGCAAAAGCGCGGTTGACCTCTTCATAGCCCTTCCAAGCCGACCACATCTCTGGGGTGAAAGTTGGGGTGCGGGGCACGTCCCACATGTAGTGCTGCAGGAACCATAGCAAGGGGTTGCTGATCGTTAAATAGTACTTCTCGTAGAACTCCTCCTTGGTCACTATGAACCGCAGACGAAACTGATAGTCGCTGGTCGAACAGGCTATCGGTTCTCGTGACGCCTGGCTTGCCATCTCGCGATCTACAGAAGAGATGGGGCTGCAGATCCACACCGGGTTTGCGTATCGGCTAATGGCACTGACAGCGCTAACCACACCTCCTGTGCCGCGTCTACGGCGTACCTTCCCAGATCTGGAGCGTTCAA
>JBHIEI010000120.1:0-2470 GCA_046760555.1 Bathyarchaeia archaeon
CTAGTTTCATTCGAGTACACTCTATGGCCGTGACTGAGCCGTCCTTACCCAAGATTTTCTTCGGAGACACCAAGAAACGCATCCCACACCCTCCCTTTCCGCTTGCTCCAGTTGCTCAGGGTTCGCCGGCATCTCTTCTTTTGACCTCCGATACAAAATGCTGACTTTCTTGGATCCAAGTCAGAGGGCGGTTCTAGCAAGCGGAAAGAGTCAGATACCTTACAGAGATTCGTTATTAGATGGTTAAGGCTCTTCTAATCACAGGACAGCTGGCAAAGAAATCGGTTTCTCGATATGCTGCAAGGAGTCCGATAGAGACTCAAGTCTTCGATCTTCCGGTTTCTGTAGCGGCTCTTATGACGGCGGAGTACATCGCAAGACAACTCAAAGGTGAAGACTTTAGCGATTTCGACTTCATTCTGGTACCAGGTTTGGTCAGGGGTGACATCTCTGAAATAGAGGGGGCTACTGGTGTCGCCGCCTTCAAGGGTCCGCGCTACGCGGCGGATATCCCCGCGGTTCTAGAACTTCCGGAGGGGGTGAAGCTGTCTAGGGTTGTTCCAGCTGATGACCTTCTGAGGAAAGGGTCCCGAAGGGGAGCCGAGAGGGAAATAGCGATGGCCGAGAGGGACTCGAGGAGGATCCTAGAGAAAAAAGCGGGATTGATCATCGGTCTGGGAAAAGAGTCAGTTGTCATTGGTCAAGGCCTGCCGATGCGCATAGTAGCCGAGATAGTAGATGCCCCACTTCTGTCTGACAGAGAAATACGTGAGAGGGCGAAATACTACGTCGACTCTGGCGCCAACATCGTCGATGTGGGAATGATGGCGGGTGATCCTCGACCGGAGGATGCCGCCAGGGCGGTTTCGGCGGTTAAGAAGGCTGTTAGCGTACCCGCGAGCATCGACACAATGGACCCAGAGGAGGCAAAGGCCGCCATATCAGCGGGTGTGGATCTGGTGCTCAGCATAGATGGCGGCAACGTCGAAGAGATGGCTAGGTTCATAGGGGCTACTCCAGCGGTTATCGTTCCGACGGACCACCGAAGGGGCTACGCGCCAAAGCAACCCCTAGAAAAGGTTAGGATGCTGGAGAAGAACATACGAAAGGCGCTCCGATCAGGGATCAAAACGACCATCGCCGATCCCATTCTCGAGCCCGCCAACGTTCCTGGTATCTTCGACTCTTTAGTTGCTTACTACGAGTTTGCAAAGAGACACCCGAAAACGCCCCTGCTCTTCGGTGTGGGAAATGTGACCGAGCTCATCGATGCCGACAGCATAGGAGTGAACGCGATCATGGCATCCATCGCCTCAGAAGTTGGTGCCTGCCTCCTTTTCACGGCCGAGGGAAGCGACAAGACTCGGGGGTGTGTGAGGGAGCTTTCAACGGCAGCAAGGATGATGTTCATAGCGAAGAGAAGGGGCTCGGTCCCCAAGGACCTAGGTCTGGATCTACTGAGGTTGAAGGACAAAAGGATCTACGAGGAGGCCTACGATCGGCGGATCGAGAAGGTGGCAAGGAGCGTGAGTGTCAAAAAGACGAGAGAGCCCGCTGCCGATTCGATGGGGTGCTTCAAGATAATGCTGGACCGGAAGAAGGGCATCCTAGCGGCCCTTCACTTTCCATTGGGGTCAAAAAAGCCGGATCTCATCATCAAAGGGAAAACAGCGGCTCAGATTCAATCCAGGATCATCGATGAGGGTCTGGTATTCGCACTGGATCATGCCATGTACTTAGGGCACGAGCTTTCCAAGGCCGAGATGGCGTTGAGAATCGGCAAGAGCTACGTCCAGGACCTCCCACTGTTCGGCTAGGGTCTTAATCCTCGAAGAGTGGCAATTGAGAGAGTCGAGCTAATCAGATCGGCTGTCGTCCCAGGATTTACTCCTTCCTCACGCCACCTCGCATCAAGGTTCCAAACCATCTTTGACCCATTGTCCGTTAGCATGCCTCCTGCATCAAGGACCTCGCGAGCCATCTTCGACGCTTCCTCCGCCCTTCCCAACCCGAATTTTCGTACAATAAACGTGTCAGGAACCTCCGCCAGGATCCTGAGGAACGTGTTCACGATGGCATCGTTCAATTCGGCTGTTTTTCGAATTCTCTTAAAGTATGGATATGCAAAGTCGAAGGTAATCCTGTATCCCGTGGTCCACTCCCTCGCAATCGTGTCATACTCGGCAGCCATCTCGAATACTTCATAGGGCGTAATGTGTCCCGATAGGATCGTCTTTTTTGATCCGGGATCGTTAACGTCGAGTTTCTCCACCCTGCCAAGACCTCCAGGTTTTGCTTGAGCTATAGCGTCGTACAGATCGACCGTATCAGACGGGGTTGCGGAAGTTAGTACTCGGGTTAGATCTCGTCTGAGCATCCTCATCGTTGATTTTCCCTTGATCGCCCTGATTGCACCTGCGGCGGCCAACGGGATCAGCAGGATAATCGAACCCAAGTGGGTGTTACCTCC
>JBHIEI010000121.1:0-2468 GCA_046760555.1 Bathyarchaeia archaeon
GATCTGGGGAGCGTTGTGTTCGCCTTGAGGAACATTGCCGTAGATGAGGGTAGGATTCCCGAAGGCATAAAATCGGTTGGGATAGGGGTCTTCAACACGGGTCGATTGGTGAGGGTCACGAGCCTTCGAGAGAGGGAGCGAGCGGCCTTAGGCCTACCAGAAACGCCCCCCGTAGACGTTGAGACCATCCAGAGGCTGCTCAGGGAGACGAGGATAGACGATCTTATCGTTGAATAAGGAGAGGCCTAGACGTGGAGTACACCTACTTTATGGGCTGTCAGATCCCGGCGAGGCTGAACAACTGCGATCTATCGATTAGAAACGCAGCAGAGACTCTCGGAATAGAGATGTCCGACCTTGAGGGGGCCGGTTGTTGTGGCTATCCCCTCCGATCCTTAGATTCGAAGGCCACCGTGTTGATGGCCTCGAGAAATATCGCGTTAGCCGACAAGATGCACCGAGACGTGATGGTTGTATGCAATAGTTGCTACTCGACCCTAACGGAGGTCAAAAATCTCCTAAAGGAGGAGCCAAAACTATTAGAGGAGGCCAATGAGGCGCTGGGTCGTGAGGGCTTACACTACGAGGGAACCACCCGTATCAAACACATCCTTCAAGTCCTATACCATAACTGTGGCATTAACAAAATTGATGCTCAAATTAAGAGGCGCTTCGAGGGATTGAACGTGGCCGTCCATTATGGATGCCACATACTCCGACCGTCAGAAAACCTCTCATTTGACGATCCAGAAATCCCTCACATCCTGGACGAGCTGGTTGAGATGACGGGGGCGAAGAGCGTCTATTGGCCCCTCAAACTGTGGTGTTGCGGCGCTACGACCCTCCCATTCGATGAGAAGCTCGGTATGAAACTTATAGACATGAAGCTCAAAGACGCTAGGAACGCGGGAGCACACTGCATGGTCACGACGTGTCCCTCATGCCAGATATCATTTGACATACTACAACCAAGGACTGCTAGAATTCACGGCGAGCAATACAACATTCCTGTCCTATATTATCCACAACTCCTAGGGCTAGCCCTAGGACTAAGCCCTAAAGAAGTGGGTTTAGGTATGAACCGCGTATCAGCGGAGCCCATCCTACAGTTCCTACGCGAAACCTAGGCTTCCTACTTAAAAGTGGTTTTTATTGTCAATACGATTCAGAAGTGGCAACTATGAAAAACGGCTATAGAGGAAGGAGGTGTATTCGAGAACAATACAGAAACCTTTGTGGCGCTTACATCTGCTTCTCTGCCATATCCTCCTTCAGAAACTCGACCCAACGCTCCCCTTTGTACGGTTCTTTCGGGTCCCCCTCTAGACTCGAGAGTTCAATGCCGACAAACCACCCGTTTAGAGGTCTACTTCTTCAGTCTTTCCACGATGTCCTTCTTCACGTATTCGACCCATGCCTCGCCATGGTAGGTGTTCTTCAAGTCCTCTTCGAGGTTCGACGGCTCCACAATAATGAACCATGCGCTGCCATACGGGTCTTCGTTTGCTAAAGAGGGCTTCCGGCTGAGGGCTTGGTTCACTTCGACGATCCTGCCCGTTACAGGCGACCTTAATGGGCCGACCCACTTACCGGTCTCGATGCTCGCATAGGTTCTTCCCTGTTTCACCACGCTCCCGGCACGCCTTATCCGGATGAACAGGATCTTGCCGGCGATGTCTTGACCGAAGTCGTCGATCCCGATCCTGACCCTTTTGCCTCCCTCCTCGATCTTCGCCCACGAGTGGTCCTTCTCGTAATAGAGGTCGTCGGGGAAATGGTATTTGTCGATTCTTACCATCTAAACCATCTCACTGGTCTTGATATGACAAGACATCATCAGATTTCCTTTAAAAGTTTAGCCTCTAAAGTAAACTTTGGATTGGTGGATTGGTGTAGTGACGATTTCTATGTAAAAAATTAATTAGATGGAAGCCACTTAACATTGGATCGTGGAGGGATTTTATGGCATATAAAGTGGCTATCAACGGGTTCGGAAGGATCGGAAGACTCCTGTACCGAGCAGCCTTGGAGACCGGCACAGAAATCGACTTTGCTGTGGTCAACGACCTGACCGAGGCCACGACCCTGGGGCACCTCCTACAGTACGACTCGGTTCACGGCAGACTGCCCTTTGATGTGGAGGTCGAGGAGGACGTTATCACCATCAAGAAGGATGGCGCCGTCAAGCAAGAGCTTAAAGTGTTGTCCCAGCCAGACCCGGCGAAGCTACCTTGGAAGGAGATGGGCGTCTACTTGGCGGTGGAGTCCACAGGAAGGTTCAGAAGGAGGGAAGACGCCGCAAAACACCTGCAAGCCGGGGCCAAGAAGGTGTTGGTTTCGGCGCCGACGAGACCGGCTACCGCCGCCGACCTGACGGTGGTTTACGGGGTGAACGACGACAAGTACGACCACGACAAGCATCACATAATCTCCCTGGCCTCGTGTACGACCAACGCTATAACCCCTGT
>JBHIEI010000122.1:0-2444 GCA_046760555.1 Bathyarchaeia archaeon
ACCCCGTTCGGCTCCAGGTTCATGATTTGCGATATCTCCGAAATGGACAATCCGCGGTGATAGTAAAGCTCGACAAAGAGCCGGTGGCGGGGCTGAAGCATCGCGATCGCCCCGCGCATCATCCGCCTCTCTTCAGATCTTATCAGTTCCCCCTCGGGGTCTTCTTCGCAATCGCCGCTCATATTCTCCAGGATCTCCGGCTCCTCGAAACAGGAGGGGCTTCTACATTCCCTTCTCAGGTAATCGAGGGCCTTCCTGGCCGCGATCATCCTGATCCAGCTCGCAAGCGAGCATCCGTTCTTGCCGCGGAATTGCCTTAGCTTCTTGCGCCCGTCCGTCAGGAGGGAGGCAAAGACCTCCTGGTAGAGATCATCGGCGACCTCGGGGCGGGCCGGCGAGCCGGCTCGACTCAGAACCTGGTAGATCGCATGGTGTACGAGCCTCGAGTACTTGAGAACAAAGAGATCCCACGCCTCCTTTTCTCCGGCGACACATCTCCTCAAAAGGTCTTTTTCCGGGATGTCGCAAATGGCCAAAGGTCAATCCCCTGGTGAACCCGAATGAATGGGTTGTTGCCTCCTGAACGTGCCTCCATCATGAGGCCGCTTCAGCAGTGGTCGTAGCAAATGGCGAGCCAATCGCGCTGCTGGCAGGGGTGAAGGAAAACAACTTTGAACGGGTTCTCCGGGATCTGAGGTGCGCAATGGCTCTCCGGACGGGCAAGGAAATGTAGCGAGGCTCGGTCGCAGGGGGCTGGATGGAAGGTTCCGGTCTTCTTGCGCCTTATCCTCCCCTTTCTGACTCGTATCTCCTAAGAGCCCAAATACTAAATGGGGATTGTGAAACTTAGTGGTTATTCTGTAACGTGAAGTGTTCCCGGAAGAAGAAGTCACTTCTCATACAGGGGGAAGTCTCTAGTCTCGGGAGGAACCCCGTTGTGGGCGGCACCAGGCTCTGTCTGCCAGGTATCCAATCTGTTGCGTTTCGGCTTTCTTCTAATAGAGACGCATTATATAAGGTTACATAATTGTTTTATCTTCTTTGGTGACCATCGACGGAAATTGAATTGGACCTCTTCCCAAATGAGCTCCAGATCTTCGAACCAGCGGTTGGTGGTCGCCTCATAGCGCATTTGGCGCCAAACCCTTTCCTGCATGTTGAGAGCAGGCTGATAGGGAGGCAGATACACGAGGCGAAGTTCCCGATGAGATGTGAAGTACTGCTGGATCTCTTCCCCCTTGTGCCATGGCGCTCGATCGACATAGATCCAGATTTTAAAGCCTTTGAGTCGATGGCGTATATGTCTGAGAACATCAAGAAAGCTCTGACGATCCCCTTTGGCAGTCCGAATCATCCCCCGTCGGCCCAAAAGCGGGGCGACCCAGCCAGAAAGATTCAGACGTTTGCGATGTTGGCTTGTTGTGGGCACCTTAAAGGGTTTTCCCCGTTTTGCCCATCCTCGGCCCAGTCGAGGATGGAGGCTAAAACCTGTCTCGTCCTGAAAGACAATAGTCTCTTGGGGCTTAAGGTTTCGGAGTTTTTTTTAACGACCGATGAAACCTCCTGGCATCTTCGGAGCGGGCCTGAAGGTAAGAATAACTGGCACGCTTCATCCGATACCCCAACCGATGCATCCACTTCTGAGCCTGGCGAACCTTCAGATTTATCCCAAAGTATTTCTTCAAATGGACAACCAACGTTGGGCCATCCCACCCAACACGAGACCAGCCAAACTCCCGAGGACTTCTCTCTAGATGATCGTCCAGCTCCTGTGCAATCGCCTCGGTCAGCTGTCCAGGACGGCCAGGCCGAGGGTTCGGTCGAAGAAACCCGATACCTTTTTGGTTCACCCCACGCACCCATCGATTCAAGCTCATGCGGGTCAGACCCAGTACTTGAGTTATCCACCCCGGACGCTGACCCTCCATTACCAGCAACAGAGCCGCGATCTTTATTCCGATCCAGGCTCCCGGGGTTTTCCGGGCAAGGTCTAGCAACTGCCCGCGAATCAAATCGGGGTGATCAAGGGACAATCTCTTCATGTAGTAAGTATAGCATAAATTTCAGAATCATGTAACACTATTTAGTACGTTCTGATTAGCTGCTGATTCGGGAGTTGACTTTCTCTACCTATTGGTCCAATTAGCTTCCGGAAAACCGATGGATTCGCCTTTACCTTACAAGATCTGGGTAAAGAGCAAATGGCTTTGGGGAGACTTTGACAGTTTGGCTTGCCGGTTATTTAAGAAAGCTTCAGTTCTCAATCTCCCCGATGACTATCCAAACAGGATAAAGTCCCTTATCGAATTGCTCAAATTCTGGGATGGCATCGTCAATTTCGAAGTCCTATCTTTTCACGACATTAAGCCGTGGATTGTGGAGACGGTTAATCGCCTATCTCTCCCTCATAAGGATACCCACTGATGCCGGAAGTAACAGGTCTT
>JBHIEI010000123.1:0-2420 GCA_046760555.1 Bathyarchaeia archaeon
ACCCCCTACTTTTCGACATCGAGTCGGTGAGGCGAGTGAGCAAGCGTTATATTAAAAACGTATGCGCTAAGCGAACAAACCTTCACTCAGTAGTCCTTGATGTGTAAGGCTCTTGCTTCTGTCCTTGCCTTTACAACCAACTGCTTGTCAGCCGTAACCAAAGGTGCCTTCAACATGCTTGAGAGGAAGATGTAACCTGTATCATACACTGACAGGTCAAGGGCAGAGGATAGCTCTAGGCACTCGGTCACAAAAAGCCAGTTGACATCGTGTAGTGTAATCCTTAGGGTGGCGAGCGCTTCCAGGGCACTCCTTGCCTCTCCCTTTTCGATACGCTTTAGCCTTGTGGCTCGCCAGAGGAGGTTCCCTACCTCGTAGGGTAAGAGGCTGGGTGCATGCAGTTCAACCACTCCCCCTACGCTATCCTCCTTTAGCCTCACGGACTGTTCCTCGTAGGGCTCACCAGGGAGAACCCACTTCGCTACGATGCTCGCGTCTACAACGTATCGAGGCATAGCTCACCGGCTACGATCCTCTCTTATCCACCGTAGGAGCTCCTCCGTAGGTACAGGTTTGGCTTGAGCGCGAATCTCATCCAATCTCACCGAGGCTTTCTTCATACTTTCTTCCTCGATACGCCTCAGTATAGCTGTTCGTATATACTCGCTCCAGTTCATATCAATGGTCTTCATCTTCTCCTTCAACTCCTTCGGCACCTTAACAGTAATTATAGAAATCTGTTTCATTATATACCAAAAGTAAATACAAAAAATGATATAAGTACATTCAAGTTCCATGATAAAGAAACGGCAGATGGTTCATCGGAGTTGATGTCGTATAAGCTTATCTCTCTGCCAGTATATTATCCTTCCAACGTATCGGCATTTTAGGCGTGAGTGATTTGGAGAATCGCCTTTGTCAGAGGGCTTCTATAACCCGACGACTTCGATAAAATAGATCGATCAACAGGCCTATCATCGATACGTGCTTTACACTAACACCGCTCTCTCACTGTATAGGATAGAGGGTACTACAGGTATGGACGGGTATCAAAAACTCTTTCAGAAATTAATGCCGACAAGTAAGGATGTGGATAGTGAGGATAGTGTGTGCAGCACTGATTTCGAGCCCGGAGGTTATTCCCAGTCGTTGGGATCACTCAGTCTCTCGTTCTAAGAACCTGGCTATCTGCCTCTCAAACTCCTTGGCAAGTACAGCCAGATCCTTTGCGTCCCTATAAAGCCTCCCGTGATCCACATCTATGTATCTATGTGCCAGTATGTTCCTCCAGGCCACGTACCTCCTCATCGATGCGGCAACATCTCGCGATAACGCGTTCCGTTCCCTCATAAGGTCTAAGTACTCCCCGTACGTCTCAGCTGGTCCCCATCCCTTGGCTGAAACCACGTGCCTGCACGCATCTAACATCGCCTCGACGATCACGTGGACCGAGCGTTCCAGGAGCCTCTTCATGACCCTTGATGAGGAGACCTCTTCAAGCGACTTGGATAGAACCTCCCCCTTCAGAAAGCTTGCTTCATCCCTCATGATGTCGAGCCTCCTCTTGAGGAGAAGGGGATCGATGCCCGACGGATCGGTCGACCGAAGCCACTCTCGCACGTTGATCTCCTTGAGCAGTCGAGCCTCAGGATACCTCTCGCTCAGCTCTCTCTTCAGCTCCTTCTCGCGTCCGCCCCTATCGAGTAACCTTACACCTTCTGTTAGGATTTTAAACCTGAGATCAAGGTCCGCCTGTGTGATGTCAACGATATCCACCCTGTCCTCGCTGATCCCCAACGCTTTGGCGATGCCGATTACAAGGTCTCCAAGGAGTCCAACTCCATCTTTAACCCCATTCTCTGGTAAAACAGCCACGTCGACATCATGCATACTGCGATCCCTCATTGCAGCCGAGCCGAAAAGATAAGCCAATGTGACGTCCTCTCGATGAGAGAGGAAGTTGCGTAAAGCCTCTACTACGGTGTCCTTCCTAACCACCAAAGCACTCAACTTGAGATCTTCGCTGGCTTAAAACTGCACGCTCTCCACAAGGGAACTAAGCTCGTCTAGGGTCAGCAGCCGAAGTCCGTTCGCCTTAGTCGAGGCGTAGAGCAGGTTGTCGATCATGTCCTCATGCCCCATGCGGTGGAGGCTCAGGGCATCGACGTAGACCCCCCGACTCTCCCGACTCCGTGAGACCCTTTGTCCCTCCGTCGTTGGGATAGCCAGGCGATGATGTGGAGGATCGCCTTCTCCAATAGAGGGCTCCCGATCTCTCGGATCGCTTCAGAGTCGAGTCAACGAGCGCCCGATCGAGCCAGTGATGGCGCTGTACCAAACGCGCCGGCGAAGAGCCATGCGCCTAACTTTGATAAGATATGCCGTGATTGGCATTTAGCAATCAATGTTTTCTTAAGCCT
>JBHIEI010000124.1:0-2348 GCA_046760555.1 Bathyarchaeia archaeon
GCTATCATCTTCCCATCAGGGCTCCAGACAGCCTCCACCTCCCTGGTGGGGGCGTCAGTTAGCCTGACCGGCTCTACTGGGGGTGCCTTCGCCTCAACCTCTGGGAGCGACAGTTGGTAAGTCCACCAGCCCTCCGTATAGACTACCGTGATGGCCGAAGCGACGAGGGTCACGCTCAGGACGAAAACGAAAATTTTTTCTGAAAGGTGATTCATCTCTTCACCCTAGCACTTTTGATGGCGCGTCGCTTCGCCTTCTCGCTGAGCCGTCTATTAAGCATCTGAACGCCTAGGCCCCCCTGAATCGCTAGAATGAGGATGACGAAGCCTATCAGGCTCGCCCTGTATTCGTGACCAGCATAGTTGATCCAAGTGAAATCGGCCAGCACGAGGAGGACGATGATCCACACACCGTAGCCGATCAAGCGGAGAGCCTCCCTCATCAATGAACTCTGCATCCTATTCCTCCCTCCAGAACTCCTCAGGATCCCTTAGAGCTCCGTATCCGAGGGCATCATCTACGGTGCGCCATATGCTGTTGAGAGCGGGGGCTCCTTGAACAGCCGACCTTGCGAGGGTGGAAGTCCTCATGATTCCCTTGCTCCACGGACAGACCCTGAAACATATGGCACAGCCGGTGCCAACTTTTGCCCACCACGTAAGACACGATATAGGATTCTGCTGCCACTTTAACACCCTCTTAAGGTTTGACTTAGTCGGCCCCTCCCACGCAGGTGGCCCCCTAGGGAGCGCCTGGACTGGGCAAGCGTCTACACACTTCATGCAGGCGTTACAGAATTCGGTGAGACCAAAGTCTATGGGCTTGTCCGTCGTCATGGGGAGATCCGTGAAGACCTTGGCCAGCCTTACCAGGGGCCCGTACTCGGGTGTAACGAGCCTCGTAATCCTCCCATACTGGCCGATGCCTGCATCGATGGCCAGTGGCACGCTCAGGGCTGTATCGTTGCCCATCGGGATGGCATGATACCCAAGCTGTCTGATGAACTCCGCCACCCTGCCTGCCACCAATTGCATCTTATCATAGCCGTGCCTTACTTCTGCGTCTTCGAGAAGTAGGGGAGCGTACCTCATTAGATCCTCAGACATCCGAGTCGCGAGCACCACCACATACCTGTGGCTCTCAGGGATCACGAGTTTCTGCTCGGTCTCATACCACCGCTCCACATCCTCGAACACAATGGGCTTCCCAGCTCGAGTATGAGAGTAGACCCATCTTCTATCTAGTAGACAGATTCCGACGAGATCAGCACCCAGATACTTCGCTGCCCTCTTCACAGTTTTGGTAGCCTTCGCAGGGTCGACCTTATACTTATCGAGCTTATCCACGGGCCTCAACGGGTCCCAAGAGTAGAATCCTCTATTCATTTTTCCAAACCCGGGTACCAATGACATGGCCCTTGACAGTGCATGGTCCCTCAGGCTGTAGCCCGGCACTTCCCTCCTCACCCTCTCCAGCCTAACCGTCGCCCTCTTGGCCATCGTGCCATATGCCGCCGATGACTTATCCCAGTACGATCTGCTAAACGCGGTGTAACGCGGGTCGAACCTTTCAAAGTTAGGCCTAACCTTGAAGAGTTCCGCTGCCGTAGTACTCAGCACCTTGGCCTGAATTAGTTGACCACCCGCCGTAAGGTGTGGTGTGAAGTTGGCGACCGCTGCCAAGGCGCCTCCTAAGGCCACACCCTTCAAAAAATCACGTCTAGAGAGGACGCGTTTAGCGTTTTCTTTTGATACTGTCATTAAAACACCGTAAGTCATAAGAATTTCATGACTATAAATCCACGTAATTTCGATAGTGTTGTGGATCGAGCCCCCTCTTTATTTCGTTACTCATCTTCCAAACTGAAGTTAACATACGTTCCGATGTGTTCGAGAACTTTGGTTGCGGTGTTCCTGTCTAGTGGCTTCTGAGAGTAAGAAACTTCAACAACAACTTTACACAAATCGTTACAAATCACGGAGGATAGACGGAGGGACGAGATCGTTTGAGAACAACGGGAAGCTTAGGTGATTCTATAAAATTTGGCAACATCATTAAGGGACTTGCCGATCCACTCGGTTGTAGACACGGTAACGAACGCCATACAGTTGGCTCTGTTATTGGAGGTGAGCGCTTATCCGAAGCCCGGAAACGTTCACAGAACCGCCGATCTCACCGACTTGAGCTATGAGCAGTTCCTTGCCGCCATCGTCTCAATGAGCCCGACCTTTAGAAGTGCGGCGCTGAGGGGGGCTAGGTGTGCTTCGGGAGAACTCACCATCGAAGAGATTCGCGTGGGTGCCCTGATTAAGGATGCGGTGGAGCGCATGATGTCATCACAAGGGGGA
>JBHIEI010000125.1:0-2344 GCA_046760555.1 Bathyarchaeia archaeon
CGCGGATGAGGTACATCTGGAGAAGCATCTCTTTCAGTTTATTTTCCGGTAGCATGGTGCCCTCCCGATCTCTCTATATAACCGGCATCTGCCCCTTTGTAACAATTTCTCGGTTTTCAATTATAGCAGCCTTAGCCTTTCTGGCCAAACCTTCCTCAGCCCGGTGAAGGTTGCGTGCTCTCGGGGATCGATCTTCGTGTCAGGGTAGGGATATTTCAGCAGGAATTGATCCCCATCGCTCCCGCTCACAGCATCCCAAAATATCGGGAGGGGGAAACCCTCCCGATTCTGCCTGCAATGGTCATTGCGTCTGCTGGACCTATGGTGTATGCTGATGTCAGACTCGATGCACATCCTATCTTACCTGGGCTGTTTCGTTGTGGCAAGCGTATTGGGTGGACGAGATTTGCGCCCAATCCACCGGATGGGGGGCATATGACAAGATGTCTGTCTAAACGCCAAATTGGCTCATTAGGTAGAGAAATGTCCATCTAATAGATAGTTAGGCGGCGAATTCCAGATGGTAGGGCGAGACAAACCATTGCCCTTTCGGGCCAGGATCTACAAAGTCGGGATCAATCGGTGCGTAGACGTACCGGAGCGAGTGTCCTCCAGCCTCGGGCAGGACACGCATGTACCCGTAAAGGGTTGGGTCGAGGGCGAACCGATGCGTTCAACACTTGTGCCTCGAGGTGGAGGCCGACACCGTCTCTTTATCCACAGCCGCATTTGGAGGAAGCTCGGCGTCGACACCGGTGATGTCGTTGAGGTCTCCCTTCTCCGTGACACAGAATCTCGCGAGGTGCCACTCCCGGACGACCTGGCAGCGGCTCTACCGGAGGGCAGCGAGGCCCTGGCCGCGTTCAACGACCTGACAGTCGCGGATCGCAGAAGATTCGTGGCTCGGATTCTAGAGGCCAAGAAGCCGGAGACGCGGGAACGCCGCATTCAACAAGGCATAGAGCTGCTCGTTGAAAGGTGGAGACGGAAAAGGGAGAGACGGTGAAGGCGGCCCATAGTCCGAAGTCGCTGCCCGAGGCTAGAGGTTTTCAGGAGGTTATCAAGAATGTCCCCAACCCCGCCGGCAATCAGTGGGAGTGCGACTATTGACTAAAATGGCAGATTTGGTGTACACTTGAGAGCGAGGTAAGGGTTTATCATCTTCAGGGGGAGGAGAGAATGGCCGGCGTGACCTACGAACATGTGACCAAGCGTTTTGGCGATGTGGTAGCGGTCAACGATTTGGACATCGAGGTTCAAGACAAGGAGTTCTTAGTTCTTTTGGGGCCCTCGGGCTGCGGCAAGACGACCACCTTGCGTCTCCTGGCCGGTTTAGAGGAGCCCACGGAGGGGAAGATCTACATCGGGGAGCGGTTGGTTAACGACGTACCGCCCAAGGATCGGGATATCGCCATGGTCTTCCAGAGTTACGCCCTCTACCCTCACATGAGCGTCTATGACAATATGGCTTTCGGGCTGAAGTTGCGCAAGACGCCCAAGGTGGAGATCGAGCGGAGGGTAAAGGAAGCGGCGGCCATATTAGGGATCGAGGAACTCCTAGATCGGAAGCCCAGGCAGCTTTCTGGTGGACAGAGGCAGAGAGTAGCGGTGGGACGGGCCATCGTGCGGGAGCCCCGGGTTTTCCTTATGGATGAGCCTTTGAGCAACCTGGATGCCAAACTGAGGGTTCATGCCCGAGCGGAGCTCTCCAAGTTGCACCAAAGGTTAGAGACGACCTTCATCTATGTGACCCACGATCAGACGGAAGCGATGACCATGGGGACGCGGATCGCGGTGCAGAAGGATGGTGTACTTCAGCAGATGGATACCCCCCAGGCGCTATACGACAGACCGGACAACCTCTTCGTGGCCGGTTTCATCGGGAGTCCAGCCATGAACTTCTTTGAGGCCACGCTGGTGGGGAGCGTAGATGAGATGTACATCGATGCTCGGAGTTTCCGGGTGCGGGTTCCGCCAGAGAAAGCCAAGAGGTTGAAGGAGTACCTGGGGAAGGAGATCATCTTTGGCATACGGCCGGAGGATATCCACGACCCCGAGTTTTGTCCTCCCAACATCACGGCGGGGCGGGTCAAGGCCAAGGTAGATGTGACGGAGTTGATGGGGAACGAGGTCTTCCTTTACCTGCTTACCGATAACAAGACTTTCATCGCCCGGGTGGATCCCCGGACCAGGGCTAGGGTGGGGGATGAGATCGAGGCGGTGTTGAACATGGACAATATCCACCTCTTCGACCCCCAGACGGAGAAAGCGATCCGTTAAGGACGATCTAAGTTAGAGACCATACTTTCTTCACGGCTCTTCTAGAAGAGCCGTGTTCCATTTT
>JBHIEI010000126.1:0-2304 GCA_046760555.1 Bathyarchaeia archaeon
TCCTTCGCAGGGAGAGGATCCGAGACGCCGCCCGAGGGGTCCTCTTTGACGGGTTAAGCGAGAAATCCGTAGTCTTCTACCTGAACAAGCAGGTCGCATACGTGGGGCACCTCTCCTTCTCAAAGCCTGTGGCAGAATCGCCCCTAGGGCCCATCAAGGTTCAAATTAACTGCGAAAATCCGCGCGAACTCATCGAATGGTTAGCACCGAAGACGGCTTAACTCACTTTTTTGAGCGTCTTAAGTTTTGAAAACGATTAAATAACCTGAGAATGTGTATTCTAGACCACCGATGGAAGGGCTATGGAAAAGGAGGATATAACATCGTGCCCAAGTTCTCGTATCCGAAGAAACAGCTGCTGCAACTTCTTTCAAAGGACGAGATAGAAACAATTCATTTCTCCTCCATGAAAATCCTAGAAGAAAACGGTGTTATGATCAAAAATGATTGCGCCTTGAATCTGCTTAAGGAATCTGGATGTGAGGTCAGCCTCGAAAAAAAGTTGGCATACATGCCACAGCACCTTGTGAAGGAATGCATAACCAAGGCGCCATCGATCGTAAGGCTTTACAGTCGAAACGGCAAACATGATCTGCTGATTGGAAGGGATAACGTTGTTTTCAATCCCGGTTCAACCGCGATTTTCTTCGTCGACCACGAAACTGGTGAGATAAGAAGGCCTGTTTCAAGGGACTTGGTTGAACTCGTGAAACTAGTTGACGCTCTTGACTACATCCGTGCGCAGAGCACGGCTCTGGTGCCCTCAGACGTGCCAGAAGAGATAAGTGACCTGTACCGTCTTTATCTTGTGCTCAAGAATTCTCCCAAGACCATCATTACCGGCGCATTTACGAAGCAGGGACTCATTGACATGAAACGGATGCTTTGTATCGTAATCGGCGGAGAGAAGGAGCTAACAAGAAAGCCGATGGCGATCTTTGACACTTGCCCATCCGCACCCCTCATGTGGGGCGACATCACATGCCAAAACCTGATCGATTGCGCAAAATACAACATACCAGCTGAAATAGTGCCCATGCCGCAAGTGGGTGCAACAGGCCCAGTAACCCTCGCCGGGGCCCTCGTGCAATTCAATGCAGAGTTCCTGAGCGGTCTCGTGCTCTCCCAGATGACAAGCCAGGGAGCACCCGTTATTTACGGAGGATCACCAACGGTTTTCGACATGAGACACGGTACGGCCCGTCTCGGAGCGATCGAAACAATGATGCTCGGCTGTGCATATTCCCAAATCGGTAAGTATTATGGGCTACCAACCCACATGTACACGGGATTGAGTGATTCAAAGGAGATCGATGCCCAATGCGGACTCGAATCAGGTATCGGAACGATCCTCGGAGCCCTTGCTGGGATAAACGTTATATCGGGACCTGGAATGCTCAACTTTGAGAGCTGTCAGTCCCTCGAAAAGCTCGTGATTGATAATGAAATCTGCGGAATGGCCCTAAGACTTGTTGAAGGCATCACGGTCAATGACGATACGCTTGCACTACAGGTCATCGGGAGGGTTGGCCCGGGGGGCCACTACCTTGCCGAGAGGCACACGCGCGAATGGCTGGAGAAAGAGCAGTTCATACCATCGGAGGTTGTTGACACGCTAACCCTAGAGGCTTGGAAGAGGAAAGGGTCAAAGAAGATAATCGAAAGAGCCAGGGATGCTGTTGACAAAACACTAAGGGAACATATTCCAGAGCCGCTGCCAACCGATGTAGATAGAGATCTGAAGGAAGCTCTAAAAGAAATCATGGAGCGTTGTCATATAAAGTCGGTACCAATCCTCTGAATCATGGCGGTCCAACAGGCAGCAAACTCACGGGACTCTTTAAAAACTCGTAGCTTGGGGTCACTTAAAGAAGGAGGGAGCAAAACGCGAGGGTGCGTGTGACTTCTTATATCTGTCGAGGGAGTAAGCTAAGAGGGAGAGATTGAGGATGACGCTTGGAAAAAAGAGAATATTGATACTTTTGCTTGGCACCCTCTTGAGCATCGCTTCGCCCCTCACTACGGTATCCATGGCTGGTGTAACGTCTGGACCATTCCAACGACAATCTACGAGACCATTTCCGTCGTTCTCGGAGAATCCTGGGCCTTTCCAAGGTGGATACGTTGATCCCGAACTCCTCGACTCGGCCGGTCTAACTCGAGTTCTCATAATAGCCAGCGACAGCCTGCCTCCCAACGAGGTTGCCAAGTACACGATATCCAGCCGAGCCGCCCCGTCCTTTAAAGGATTTTACATAATGACGGGTGTCGTGCTAGCCGAAGACGTTGAGCAACTAGCCTCTG
>JBHIEI010000127.1:0-2159 GCA_046760555.1 Bathyarchaeia archaeon
ACAGTGGGAAGAGGGGGTTCACGATCATCATCCCTACCGAGTAGCTGAGGCCGACGAAGAAGAGGATTCGAAGATCCCTCCCGATATACGAGATCTGACTCATCATGAACCGCCCCTAATACTCCTTGAACCTTCGGTGGCGAGACAGTAGACCATTTGGGAGTTTACCGACGCCTTCGTAGGTACTATACGTTGTCATGGTTATTGGTGTGGTCGTGGTCTCTAGCCGAATCGATGGGTCTCGTGGTCGTAGGTGAGGGTCTCTCCGGGTTTCATGACGAGGGCTCTGGTTGAGGGGGCGAGGAGTTCCACGTAATTTGTGAACATCGAGGCTTCTTCGGTGTCGGGTTGGTAGTGGGTCGGGATGACGAACTCGGGCCCGATCCACTGGGTGGCCATAGCCGCCTCGTTGGGCGGTAGGTGGCTGTATCCCCCCGTCGGTCCTGGGGCGCCACCGATGGGGATCAGGGCAATGTTCGGCCTGTAGAGCTCCCCTATCAGCTTCATGTCGCTGAAGAGGGCGGTGTCGCCCGCGTTGTAGATCCTGACGCCCTCTTTTGGATAGATTATGAAGCTGAGGGGCATCCCCGAGAGGTAGACATCCCCCGACCGGAAGAATGATACGTGTCTGCACTCGACGGCCTTGATCTTGACGCCCATAACCTCCACCTGATCACCCCACAGAAAACCCACCACCTTCCCCCTCTCCACCCCCTCCTCCACGCGTGAACCCTGACCGCGGGTCCGGAGACGATCGTCGCACCGGTCCTCTTCTGTATCCCGACGGCGTCTCCCATGTGGTCGGCCGCTCCGTGGGTGACGAGGATCAGGTCCACGTCTGTCAGATCCTCAACTGAGACGGGACAGAGGATGTTCTTCGATATGCAAGGATCGATCAGCATCCTCACCCCGTCCCTCGTCGTTAGCTCAAAGGCCGAGATTCCCAGATACCTGAAGATCACGCCCAATCTCTCAACACCCCGATCGAGGAGGACACTACTGAAGAGACTATTTGACTATTCCAATAATCGTCTCACAACTGGATCATGGCTATTCTAGCGACATTGCTGCTTAAAAAGAGTAGGCCTGGGGCAGCCTAATCCCTTGCTCGGTTAGGAAGAGATAGCCATCACGGTAAATGTCAATTAGAGTGCCATCACTAGACGCGCGCAAACACCCCAAAAACAACTCTTTTAGATACAGAAAGATGGCGCCGGGTGTTAGGTACATTATTTCGTTTAAATCTTTCGCAAAAAGCAAGATTTATGTTCAGTCTCACGCGCTTCGTTTTGTGTCCCTTGTGCTTCTATGTTGCTTGGTCTGTCCGAGGCTTCCTCTATCTGCATTCCGCCTTTTAATATGAAGGTGTCTTGGGCAAACAAGGCGGGCCGGTAGGTTATCGCATTTCACGTGTGTTAGGTTAGGCGCTACTGGTCATAGGGCTAGTAGTGCCTCACTTTTTCTCACTTGCATTGTTGCGGGGTCCACCTCGAGGCCAAGGCTTTCGAGTGCGTGGAGACCGAACACGCTTGCGTCTTCCTTCTCCGCAAACACCACGGCTGTGGGAGCCATTTCGCCCTCGTACTCGACGAAAACATGTCCTACATCCCTAAGGATTATATCACCTTTGATCGTTCTGAATCTGCTCCGCCTCGTCGGCTTAACCCCGAGTTTCTTCAATAACTCGCTAGAAAGCCAAGAGTAGGCTGCGCCTGTGTCTACGAGTAAATCTAACTCCTCAAACGTGGGATCTGTGGGTGATGCGTGAACCCTCATCCGTATGTAGGTCTCACCCATCCCAAACACCGACAATTAATCTGTAGTTCAACCTATTAAATTAACGTTTAGCGATTAACCGGCGTCCTTACTATCGGAAAACTCCAGTGCCTTACTTTTTTCTCGAAGGTGCAAAATCTTGAGAAGACATAGGTAGCCAGCTAGACCAAGGGATTCGCATAAAAAATGTTCTTGGCGCCGGGGGCGGGATTTGAACCCACGAGGCCTTCCACAGCTTCCTTCTATGGGCCACAGACTTAGCAGGCCTGAGCCACCGATCTTTTCTGCTCCCTACCAGACTACCCGTCTTTGCCATAAGGCAAGGGCTCTAGGATACCCCGGCACAACCCCACCTATTATACTTTCAACTCCGTTCCTTTAAA
>JBHIEI010000128.1:0-2041 GCA_046760555.1 Bathyarchaeia archaeon
GGTCAAGGTAGCTCGCTATCGCCGCCTTCGTGCCGAACGTCGTCTCCTCTGCGAAGCCGAAATATCTTGTGGTCATTAATCAATCACTTCTCGCTTTTTTCCTTTTCCTTCCTAGCCACTTTGAAGTTGATGTTTGTCTCTACCAACTTCTTCGCTTTCTCATCCCCTAGTTCCACTAGTTCTCCGGGTTTGAACACACCGATCTCGGGAACGACTACTCCTTCTCGATGTTCCCCGACATATACCACTTTGGTCGCCATATTCTCTTACCTCCTTTACGTCACTATCTTCCTCGTGTATAGGGTGAATCGGACGCCGCTCACCGCGTAGTCACCCATAGCAGTGGCCTCAGCCTCAATCCGCTCCACCCATGAATCATCGACGTTTCCCCCAAGCGTTGGGTTGGCGTCTAAGACATCGTCGATCTTAACCGAGTAATCCATAACGGTCTTCTCAGCCACATCCTCGTCGTGGTGGCGATCGATAACCGCAACGTGGAACCGTATCTCATAGACTTCCTTGGCCGCGGTGCCTGGCTCCACGGGTCCTCCAACCCACTTCACGTAGACTAATGGAAACAGGTCGAATCGGACGGGTATGCCGAAACACCACTTCTTGACGGCGGCGCTGAGTGTGGTATCAGCCTTGAGTAAATCAAGAATCTTATTCGCTATCGCCTTGTAGTCTGGAGATGTCAAACCCTCAACCTTTTCCGTTAACTCGTCGTATATTTCTCGGGCTTGGTCTGGGAGAGGACGCCTCTTCGATATTTCGCTTTGATGAAGGCCTCTAGTTTTTCCTCCGCTTGTTTTGTAAACCTCACAGCTTCTACGCCATCTGGGGACCTCTTACTCCTGAATAAGCCCGCGGCTCCCCTAGCGTTGATATCCGCGAGGCTGGGAGTCAAGTCGCTATCGGTTATGGGTGTGGAGACACCGAGAGCCTTAAGTTTGTTGTCGATGTCTATTGCATACTCGGCGATCAAGCCATCGATCTCAGCGTCGTAGTCCGCGGTGTTGATGTCTAGAAGTTCCTTTACCTTCTCCTTCGACGCGTAAGCCAACGCCCGACTTCCCTCAAAGGGGTAGCCCGTTAAAACCTATATAAGTTAATCCAACCCCGCGTCCCCGTGCACGTGGGCACGTGGACACCACCACACTACCATGGATGAGACGCGTTGTACAAATAGAAGTGTAAAGATGTAGAGGCGGAACCTACGGCATCAAGGCCTACATGTGGAGTGTATATTCTCTTATCTCCACTGCTTCCACTGAGAATTATATTATTAGAAGATACGAGAAAAATTTAAAATCCACTAACCATCGAATCTCCCTTTAGTGAAGGGATAAAATATTTAAGGTTGCTTTATACTTATTTGTCTATCTCTGGTGTTGAAAGACATGAGTGCAAGACGGGTTGCCACGAGGACTAGAGAAGAAACCATGCGTAAGATATTTAAGGTGATACGGGAGGAGGGGCCGAGAAACTATTCGTTGATCTCGAAATTGCTCAAGATGCAGGCTCAGACGGTGAGGTACAAGATCAAGAAGCAGCTCCTGGAGAAGGGTTTCTGGGTCCAGGTTGAACCGGATTGGTCCAAACTAGGATTGATGAGGCTATGGGCCTTCCTTGACTTCCACCCAAAATATGAGGATGATGCACCCAATCTACTGGAATTGTTGTCGAAGAGGGGGTACCTGACGTATTACGGATTAATTACGCCTCAGGGCAGATACCTGGTCATGTTTGGCATACCGCCGAAAATCAAAGGGGAATACGAGAGATTCATGCAACATCTCGTAGATTTGAAATTCTTGAAATCCTATGACATCATTGAGTTGTCATGGATGAGAAATCTCTCCATGAGGCCCGAATTTTATAATTTCGCCAGGGGAGAGTGGAGATTCGATTGGGATGAACTCGACAAACTTCAAGTGAAGATAGAGCATCCAGACGAAAAGATATCTGAGGAGCCTCAGATCGACAGGATTGATCTCCTCATCCTGAAGGAGCTACAAATCGATTCCACCCAACCCCTATC
>JBHIEI010000129.1:0-2018 GCA_046760555.1 Bathyarchaeia archaeon
AAGTCCTCCAATTAATACCCAAGCAATGTAGAAGCTCAAGTTCAGATGATCCGAATAAATCTGGAGCTGCGTTATCCTGTTTAAAGCTAAATTGAATCCGGCGAGAATTAGGACCGCGTAGATGGGTGCTCTGACACTTGCTATCAGTTTATTATCAAATTTAGTTGGGGTTCTTTCAGTTAACGCAAGCAATCTTTTGAGAATATAATTTATGAGTTTAGCCCCTACTATGAATGCAATAACGATCACTACCGAATATATTAAATCCAAATTTACAGCGTTTAGGATACCATCAGACATTTCTGTCACCTCACATTTTCTTTGCTCGCGCGAATGACACCACGGATCCAAGACAGAAACTCTAGAACCTCGCTGGTATCTTGGAGGCAATACTTGGCCGCCGTTCTCTCGTACGGGTCTCTTAAGACGCGAGCTGTGATTCCCCAACCTTTGAGATAGAGGAAAGCGTCCTCATCCGTCAGGTCATCTCCGACGTAAAGGGGCAGTATGTTCCTGTCCCCCGAGAGAAAACGCTTGAAGAACTCTCCTAAGGCTTTTCCCTTGTGCCAGCCCCTCGGCCTAACCTCCAAGACCTCTACTCCGCGCATTATTTCCAAGTCGTTTTTACTAAGGTAATCCTCCGCGATTTCGACGAACCTCTCGGTGACTCCCTTGACTTTTTCTCTGGGCAGCAGGCGATAGTGCAACGCTAAAGTCAACCGCTTATCTTCGATATATAGACCTCTCTCGCATCCCAGCTCGCGGATCGTCTTTCGTTTGATTTCCTTTATGGCGGCCTCGGCCTCTTTTGACTTCTCCCATATAAAGCCACTTCCGTCCGAAAATCTGATCTCTAAACCATGTAGCCCCGCGAGAGAAAGCCCTTCGACGGACAGCATCCTATCTAGATCCTCGACGGTTCTCCCGCTTACGATGGCGACCGTGCATTTGGGGTCTCGAACCAAAGCTCTAAGAACTTCACAGATATTGTCTGTTGCGACCGCTTCCTCGGGTCTGTCCTTAAAGGGAACCAGTGTTCCATCGTAGTCGAGGAAAAGAGCCAGTATATCTGCCTTTTTGATTTCCTGTCGCACCTCACTGAGATGCTGGAAGAGATGTCTTCTAATCGTATATACTCCTCCATTCGCTCAGAAAGTTTTCCAGCCACCAGTAGATGTCGTGTTTCTTCACCTTTTCCTTCAACCTGTTCATTCGCTGCTTCCTCTTCGCGTACGGCGTTTCAAGAGCCTCCTTGATAGCCTCTGCGAGTCCTTCGACATCATATGGGTTTACGATGATCGCTTCGCTCAGTTCTTCCGCTGCGCCGGCGAACTGGCTAATGATGAGCACACCGTCCCCGTTGACCTTTGCGGCGATGTATTCTTTCGCCACCAAGTTCATCCCGTCGGCCAGAGAGGTGACCAGCGCGACATCTGCGGCCTTATAATAGGCTATCAGCCTTTCCTGGGGTATTTGCCTGTAAAAATATCGGACCGGAACCCACGTCATCGTCTGAAACCTCCCGTTGATGCGCGCCACCGTCTCGTCGACCTTAGTTTTCATTTCGCGGTATTCTTTGATCCTCGTTCGGCTAGGGGCTACCAGTTGGACGAGTGAGACTTTTCCTTGGAGGACGGGGTTTCTTTCCAGAAACCTTTCGAAGGCACACAGCTTTTTCAAGATGCCCTTTGTATAATCGATTCGATCAACCCCTAAGATGAGATGCTCGACGGATAGTCTTCGACGCAGCCTACTCGCTCGTTTGACCAACTTCCTAGAGTGGTCTGCGAGTTCCCTGTAGTCTACCCCGATCGGGATCGACTTAACGGCAACCTCGCGATCGTCTGTCTTCAGCACTCTCCCGTCGAATGATGCGTTCAGCTCTTTCTCTGCGCACTCGATGAAGTTCTTGACGTGGCTCTGTGTTTGGAATCCGATGAGATCGCTTTCCAACAAGCCTTCCAGTATCTCCCTTCCCCAAGGGATAGCTAAGAAGGCTTCGGGAGGAGGCCATGGAA
>JBHIEI010000130.1:0-1976 GCA_046760555.1 Bathyarchaeia archaeon
TAAAACTCAGTTTCCAGGTCGAAATTCTGAGCGGCCTTCCTAAAGGCTTCTTTTCCTTTTCTCATTAAGGCTGCCTTTCTCGCGGTTTCCCTTCCTTTTGCGAGCTTAAAGAGGGTTTTCCCCTCGATCTCTCTTACAATGCCAGCCCAGAAGTTTGCTCCCCTCCCCTCCAAGCGGTTCGCTGTTGATTCTAACATGTCGGTAGCCTTTGCGAGACCCTCCTCTGCAGGAGCTATGGCCTTACTTAATTCGATTGCCTCGATATGTTGAAGCCCCGGAGAAATTAGTTGAAAGGATTCCGTGACAGGGCCTCGACTCATACTAGGCATCGGAGGTGAGTCCAGATCTTCAATGCGATTGATGTTCACGAAGGTCTCGTATATAGGGTCAAGTTGTGCCAGCTCACTGGTTATGGAGAGAAAGGTGACTTTCGAGGAACCCCTTATGACATCGTCGGGCCTCTTCCGCCCGAGGAGGCAGAGAAGCTTTGCCAGTCGAAAGGAGGGCTTTCTTGCGTACACCGACAGCACTGGTTCCACAGTTCCATTCGGCCACGTTGGAACCGTTACATCCGAGCGTTCGGCTTTATTGAACAGGTGTTTTATTACATCGTATTTTAGGAGCGGTGTGTCGCAGGGTAGCACCAAGCAGAACCGAGCGTCGGCATATTTCATACCGGTTGCCATCCCTAAGAGGGGGCCTTCACATCGCCCCATTTTTTCATCAACATAAATTTCAACGCCTTCGACTTGGTGATCAAAAAACACGTCACGATACATCGCCTTCCTCTCCGTTGTATTTACTATGACGAGTATTTTCCCCACGGCTTCCCTCACACGCTTCGTGACGTGAACTAGAAGGGGCTTACCGTGAAACTCTGCGAGAGCCTTATCCCTCCACCTTTCGCCCCTCGTTTGAAATCGCTCAGCTTTTCCCCCCGCTAGTACAACTGCCGCTCTTATTGCCACAGTTACCACCTTTTGAACCGTGCGTTATGAAGGTTTCACTAAACGAAGATCTATCCCTTGTTAAGGGGAAGTATCCTTCCCGGGTAGGTGTAAACCCGCATTTTTGCCACATTGGCGAGCCCTATGAGCGTTATTCCTGTCTTCTCGGCGACCCTCACACCGGAATCGGTGGGTGCGGTGATAGAAACCACAATAGGCATTCCGATCCTGGCCGCCTTAAGTACTATATCCGCCGTAAGCCTACCGCTACTAACCAAAACAAAACGATTGCAGTCACGGCCACGAAGCGCTACCCAGCCTATCACTTTATCCACCGCGTTGTGACGACCAACATCTTCGGCGGAGCACACCAAGTTGCCATCTTCGTCGAAAAGGGCAGCCACATGGGTTCCCCTAGTTCTCTTATGGGTCGCTGATACCTTATTCAGGTCTCCCACCATCCTCGCTATCTTCTTAGCACTTACCGTCAACTCGGACGCGACCTGTGGCTTGGAGATACCGTCCAACAGCTTCAGGTAATCACTTCTTCCGCCGCACGCCGTAGTGACGAGTCTTAGTATCCGTGAAGCCTTCACCCGAGCATCTACGCCGGGCAAGGATACTTTCACCTTATCTCCGTCGACGACAATTTCTGCGTTGTCCACCCTCTTAGCCACACCCTCCGCGAGCAAGTGCCCTATAGCGAGCTCCTTGATCATGGTCGGCGAGGCCAAGAGCGTGATAAAGTGCTCCCTATTGACGTATAGGTGGATAGGGATCTCAGCAGCCACGAAAATACTGTTCTTTTTAGCTACGCCCTCCCGAACTTTAATATCAAAAACAATCCGCTCAGCGTGGAGCGTGGGCGAGGTAACCATTTCCACAGTATGCTTCTCTTAAGGTATAATTCTATTCCTTAGAACTTCCTATTAGGGCGCCGTCCCATCATCGTTGGTTCTAGGAATCTCAGTATCCCCGCTCTCCCAACGATCGATATCAACGAATTCCTAAAGCTAAGCGGGATCGTCC
>JBHIEI010000131.1:0-1937 GCA_046760555.1 Bathyarchaeia archaeon
CACTACTAGTCAAGACTCTCGAGGCGATGTTCAGCGATCGCGACATCAAGGGTGAGATTATAGTCGTGGACGAATAAGTAAAAATGGAAGAATAAACTTACATTTTATAATTTCCATAGTGAGGGGGTTGGTGGGGGTAAAATTTGGTTGGAGAATGCCAAGCTTCTCTGTTGAAGGAAGTGAAATACACGAATTCACATATCTTCTGAGCACAAAGGGCGCGAATTGTTCGCTGAGAAGTTATCCCTCGCTTCAAATGAAGCCTCAGACCCTTTTCGGGTATTGTATCTACTCTATCCTTTCGACCCCCTGTAGTAAATGACAACGTTCCCAAAGAGAGCGCCACGAGTTTCCCTGTGATTAAATAAATAAATAAATAAAAGACGTTGGGTCATTTTACGTAGGTGTTTTCTCATGGTAGAAAAAATAGCTGTTCTGGGAGGTGGGAACAGCGCCCACGCTGCCGCCGCTGATTTGGCTTTAGGCGGCTATGAGGTTAACATGTGGGAGTTCCCCCAGCTCAAGCAGAATATCGAGCCAGTGATGAAGCGCGGAGGCATAGTGATAACCGGTGGGGCCAGAACGGGCTTCGCGAAGCTTAGTAAGGTCACAGCGGACATAAAAGAGGCGATACGGGGCGTCGATCTGGTGATAAGCGCCATGCCGGCCTTTGGTCACCACGCCTGGGCTGAGCTCGGCGCCCATTACCTAGAGGACGGGCAGATGGTCTGCTTCTACGGCAAGGGTGGATGCGCACTCGAGTTTGCACAGACGTTAAAGGGTTTGGACGTGGAGAGAAACCTCGTACTAGGCGATACGAACACCCTTTGTTACGTCGCTAGAATCTTGAAGCCAGCCAACGTGAGGGTTTGGACCCCGCCAAAGAGGGGAAACTTCGTTGCGGCCTTTTCCGGCGACGGATACTGAGAAGCTTTTGAATGTCTTGAGAGAGCTCTACGAGGGGCCGCCGAGGGAGCCTGATTTCTGGGTGCCGGCGGTCAACGACCTGCACACACTGTTTCTCGACTACAACGCCATGAGCCACCCGCCTGTGACACTCTGCAACGCGGGCCGCATCGAATTTACAAGACGTCATGCACTGGGATGAAGGCTATACACCGTCAATTGCGAGATATCATATAGCGCTTGAGAAAGAGAGGAATGAGATAATGGAGGCCTTCGGCCTTGAAGCCCCAGGTTACTCCCTTGACATCGAGACCATGACAAACATCATCTTAGGAGCGGTCGGCGGGCTAAAAGCACCTTCCTCTCTGACAAGTCGATATGTAGTCGAGGATACCCCATACGGACTGGTCACTATGGCCCTATTGGCCGAAGTCGCGGGTATTGAGGTTCCTGTCATCAGATCGACGATCAAGATCTCCGAGACTCTGCTAGGGGTGAACTTCTGGGAGCCGGGTGAGGTTGGTGGAATCAGATATATCCCCAGAACTCTCGAGAGACTGGGGATCGCGGGGATGAGCGTCGACCAGATAAATAAGTTCGTCAACGAAGGCAAGATTTAGAATCCGTTCAACACGGCTACATCCCTCTTTCCCCAGAACGTCTCTAATGTCTCCAGAAGGCGGTCGCACCAAAACTTGGATGTCGCCTCTTTATTGGAATGCCGTTTGAACCTGATGCCTTTAAGGTGAGGTCACCTTGTGGTGGTTAAACGCAGAGCGAGCGCCCTCCGTCCACGTAAAGGATCTGGCCCGTGATGTACTCCGCTTCATCCGAGGCGAAAAAAGCGATGGCATTAGCGATGTCTTCAGGTTTGCCGATCCTGCCGAGAGGGGTCGTCTTTACAATATCCTCCCTTTTCACCGTTGAGCTGACAAACATTTCTGTGTCAACCACTGAAGGAGCAACGGCATTAGCGGTGATGTTGTAAGGTGCGAACTCGCGAGCCAGCCTACGAGTCAATCCGATTATAC
>JBHIEI010000132.1:0-1913 GCA_046760555.1 Bathyarchaeia archaeon
GCGATAGACACGATCGCCCGAAGATTGGGTGCCTCCTGGGTGAGGATTCGGCAGGCCAGGGATTCGCTGGAGAAGTGGGGTCTCATCCGAGTCATCAAGACGCCTGGGGGCGTCCCAGATCAGGTAGTGACTGTGTATCCTCCAAGCGCAAAGGGACTCTAACCTGCGATTAGAGTGGACTCTTACCTACGACCAGGAGACTCTTATCAGAGGTTAGAGTGACTCTAACCTGCGGTTAGACGAAAGAGAAAGAATATTTATAAAGAGATAATAGAATCCATCTTCCAGATGGAGACCTCTCGTTTCACAAACATACATCTAGATGACTTAATCTGTAGGAGTGATCAACAAGGAGGAGAAATGGAAACAGGAGAACGAAAGCCCCGCTCTGAGAAGACCAAACGGAAGATCAGGGAAGGCCGCTTGATGAGCAAAAAGCTGCAGCTCGTACCTGAGGTTCAGATCGAGTGTGGATCCTCCCCGGATTATTCTGAGCAAATCAGAATCGCCTTCACGAGGTACAAAGGTACTCGCTACATAGACGTCCGCGCCTGGCGTCCCATGAAGGATGGAAAGTTCACTGACCCCCTTACAGGGGAGTGGGCGCCGACCCGCCAAGGGGTAACCCTAACGCCTCTTTCTATCCTAGGATCGATCATAAAGGCGCTGAGAGAGATCCACAGGGTTCACGAAAGGTGGATCGAGAAGGGGTGGCGAACCCGCACGAAAGATCCTCATCTTATCAGAGTTGCCTTGGAGCGACTCCGAGACCTTGAGTTTGTGGATGTTCGTACCTGGGTTGTAGAGAGAGGCCGCTATACCGCTACCGAGAGAGGTCTCGTCATTCCATTGGAGGTCCTCGACCAAGTGATTAAGGGGTTGGAACAGTTCGCTCGTCCCATGTGGGAAGTGAACCCCAGATACCTTACCCCGCGATTTGTCCTCGGACCAGAGCGTCCACGATCGATACATGATCCAACTGTCACCATGACAGATGAGGAGATCAGTGAAGGAGGGATGTCAGGTTGAGCCTAAATAGCGACCCATCTACCGCTGACCATCATATCTACCAGACTCCGCGCTGTCGACGATATTTCGTAGCTGAGGAAAAGGAGGAGGAAGAACGATGATCAAGAAAGTGAAAGACCCACTCGATGAGGCATCCCGTCTGGCTTTTGAAAAGACACGCAAAGCCATGAACAACAAGTTGAGTCGTGTTTCCCCAATTCACATTGAGGTCCGGTCAGCTCCTGGCTATGAGAGCGAATTAAGGATCGGCTTTCGCACCTACAAAGACCGGGGATACATCGACATGCGCATCTGGTTCCTAAAGGATAACGAGTGGCTTCCCACACGTAGGGGAGTAAGTGTCTCGCCTTATTACGTACTGGCAGCAGTTATCGAGGCTCTAAAACGAGCTACAAAGGGGAAGGACTCTTTGGTTTACAAGGGGCGTCGACCCGGTGCTAAGAGGCAGGATCTCATCAGGGTCACCGTTGAGACAACTGCATCGGACGAGTTCGTAAGTCAGATCGTCCGTCTTCGAACGTGGAGCCGTGAGGCTGTGGAATACGAAGCCAGGGAAGGAGGGTTGGCTATCCCCTCACATCTTCTACCGCAGGTCATTGGCACATTGGAGGAGTTCGCGAAGGCCGTGGGAGAGGTGAACGGCAAGTATCTCCGACCGCTACGACTAGTTGAGGCACCGGACCTTTAGTGATGTGGAAAGCCGGGATATATACGGGCTACCGGTCTCTGCGCTAGGGGATGAGAAGAATCAAACCCAAAACGTTGCCAACGTGGCAAACATCCATCCGAAACCAATAGTTCTGGCCTTCAAGGAATTCTTAGTACTAAGAATTCAGATCACTACTCAACGAAGCACTATCCGGATGGCTTTGTCAATACAATTA
>JBHIEI010000133.1:0-1876 GCA_046760555.1 Bathyarchaeia archaeon
AGCTCGGAGCCGTAGGTGGCGGTGGCGATGATGCATCCTCTCTTCTTCACTTCGAAGGAAACCGATGGGCTTGTCGCCCCCTTGTGCTCGACGTCCCCTTCCCAGCTCGCCTCAACTCTCCAGGAGCCAACGGCGTCCGGGGTGTAAGAGTCGATGTAAGACCCCTCCGCGTCCGTCGTGACGGTTCTCCTCGCCGTGGTTCCGTCGGGTTTCGTGTACGTCAACGTCACGCCAACCCCTTCTTTGGGTGGGCTGATCGAACCGGATACCTGGATCTGTTCCCCTACTGTGATGGTACGCTTGGAGGGCGCGCACGAAATGGTGCTCGGCTCCTTGAGGGCGTATTCTTTACACCTAACCTGAAGGGTGTAATTCGCTACCGGATAGGTTGTGCTTAGTTCGAATGAGGCCACCTGACCAGGTTCTAGATTCCGGGGGTCTGTGTTGCCATACCCACCGCCGATCACCTTCCCATCCGAGCCATAATAGGTTACGACGACCCGGACATCGGTGGCATTTCGGTCGCCAGTATTCTGTATCTCGCCGCTAACTATGTGCACACCATCCTCAACCCTAGAGCTGTGGGAGAGGATCTCGAACTCCCTGTAGGGGATCTTATCCGTCACCTCGCACTGAGCGAATAGCTCATACTCCACGACTTTCTGGGCGATAGCCTCACTATACTCCGTTCTGTAGTAGAGATCGATCGTAAAGTAGGACTTCTGCCCTGGAACCAGTATGCCTACGTCGATGGGATCCGCGTCCACGCCCCTCACCTTCCCCTCCTCATCGTGGAAGGCGGCGTAAACCGTGCAATGCTCAATGTATTGGTTACCGGTGTTCTGGACCTCGCCTAACACCCGGTAGAAGCCGGGAACATCTCTGTAGAGACCGCGACCAATCTCGATGCGACGGCGTTCCATAACCTCCCCACTGTGGCTGAGGATTTTCAGATCCCTGTAGGGCTCCTCAGCGGTCTCATCAAATTTGGTCGAAATTGACCATGTGATGGGGGTTCCCATTCTTTCCAATGCCTCTTCGTCAAGGACCACCATTTCAAAGGGGAGCCTCTGACCCGGGGCGAGTATGTAACCAGTGTAGGGGCGTACTTCCCAGTGAAGTAGGTTCCGAGGGATCTCGATCTCCGTGTCGTTTGCGTCGTAGAAGGTGAACTCCATACGAACGTTCTCGATGTTTACTGTTCCGGTGTTCTGGACCTCTCCGAGCACGAAGAGAAAATTCCCCGCATATATCTTGCCCGTGGCAAGGTCGATGAAGGATCCTTCGCGAGTGTAGAAGTAGCAGGTCTCTTCCGCCCTACCTTCTTGAACATCGGGCGCTACCACGAGGGTTGGTGAGACCGAGAGAGAGAAGATGAAAACCGCCAGGATAAGGAGAGAGGGTTGTCTTAAAGCAGGCCTCTTTAGACTCACGATATTCCACCTATTACCGCAAGGCGGCTGAAAAATCCCATGATATTTTAGCGATGAGCCCGAAGGTTCGATCTAATCAGGCCTTACTTTTCAAGCAACGATGGTGGCCGATAATACTAGCGTGGTAAGCACGAACGTCGCGGACGCAAACATCATGAGCGCCGACGAGATGCTAAACTTCCTTACGACGATCAATGCCATGCTTATGAGCCAAGGTATTGCCAGATGCTTAAGTCGAAGCTGGATGCGAGTCTACGCAGCCGCTTCTCCCTTGCCAGCAGCATCAGTGATAGAGCGACGTACATCGCTCCGATCAGTGCGCTGGCCACGAATCCGGCCACGACCACTCCTAGCTCTGGGCTGAACGCGAAGAGTGAGTAGGCCACTCGGGACAGGTGCAGGATCCCGATGAGCGGGTAGAGCGCCACCCGCATGACCGTTTT
>JBHIEI010000134.1:0-1854 GCA_046760555.1 Bathyarchaeia archaeon
TGGGAAGCCATGCCTCAACCACCTCGAAAGCATAGGAACGTGGGATGAGAAGGATCTCGTAATGATTTCCCAAGTAGGTATGGTGATAGAGCGATATCTCGCCTACTTCCTTGTACCCCCTCACCTTGCCTAGGAGCTGGTTGGCCACCGAGACATCAGTGGCGGTGATCGCCCAACGGGTGGGCACCAGCCTTCGGTGTTTTCGCACACCGAGCAGACCTAGGCTCAAAAGCTTGAGGATTCCGTACACCGAGACTCCACGGTCGTAGAGCTCTTGGATTGCCGTACTGGCTTTTACGCTCGTGTCGCCAACAACACGATCGATGACCCTGGGAACTCGGGGATTTTCGGCGATGTCCATTTCCCTGACCAATCCAACGATGCCTACCGGCTTGGTTACCCCATCGAACGAAAGCCTAAACTTTGGAGGTTTCCTATAGCTCACCTCGACATCCGTTGGGCCTAATGCCATCGACAGCTCCTGGGTGATCCTAAGGAGTCGGGGCTCCATTCGTCTAGGGGCTAACACGCTGGACTTGAACCTGGAGTAAAAGAGGGAGGTCCGAAGTCGAACGATCTCATCCAGTGGAACGCTATCCCTGCACCATGTTTCGGGTGCATCGTATTTGGCCACGTCACCCAATTTTTCTGGTAGAACGAGGGGTCCCAGCCCTATGGCGGGGTAACCGTACTCGCCCACAAGGACGCTCGGTGGTGAGGGTCCGAAGATCGACCTCGAATCAGCTAGGCGCTTCGCTATTGGTTTGATGGTCCTAAGTCTCAGGAGAATGGGGCAAGAGGGGCGTCGGCAGAGATACTTTACGCCCTTACACCTCACACACAGCGATGCGGGTAGCCTCTCCATGAACCAGTGATCTTAGACTCTTGAATTCATAACGATTTCCGGGCTTCGTTTTCCTCTGGCTTCCGCTCTGCATGGCCTCGAACGACGAGCTCTGTGTGATCCCTGGTATAGCAGATCTATGGTTGAAAGCGGTATTCAGAAAATGTTAAAGAAAATGATTCCCATGGGCTTAGGTTGACAACACGGGATACCTTCTCGCTGCTATGCAGGCCGATACGAAAGCTTATCGCTGAGAAGGGATTCGAGAAACCGACAGAGCCACAAGAGAAGGCAATCCCATTCATTCTGAGGGGAGAGAACGTCCTCCTGATCGCCCCGACGGCCACTGGAAAGACAGAAGCAGCGGTGCTCCCAATCCTTCACCGACTCATCACGAAGGGTGAGCGTGGTCCGGGTATCAAGATCATCTACATAACTCCTCTTCGGGCCCTCAACAGGGATCTTCTAGACCGGTTAATCTGGTGGTGCCGGAAGCTTGACGTGAAGCTCGCCGTGAGACACGGAGACACACCGGTACCCGAGAGAAGCAAGCAGGCTAGGAGCCCACCGGACATGCTCATCACGACACCAGAAACGATGCAATCCATTTTGGCGGGTTTCGTGATGAGAAAACACCTCAGAGCTGTACGGTGGGTCGTGGTCGACGAGGTTCACGAGCTCGCTGACAACAAACGTGGATCCCAACTCTCTCTGACGCTCGAACGGCTGAGGTGGGTTACGGGAGAAGAATTTCAGTTAGTTGGTCTGTCAGCGACCATCGGAAGCCCGAGTAAGGTGGCGAAATTCCTCGTGGGAAGCGAGCGAGAGGTGAGGGTCGTAGACGTATCCGTCGCCCGAAAAATGCAGCTGAAAGTGGTCTATCCTCAACCCTCAGCAATCGATTATGATCTGGCGAGGGAGATCTACACAAGACCCGAGGTAGCCGCAAGACTTCGTCTCATGAAACAGCTTCTGAAGGGGATCCGATCGGCGCTTCTATTCACGAATAC
>JBHIEI010000135.1:0-1809 GCA_046760555.1 Bathyarchaeia archaeon
GAAAAGGAGCGGCACTGCGCCCGACGATCGTCGCAGATGAGAAGATGGAGATTCTTTCGCCCTTCCGCCTGGGGAATTTCTCAGCTATGATTGCGTTCGCCACAGGTCCAAATATCGCAGTTGCGAAGCCATGATAAAATCTAACCAGGACAAGATGCCACGCAGCGTGGACCAGCAAGTAGAGTAGCGGTGCAGTCGCGAACACCGCCAAAGAGAAGAAGACCACCTTTCTCCTACCTAACAGATCGGAGAGTGAACCTGCTGGAAGGCTCACCAGAATCCCGGGGATGGTTGAGGCCGCGGCTATAAGCCCCAAGTCTGGCCCTCTTGCGCCTAGACTCTGGGCGAGTAGTGGAAGCACGGGGTTCTTTGACATGGTCGAGCTTAAGATGGCGAAAGCTCCCACCACGGATATTACCCAGAAGAAAAGGTCCCTCTCCGAACCTTCATCAGCCAAAAGGTTACCGCCTTTACGTTCTGTTTTCGCCCTTGATCTTGCGTACCTCGCGAAGTATCCGCCTTAATATTTCCTCATCTGATAATATGCCATCAGGCGGCTCGACGACTTTCTTCAGGGGCAGGGGCACACGATCCATCCGGTAAGCTGTTCCTTCAGCCTCTATCCCTACGAATGCGGATGGAAAGACCACGTCCGCCACCATAGACGTTGGGGTTGGATGGGGGTCGATCACAATCAGTGGGTTCTTGACGAGGTTTTGGACAGCCTTCCGTGGGAAGTTGGAGACGGGATCTGAGGCTATGACGAGTCCGGCGTCAGATTCACCGCGGCTTAGTATATCGACGACTGATGTCTCGCCTGGGTTGTATCTGGGATATCCATGTGAGAAGTCGACTGCGTATGGGTAGCCCGTCTGCCAGGTGAAGACTATATTTGACCCTGTCACGTTGAAGTGGCCACGCATGGGCATGATCAGAAACTTTGTGTACCGGTTCAGGTCTCGAACGAGGGATAGGGCGGCATCGATGTTCCTCATTTTCCCCTCACTCATCGTTATGCCGACGCCGAAGAAGAGTATGCCGAAATCGCAGCTGATCAGCACATCTGAAACCTCCTCGAGCTGCTCAACGGGCACGCCGGCCACCTCCTTCACATCCAGTTCCTCGTCTCGGATCAGCATGCGGAGGGCTTGGAGAAGTTCGTAATCTTTGTTAGGTTGGACTTGGATGAAGTAGTCGGCGATCTCGGCTGAACGGGTCCTACGAGTATCCACAACGATCATCTTCCTCCCCTTTCGGGATAACTCAAATTTCGGCTGGCCGCGGGAGCTCACCGGGATGCGGAGACCACGTTTCAGGGTTAGCCTAGCCGCCCTTAGAAGCCTCTTCACAGCCGATGATGATCCCAGACGTGAGATGTACCTTCTCCAAGTACTAGTCTGGAATCTACCCTGCGTGAAGGCTGTATACCTTTCTAGGTGGCGCGGATGGGCGCTCCACGGATTGCTCCCCCAATATATGACGACGTCGGCTCTATGCCGGATCTGGCCCAATGTGCATGTGGCTATCCCAACATCTTGAATGCTGAGTATCGATGGGCCGTGGCATACGGTGGATGTATTGTCAATGACCCCTCCAACCTCCTCTGCCAGTTCTAATCCGGCTCTGATTGCCTCGCAGCTGGTGCAGCTCCATCCGTAAAGTATCGGGTAAGACGAATTGGCAAGTATCTCCGCGCTCTTTTCTATAGCTTCATCTAAAGTGGCCTCTACGAGCTTGCCATTCTTTCGGATGAGGGGTTTCAAGAGGCGGTGGTGCTGATAATTCAGGAATTTACCCTCGCTCACGGCG
>JBHIEI010000136.1:0-1750 GCA_046760555.1 Bathyarchaeia archaeon
CCGCACTCGGGACAAGAATCGGAGAGCATGGTGGCTCACGCTCTAAGTAGGTCTGCCATTCTGGTTAGCCTCTCCTTCTCACCCATCCTAAACATTTTAGCGGTAAGTGTTTTGAATTAAATTGATCTATGCCCAGAAAGAAGGAGGAGTACGAGCAGAGGGTCAAGCAGGCAATCGAGCTTCTCGACGTAGTGTCAAACGACTATATGACGCCGAGAAACATACGCTTGGCGGCAAAGGCGGCTGCTAGGGCCCTGAGGTCGAAGACTAGTTATGGCGTGAGGGCCGCTGACGCAATCTCCATCCTCGATGAGGTTTCTCAGGACCCAAACATGCCCGAGCACACCAGGGTGAGGATGTGGAACATCGTCAGTGCCCTGGAGGGCATAAGAGACTGATTAAAGTTAAAGCTCTTCACGCATTTTCTCGACGATATGCGGGGGTAGCCAAGTTTGGTCAAAGGCGCAGGATTCAGGCTCCTGCCTCGTAGGAGTTCATGGGTTCAAATCCCATCCCCCGCACCACCATGACCGTGAAAAGAACCGCATTCCGTCGTGGAAGGGGCATCGGTTTCTCAACGCCCAATGTGTCGTATCCGTTGACACTCGCTGTGGATCAGATATCCAGATTATAACCTCTCCAGATCTATATCGAGACCCCTCAAAACTTCAAAAAGTCTGAAATGATTTGCTTTATGGGTCATCTCAAAGAGACAGAATGAGCTCGAAACACAGTGAGGATTACCTGGTTTCATTATCCGAAATACAGACCCTTAACTCTGAAAAAAGGACAAGGTTGTCTGAGCTACGAACAGGTATAGCCGTTGCGACTGTGCCACTGTCGATCTTCACCGTCTTGATCGCCACTTCAAGGTTTTACCAATTCGAAGACATTCTGGCGATCGTGACATTGCTAGCCATCCTCTGTGGCATTCTACTGATACTCGGATTCTACTACATCATCCGCTCGTTTCTTGGAATCCGGACGATAGAGAAGAGGTTGAAACAGACAAAAGGAAAGCTTTCCTTTTAAGTCCAGACGCCGGCCCAGTAACGATAATCGTCATCGAAATAGATTTAGAGGCTCTATCTAAGTAACAGTACCAAGTCCAATTTCAAACCCGAGAAGCTTCGGGATCGGCTCTCTCTAGCGCCTTATCCTGAGCGATAGGTCATAGCAAATCCAAGGTGACCTATCCAGCGGACTCTCTCTTTCATCGCGAACTGGACTGGTTGCTATTCTACTTTCTGAGTCCTCTAGCCAGTTACTGTGACCTTTCTCCCCTTCCCCTCCCAGAGACCGTGAAGATTACAGAAGCTTCTCGCTACGAGATTGCCGGATTCCTCCAATGAGACCTTAAGATTGAACTCGTAGCCATCGCTAACGACAGGGGCGAACTCCACCTTGCCGATGTAGCGGTCGCCCGCGTAAAGCTCAACCCAATTGATGTAATGCCCCAAGATGTTGGGGTGTTCGAAGCCATCGATCCCTCCTACCTTATTTTTACTTCAAATGGCTCACCAGCCTCGACGGAATCGGGTGCCTCGATTACAGGGATGTGCTTCCTGTCCATTTCCGTCAAGCTATCCCAATCCTTTGGTCTGTTAAGCTCCGTCAGAGAAAAACTCATCTCATCGCCTCCTTTTTTCTATCTGTGGAGACCGTATTTAAGGAAACAACTCCAGGATCGGCTTACTCAGAAAATCCATAATATCTAATCCTTTTTGTTTCTATCCGCAGGCGAAGTAGT
>JBHIEI010000137.1:0-1740 GCA_046760555.1 Bathyarchaeia archaeon
GATGTGGCTAATCTTCTTTATCACCCAGATCACCTCAAAGCTCTTTCTTCATCCGCACGTTTTCGTTGATGTACTTAACAATAGTTTCGGTGAAGGTGCCAGGCCCAAAGACCTCGGCTATCCCAGCCCGTTTCAGCACGGGAATGTCCTCCTCCGGTATTATGCCCCCTCCAATCACCAACACGTCATCCATTCCCCTCTCTTTCAGGAGCCTCGTTATCTTGGGGAACAAGGTCATGTGGGCGCCGGATAGGATGCTCAATCCCACCACGTCAACGTCCTCCTGTACGGCCGCCTCCACGATCTGCTCGGGGGTCTGCCGTATTCCGGTGTAGATTACCTCCATCCCAGCGTCTCTCAAGGCCCTAACCATCACCTTGGCCCCTCTGTCGTGGCCGTCCAACCCGGGTTTTGCCACTAATACCCTCACCCTTCTTTCTAAACCCAACTCGATTCCTCCAGCGTGGTTGTCTCTAAACGATGGTCATCGCCTTGTACTCGCCAAAGACCTCTCTTAACGTATCAGAAATCTCTCCTGTGGTTGCGT
Source organism: Bathyarchaeia archaeon (assembly GCA_046760555.1). GTDB lineage: Archaea > Thermoproteota > Bathyarchaeia > JBHIEI01 > JBHIEI01 > JBHIEI01. The sequence continues at coordinate 548 of JBHIEI010000137.1, forward strand.
AGGCTTTCACCGCTTCAAGCATGAACGGCATCAAGTTCTCACGTCCCTCCGTGGCTCTTCGAAGTTTTTCGAGGGCTTCCTTGACTTTCTTTCCGTCCCTTTCCGCCCTTACTCTTCTTAGACGCTCAACCTGCTTTTCCTCTGCCTCAGGATCGACCTTCAAAAGCTTTATTGGCACCTTGGCCTCGGTGATAAACTTATTTACGCCCACGACTATCTTTTCCCTGCCTTCCACGTCTTTTTGATACTTATATGCACTATCGGCGATCTCCCTCTGATAAAATCCCTTCTGAATGGCTGCCATGGCCCCGCCCATCGCATCTATCTTCTGGATGTATTCCATAGTCTCCTCTTCGATCTTGTTGGTCAAGGATTCCACAAAGAACGCCCCACCCAAGGGGTCGACCGTGTTTGTCACCCCGCTCTCGTGGGCGATGATCTGCTGAGTCCTCAAGGCAGTTATCACAGCAGTCTCAGACGGTAAGGCTAAAGCCTCGTCAAAGGAGTTGGTGTGCAAAGATTGGGCCCCGCCGAGCACAGCGGCCAGTGCCTGTATCGTCACTCTCACAATGTTGTTATAGGGCTGTTGGGCGGTTAGGGTGCACCCGGCTGTTTGCACATGGTATCTCAAAAGCATGGATCTCGGATTTCGAGCTCCAAATCTTTCTCTCATGATCTTGGCCCATATCCTCCTCGCGGCCCTAAATTTGGCAATTTCTTCAAAGAAGTCGTTGTGGCACGCGAAGAAGAAAGAGACCCTTGGAGCGAAGTCGTCTACGGGCAGCCCTCTTTTTATAGCGGCCTCAACATATGCGATGCCATTCGCCAGGGTGAACGCCAGCTCTTGAATCGCGGTTGCCCCTGCCTCCCTCATGTGATACCCACTTACGCTTATCGTGTTAAATCTAGGCGCATTCCTATAGCAATATTCGATGATGTCCACCGCAAGCCTCATGGAAGCCTCGGGAGGATATATGTATGTGCCGCGAGCCACATACTCCTTCAAGATGTCGTTTTGAACGGTGCCGGCCACCTTGTTTAGGGGTACTCCTTGCTTCTCGGCTAAAGCGAAGTACATGGCCAACACCTGGGGGGCCGTAGAGTTGATGGTCATGGATGTGCTTACCTTGTCTAAGGGAATCCCGTCAAAAAGAATTTCCATGTCCCTCAACGAGCTTACGGGAACACCTACC
>JBHIEI010000138.1:0-1693 GCA_046760555.1 Bathyarchaeia archaeon
GACGTAGAGGGAAAGGAGCCGGGCATAGGTCGGGTCACGGACTCCACGCCGAATCACTACCTGGACAGCATCTTCCTTCGTCAGCAGGTCGATCTTTGCCGGAGAGTCTCGAGGGGTTCGTGCTGCCAATAATCGCCTTGTATTTTGGCAGGTACCCGAAATCCGATCCGATCCGCCTTCCGTATTTCTCCGACACGCGCCGATCCTCGTAGTTCCCGCGGGCGTTAAGCTTCGAGAGGATCTTGGGAACGACTCCGAACTCCATGCTGTCCCTCTTGCCCACCCAACCTCCGGATCACTCTCTGGTCTGCCCAGCAAGCTCTTCAAGGCGAGGTACCTCACAGATGGATTGTCCTCTTGGAGGAGCCACTTGAGGGTTTCCTGGCTCACCCCCTGGTCTCTACGTTGACTGTAGCCCATAGATCCCACCTGTTTAATGTTTGCCCGATGCGACCACCAATAAACCCATCGAGCCAAATCAAACGTTCCAAGAGCTGTGATGTACGCTATGGGCGATAGCTTCAATTCAGTTGTCGAGGCAATTGAAATGATCTTGCTTGAGCAAAAACAAGGGACTAAAAGACGTAATAGACTCGGCGGACTCGGCTTTTGACATCCTTCTGGTGGTAACCACCATCATGTCTGGTGCCTACATAGGCCTCTGCCTAGACTGGGTGAGCCTAGTGTTTGAGGGTCCGGCGAGAAAACTTGAGATATTCCTCGGATCCATGTTCGCCTTGATCATACTATGGCCCCTCGTGATCGTCATAATCGCCTATGCGATATCCAAGTTCAGGGGCTTCTCGGTAGAGCTTAGGACAGTGTCCTCGACAGGTTTGATCTACTGCCTATCTCAAGACGTTCTCGCCACGGTCATAACGATGCTCGTCGCCTTGGGAGCGGTGGGAATGGTAACAACCAGGATTGCTTGGCTGTTACCTGTGTTCGCGGGGCTGTCGCCCGTTTTCGCCGTGGTATTGGGATACAGGATCGCCCTTGTTTACGGTCGTGCCCTGCCAGAAGGGGAGATCCGGAGAGGGCGATATGCTCTGATCGTACTGCTCACGGTGTTTGCCATTGGGGCCATTCGGGTGTTGCTGATTTTACCGCTTATCCCACTTGGATTGACTCCTTTCTGATCACTGCCCCCCGTCACACACTAGCTCCAGATTCGGAGACGTGGGGTGGAGTAGACGGTGTCCCAGTAACATCGCGATCTCATCGTTAGCTGTAGTAACTTCTAGACGACTAATGAATCGCCATCAAAAAACCGTTAAAGCAACCATGACTATTGATAAAGAATGGGAAAGTCTCAACCTAGACCGTTCTCCAGAATCCCTATTCTGGGGCTGATCGCGATCATCGCCCTCACTCCCATCCTTCTCCCGTCTCTAGGAGCCCAAGCGTCTGATAGTGCCAGTGCGGAGATCCTCAGCCACAGCTCATATATGCGGTATGGGAAATACAAGGAGTTCTTCACGGGGAAGATCTACGAGGGTGATTTCTTCCATGTGGTGGGTGAGGTTCAAAACATCGCCGCAGAAAATATCGTGGTCGAGGTCGTCCCCGTCTTCTACGACGAAACTGGTGCTGTGATTGAAGCAGAGCCCATACACACCTCGATAAAACCACTAGAAATACTCGCGCCGGATCAGAAATCACCTTTTGAAATGATCATCCTTGACGAGGATGC
>JBHIEI010000139.1:0-1659 GCA_046760555.1 Bathyarchaeia archaeon
AGATCCTCAGGGAACCGGTAGGACCCATCATAGAGATTCCTCGGAAGCACTTCCCCGTACCCTCAGAGGTTATTCAGCTTCTCTTGAACAAGAGGAGTTTAGACCGTGTGCTGAGCAAGCTCGACGAGGATTTTAATCGTGGAAAGATCAGTGAGACTATGTATCGGAAGATGAAGACAGAATACGAGGGCTTCAGGGAAAACGCCTGTAAAAAACTAAGAGAATACGAGGGGCTTCTTAAGCTACTGCCTGGAGGACTAGCGTTTTAGGCCTCGGATTCTCGTAAGCTCGTCTTCGATTTCCCTTCGCATGGCTTCATATCTTTCCCTGCTTATGACCCCCTTTTCTAAAAGGTTGTCCAGCTCCTGAAGCGCTGCTTCGAGCCTAGCAACCTCTAGGGTAATCCTATATTCTGTTTCCTTGATTTCTTCTCGGATCCGCCTTCGTCTCCCCCTCACTATAATGTACGCAGTCACTCCAAAAAGGGTGAGCAGCCCCATCGGCACGACGTAGGGCATGACCACCTGCCACACCTCATGGGGAGCTGGTGGGGGTGAGGTTGTAAACACTGCACGTAGGGTGTGATGTGTGTCCATGGTGACACTGATTGGATTGGGCGCTCCCACATTAACTCCATCAAGTTCCCAATGATCAAGGACAAATCCTGAATCGGGAATCGCTCTCACAGTTAGGACGGCTCCAGCGGTATAAGAATATGATCCAGGCATCGGGTCCGTCATCCCTCCTATTGTAGTTGTTGTCGTCAAGGTGTATTTTGGTGGTGGCGCAATCTCTGAAACGTGGATCACCACCTCCTCATCGAAAATTATGGGTTTTGGTGGATTAGACTTTAAGAATATTTGGACCTCCCAATCGCCGGTCTTCTCCAACCTTGATAGGTTGAAGGATCCTGTGTAGGAATATTGTGGTGTCATGTTCTGGTCGTAATTAAGAAAGAATGTCGGTCGTTGCGGGTACTCGTCAAGTGTGAGTTGGCAGTAGTGGTCCCTCACATCTTCTGGATTAAGCCTAGAAGACCATACCCAAACATAAAGCGTGTCGCTCCGTGTGTAGTTACGGTCATCTGTTCTATAATCTGGATGTTTTGATAAGACGTATCCTTCTGTGATCCCTGACTCCGGTCGCATCTTCACTGGAACTTGACTATGAGTCGTGCTGAACCTAAACCCCGAAATTGTGGAGGGCAAAGCGGAGGCAATGAAAATCATCGCTAGAAAAATCGTTAAAGGATCAATTGCAGCTTTAACCCTCATCGATAACTCCTACTTATAATTATCACATTTCGACTAAAATATCTCCTCCTATTTTAGGCGTGTTAGCATCAGGAGACGAGCTTCTCCAAGATTTCGGATTTTGATAAGAAATTTAGAAGAAGCCTGAGACCCCATAGGCGTGGGGGTGTGGTCATTAGGCGATAGATCTAGGCGCCAACACTGAGACAGAGAGAGCTACAACTTGTCTCGCCTTCCAGAGTCTCGATCTTTTCCCGTAAAACTCTTAGGACGTTCGCAAGGTTCCCCCTCCACGCCACTCATTTTTGACCAACCCAATTCAGTGCTTGCCCGTGCATGTGTGGTGGTAACCGATCATTTTACCCAGTAACGTCCCCCTTCACGGTATATAACGCAGGGGTGATTG
>JBHIEI010000140.1:0-1571 GCA_046760555.1 Bathyarchaeia archaeon
AGAGATTCGATGCTCCCACTGCGGCGCCCCCATCCCATTTAACCCTGGCGAGATCCTTGCCACTTGCCGATACTGCGGCTTCACGTGCGTTATAGAAACGGGCAGGGCCTTCACCCTCGAGCACTCCATGATCCTCAACGAGTATGATCCCACTCAAGCCGAGGAACTTGTGCGCAGCTGGATGCGATCCGGCTTCCTAAAGCCCCGAAACCTCGCTAGATCATCAAAGATCCTGGAGAAAAGCCTGATGTACCTGCCCTTTTGGATCGTTCCAGTAACCGCTACGAGCACCTATAAAGGCGTTTTTGAACGACTAGTCCCTCCGGTGATGAAGGAAGGAAAAATCGAGAAAAAATACAACTGGCTGATTTTGGCGAGGAAGGCCACGGAGTTCCCCACAAGAGAGTACGACGTCCCCATCGAGGGGAAAGTCCCCTACGATTTCCGAAAGATCGAGAAGTTCGCCAAGGTTTTGAACAGCGAGATGGACAAGGGGGAGGCGGTGGAGCTGGCTAGACAGCAGATTGAGAGCCATCACCGGTTTCTGGCGAAACAAGACGTCGACAGGATCATAGAGATGAAAAACGACCTCCTCGTCGGCGATTCGGTTTACTTGCACGCCCCCATATGGTTCATCGTTTATGAGTACAAGGGAGAGCGATACAACATCCTCTTAGACGGAGCCACGGGGACGGTTATCAAGGGAGACATACCCCCAACAGGATTCAGTCTCTTTTAGTTTCTCTTTGCGCTTAACCAACGCTCGCATCAATTAAGAATTCTCGCCTGTGCCTTCTCCTATCTCGAAAGCGATTCCACACAGAGGTAAGCTCCTTGCTTCACCTTCAGGGGACAGCCGGCCCCACAAATGGGCAATTGGGGGCAGTCAACGCATTTCTCAGGCGCGTACCTGCGGCCTCTAAGGTCTTGGCAGAGGGGGTGGTTCCAGATTTTCTTCCAATCGTCGGTGAGGATGTTGCCGAGGGGTTCAAAATAGCTCTGGCAGGGGATGACTTTTCCGTCTGGCTCGACTGCCATGGCGATGTGGCAAGCACTGCAGCACTTCATGCCCAACTCTAGGCTCACAGGGTCGAGGACGCAGTACTCCGTCGGCGTATACCATATGAACTCCATGCCTAGGGTTCGGGCGTGATCCCTTATCCGCGTGAGAACGGGTTCAAGTTCAGACTCTTGGATGGCGAACTCCTTGGCTACCTTCGGTGCTTTTCCGGAGTATATGAGGCCGTTGCAGGCGAAATGTTTGAGGCCGAGGTTATGGAGGAAGTCCACCGTTTTGAGGATGTCTTTAACGTTATATCGATTGAGGGTTGTGTTTGTTAGGGTGTAGACCGGCGTGGCTATGGCGTTCTTGAGGCCCATCACTGTCTCCCTCCAGCTTCCCGGCGCTCCCGTGATCTTGTCGTGGACGGTTTCCTGGTGAGACTCAACGGTGATCTGAATGTGGTCGATCCCAGCCCTGACGAGGTCGTCGAGATACGTGGCGTCGCTGAGTCTCCTACCGTTTGTGACGAGGCCGCTGACTAGACCCAGCCCCTCAGCGTGCTCGACAA
>JBHIEI010000141.1:0-1506 GCA_046760555.1 Bathyarchaeia archaeon
AATTCTGGGAGTGCCCTGGCTGTGGTAAGGTCTACTGGCGGGGTTCCCACTGGAGAAGGATAGGGAAGACTTTGAGTCAAGCGAAGGAGATTTTGGAAAACAAGGGAATATAGTTTGTCTTAACGTGATGTCCCCAACTCTATTGGTGTGCGACTTGCTTTTTCACGATTTAGGGCATCACACTTTCCTCGGAAACGGCTCCTAAAGAAGGGGCAACTTTAAGAATCTTTATTTAGTCGGTTATATCCGTATGTTTTACAGTCTCTTCAGCGAGTAGGGTTTGTGATAGGATGTCAGGGAGTGCTGGACTACCGCGTCAGCCTGAGTTTAACATAGGCACAATCGGTCACGTCGATCATGGGAAGACCACATTGGTCGAGGCTCTCACCGGAGTCTGGGCTGCGAGGCATAGTGAGGAGCTGAAGCGGGGAATCACGATCAAACTCGGCTACGCAGATGCGCCTATTTATCGTTGCCCGAAGTGTCAGCCTCCCCGCAATTACTCCACAAGCGAAATCTGCCCCAGATGCGGATCAAAAGGCATCTTCGTCAGGGCTGTCAGTTTTGTTGATGCTCCGGGCCATGAAGCCTTGATGGCCACTATGCTTTCTGGCGCGGCTGTAATGGACGGGGTCATCTTGGTTATCGCTGCCGATGAGCCGTGTCCTCAACCTCAGACGAGGGAGCATCTGGCAGCCATAGAGATCATAGGGATCAAGAACATTGTGATCGTCCAGAACAAGATCGATCTGGTCGATAAGGAACAGGCCCTAGAGAATTACAAAGAGATCCTCAGGTTCGTTAAGGGCTCGATCGCGGAGGGGGCGCCTATAATCCCGGTCTCAGCGCAGCACAACGTGAATACTGATCTACTCCTCTACGCGGTTGAGGAGCATATCCCCACGCCTCACCGTGACCCAGCTAAGCCTCCCAAGATGTTTGTGGTCCGATCCTTCGATGTGAACAGGCCTGGAGTCCCCGTGGAGAAACTTGTCGGCGGCGTCATCGGTGGAACGATCACCCAAGGCCTATTCAAGGTCGGCGACGAGATAGAGATAAGGCCCGGCGTCCGCAGCCCAACCAGCAAGCCTACATATGAGCCGCTCTTCACCGAAGTCGTCAGCCTCCAAGCCGCGGGACGATCCGTCAACGAGGCTAAGTGCGGAGGCCTAGTCGGGGTCGGAACTCTTCTCGACCCCTCTCTCACCAAGGCTGATGGGCTTATTGGTAATGTTGTCGGCGATCCTGGGACGCTTCCCCCGACCCGTTTCGATCTCTCGCTCGAGATAAGCCTCTTCGAGAGGGCCGTCGGCACCAAGGAGCTGAGAGAGGTCAAGAGGATCAGCACTGGGGAGAATCTTCTGTTGGATGTGGGCACCGCCATAACGGTTGGTCATGTGACGAGTATTAAGGGCGACGTGGCCGAACTCAAGCTTTCCCGTCCCGTATGCGCTGAGGAGAACTCTAGGGTGGCCTTAAGCAGGAAGATAACTGGAAGGTGGAGAC